>NZ_CP134605.1:1453333-1819166 GCF_031844685.1 Streptomyces sp. ITFR-21
ACACCTTCCCGGCCGGCGCGATCGACCCGCGCAGGGCCCCCGCCGGGCGGGCGCTGATCACCTCCGTCGTCCTCGGGCCGCCCCCGGACGGCGACGACGACAAGGCGCTGCGCGCCCACCTGGCCGAGCTCTACGACACCGGCACCGACCGCTGGGAGCTGCTGTCGCTGCGCACCGACCTTGAGGCCGTCCCCGCCCTGCCCGTCCCGCACGACCCGCGCCGCCCGGTACGCCTGGTGGCGGGCCTGTACGTCTGCGGCGGCCACCGGGAGGGCGGCACGGTCCAGGGCGCGCTGTCGTCCGGCCACCGTGCGGCGTCCAGCGTGCTGCGGGACATGGGCGTGCGGGCACGACCGAGCGGGGAGGCCGCCGCCTGAACCGGACGCGGTACGAGGTAGGCGGGCTCCCCACGGCCGAGGAGGTTGTGACGGCCCCGTGGCGCGACCCGCCTGCCGGACGCCGCGGGAGCTCGCCCCCCGGACCGCCAGGCGGTGGGGGCGCCCCCAGCGGCGACTGAGGGGCCCTCCCGGCGAGCCTGCCAGGGCGCGTCCTTGACCACGCGGCCCGCGACCGGTCACCGCGCCGCCGACGCCGCCTCGGAGCAGGTCGCCGAGGGCGCGCGGCCCGTGGACCGGAGTGGTTCGCGGGACGCGGCCCGGACGTCCGACGGACCACCCTCGTCAGCACCGCCGGACGGCCGGACAGCCGGACAGCCGCACCGGGCCACCGGGCACCGGACCGCCAGGCCATCGGACCGCCGGACCGCCGGCCGGCCACCGGGCCACCGGGCCACCAGGCCACCGAGCCACCAGGCCACCAGGCCACCGGAAGGCAAGTGGACTGCGACAGGCGCTGGTCCGGGTGCCTAAGGTGCCGTCTCATGGACTCTGTGCTCGCCGGTGATTTGGCCCGGCTGCCCGAACTGCTGGGGGTGACCCGGGAGTACGCGGCCCGGTTCCTTGCCGGTCTCGCCGAACGGCCCGTCGCCCTGACGAGGCGGCGGCCCGCGGATCCCTCGGCGGAGCTGCCCGCCGAAGGGCGCGGGCTCGACGGCGCGCTGGCAGAGTTCGGCGCCCGCTGGGAGGCGGGGCTGTCCGGCAGCGCCGGTCCGCGCTACCTCGGCTTCGTCACCGGCGGCGCTACCCCGGCCGGCCTGGCGGGCGACTGGCTGACGGCGGCGTACGACCAGAACGCCGCGTCCGGCGGCGACTCCTGCGCCGCCGAGCTGGAGCACGAGACGCTGCGCTGGCTGCGGGAGCTGTTCGGGCTGAGTGAGGCGCACAGCGGCGCGTTCGTCAGCGGCGCGACGGCCTCCAACACCGTCGGGCTCGCCATCGCCAGGGAGTGGGTCGGCGAACGGCTCGGGGTGCGGGTAGCGACGGCCGGCGCCGCCGCGCTCGGGCCGGTCGACGTGCTCTCCGGCACCCCGCACTCCAGCATCGGCAAGGCGCTGTCCGTGCTGGGCATCGGCCGCGACCGGCTGCGCGCCGTGCCGACGCTGCCGGACCGGGAGGCGGTGGACGTGGCCGCGCTGGCCCGCGCGCTGGAGGCGCTCGACGGCCGGCCCGCGATCGTGGTGGCCAACGCCGGCACCGTCAACACCGTCGACTTCGACGACCTGCGGGCGGTCGCCGCGCTCCGGGACCGCTTCCCGTTCTGGCTGCACGTGGACGCGGCCTTCGGCGGTTTCGCGGCCCTGTCCTCCGCCCACGCGCACCTCACCGCGGGCCTGGACCTGGCCGACTCGGTCTGCGTCGACCTGCACAAGTGGCTCAACGTGCCGTACGACTCGGCGGTCCAGTTCACCCGCCGCCGCGACCTGCAGACCGCGGTCTTCCACAACGCGTCCCCGTACCTGGGCGCGCCCGACCCCGCCGACCCCGACTTCCTCCACCTCACCCCGGAGAACTCCCGCCGGCTGCGCGCCCTCCCCGCCTGGCTGACCCTGACGGCGTACGGCGCGGCCGGCCACCGCGAGATCGTCGTCCGCAACGCCGCCTGCGCCGCCTCCCTCGCCGCCTCCTTGGACGCCGACCCCGCTTTCGTCCTGCTCGCGCCCGCCCGGCTCAACGTGGTCTGCTTCGCCCTCGCCGGCGATCAGGACCCGGACCGCCTCGCGGCCTTCTCCGCCGCGGTCACCGCCTCCGGCGAGGCCTTCCTCAGCCCCACGGTCCACGCGGGCCGCCCGGCCCTGCGGGCCGCCTTCTCCAACTGGCGCACCACGCGGGCCGACACCGCCCGGGTCCTCGCCGCGCTCGACGCGGCGGTCAAGGGGCTCGGCTGAGGCGCCGAGCTCCCTTACCCGATCACGCCGGCCCCTGCGGGCCGTACCGCTCACGGTGCCGGCGGCGGGGCACACCGGTCACAGGGACAGTCCGGCGACCCTGTCGTGGAAGTTCCGCGCCGCGGCCGTCTCGCGGTACGGGTCGAGCCGGCGCCCGAAGTCGCGGACGTACTCGACCGCGCGCAGCGACCGCATGTCGGCGGCCTGCTTGGCCGCCTCCAGGCCGTGCGCGCAGGCCACGTCCAGTTCGCCCAGGCCGAGGCGGGCGCAGGCCAGCACCGTACGGGCGAAGAGCCGGCTGCGGGCGTGGACGGGGGAGCGTAACTGGAGTGAGCGCTCGGCGTGCTGGGCCGCCGGCCGCCACTGCTGGAGGTCGCGGTGGCAGTGCGCGAACTCGTCGGCGAGCTGGGCCTCGTCGAAGAACCGGGCCCAGCCGGGGGTCTCGTCACCGCCCCGGGCCAGCGACAGGGCGCGTTCGGCGCGGGCTAGGGCGGCCACGCAGGCGCGGGCCTCGCCGACGACGCCGTGGCCGCGGGCCTCCGCCGCGTGCAGCAGGGCCTGGACCGCGGCCGGCGCGCCCGTACCGACGCCCTGCTGGGCGACCCGGGCCAGCTGTACGGCCTCGCGCCCGTGGCCGAGGTAGACCGCCTGCCGGCTCATGGTGACCAGCACATAGCCGCCGTAGACCCGGTCCCCGGCGGCCTGGGCGAGCCGGAGCGCCTGGACGAAGTAGCGCTGGGCGAGCCCGTGCGCGCCGATGTCGTACGACGTCCAGCCGGCGAGCCGGGTGAGGTCGGCGACAGCGGCGAAGAGCCGGCGGCCGAGCGCCTCGCCGTAGCTGCCGCGCAGCATCGGCTCGGCCTCGTGCTCCAGGTAGCGGACGAGGGCCAGGCGGACGTGGCCGCCGCCGTAGGTCTGGTCCAGGCCGCGGAAGAGGTCGCCGACGGCACGGACCGCGGCGATGTCGCCGCCGACGATCCGCTGCCGCGCCGGATCGGGCCGCGGCGCCCGGCCGGCCGCCGGGTCCGGTTCCCGGTCCGGTCCGTGGCCCGGCCCCTCGGCACCGGGCAGCCCCCCGCGCTGGGGCGGCACCCGGGGGAAGCCGGTCCGGCCCGGGTTCCCGGCGGACTCCACCGAGGCGTCGGCCCGCCCGATCAGCCAGTCCCGGCTGGGGACGACCAGACCGGCCGGGGTGAACGCGATCTTCCGCAGCTCCTTCTGGTTGCCGGTGTCCTTGCGCCACAGCCCGCTGACGATGTCCACCGCCTCGGCGGGCGAGGCCGCGTACTCCAGGCCGGCGTAGACCGGGGCGCACGCGTCGAGCCCGAGGTCCTGGGCGGACAGCCGTCGGCCGAGCCGCTGGGTGAACACCTCGGCGATCAGCGCCGGGGTGGTGCCCCGGGGCTGCTGGCCGCGCAGCCACCGGGTGACGGAGGTCTTGTCGTAGCGGAGGTCGAGGCCGTGTTCGGTGCCGAGCTGGTCGACCCGGCGGGCGAGCCCGGCGTTGGAGAAGCCGGCCTCGGCGATGAGCGCGGCGAGGCGGCTGTTCGGCGCGTTGGCGCTGTTCGGCGCGTTCGGACTGTGCGGAGGGTCCGGAGTGGCCGGTCCCTCGGTACCGCCGGGGAGGGCGGCGGCGCGCGGGGCGGCCGCACCGGCCGGAGGGGCGGCGGGGAAGGCGGCGGGAGAGGCGGCGGGAGGGTTCGGTTGGTCGGGAGTTCGCTGCGTGGCACGGTCCGTCATCGGCATTGCGGTCCACTTCCCTGGGAGTCGCGGGATCGGCGCGAATGTAACGGTCAGTGCCGGGAAGTTCACCGTAAGAACGGCATATTCGCCCGAATGGGCGACAACAGACCATCATTCCGGTCCGGGCGTCGGGGATGCGCCGGACACGAGCCGGGGTCGTGGCGGGCACGGCCGGGGTCCCTGGCGGCTACGGCTCGGGCACGCCGCGCGTGCGGGCCGGACCCGATTCCCCGGCCGATTCCCCGGCCGGGACCCGGCCGCCCCCGACCGGCCCGCGGAGTCCCGCGCCCACCGCCGTACAGTGAGGAGAGCGCCTTGTGAGACCCGCAGCCGGCGCCGCCGAGGGGACAGCAGAGGAGTCGTCGTGAGTGAGCTGGACTTCGTTCACCTGGGGTTCGGCGCGGAGGCCGTCGAGTACCAGCAGGCGTGGCAGGAGCAACGGCGGGTGCACGCGGCGCGGTTCGCGGACGAGGTCCCGGACACCTGCCTGCTGCTCGAACACCCGCCGGTCTACACCGCGGGCCGCCGCACCGCCGACAGCGAACGCCCGCTGGACGGCACCCCGGTGGTGGACGTGGACCGCGGCGGCAAGATCACCTGGCACGGCCCCGGCCAGCTCGTCGGCTATCCGATCGTGAAGCTGCCCCGGCCGGTGGACGTGGTCGCCCACGTACGCCGGCTGGAGGAGGCGCTGATCCGTACCGCCGCCGACTTCGGCCTGGAGACCTGCCGGGTGGAGGGCCGCAGCGGGGTGTGGGTGCTGGGCGACCCGGTGGAGTCCCGCCCCGGGCTGACGCTGGACCTCGACCCCCGGCTCGCCGACGAGGAGTTCGACCCGCGGCTGAGCGGCCCGCAGTACGCGCCCTCCAACGCCGGCCAGCGGCGCGAGGACCGCAAGCTCGCCGCGATCGGCATCCGGGTCGCCAAGGGCGTGACGATGCACGGCTTCGCGATCAACTGCGACCCGGACAACACCTGGTTCGACCGGATCGTGCCGTGCGGCATCCGGGACGCGGGCGTCACCTCGCTCTCGGCGGAGCTGGGCCGCCGGGTCCCGGTCGCCGACGTGGTGCCGGTGGTCGAGAAGCACCTGACGCACGTACTGACCACCGCGGTACCGCTTCCCCGGGCGGTGTGAGGGCGCGGGACCGTATCCACCGGCGGGACCCCGCGGGGCTCCTGGCGGACGCCCGGTGGGTTGCGGGGTCCCGCCGGAGGACGGGCGGGGAGCAGGCGGGGAGCAGGCGGGGAATGCACCCACGAGGCTGCTGGTTGCTCCCTGAGGGAGCCGTACGAATCACGGGCGTACGCTGGTGTTCGCCGAAGAATCGAAGTTGTAGGGAGCCGGTCGTGTCCGCAGTCGCACCCGACGGACGCAAAATGCTGCGCCTTGAGGTCCGCAACAGCCAGACCCCCATCGAGCGCAAGCCCGAATGGATCAAGACCCGGGCGAAGATGGGCCCCGAGTACACGCAGATGCAGAAACTCGTCAAGAGCGAGGGGCTGCACACGGTGTGCCAGGAGGCCGGCTGCCCCAACATCTACGAGTGCTGGGAGGACCGCGAGGCGACCTTCCTGATCGGCGGCGACCAGTGCACCCGGCGCTGCGACTTCTGCCAGATCGACACCGGCCGGCCGGCCGCCCTCGACCGCGACGAGCCGCGCCGGGTCGGCGAGTCCGTACTCACCATGGACCTGAACTACGCCACCATCACCGGTGTCGCGCGCGACGACCTGGCGGACGGCGGCTCCTGGCTGTACGCCGAGACGGTCCGGCAGATCCACGCGATGACCGCGGACCGGCCCGGCGGCCGTACCAAGGTCGAGCTGCTGATCCCGGACTTCAACGCGGAGCCCGCCCAGCTGGCCGAGGTCTTCGGATCGCGCCCGCAGGTGCTGGCGCACAACGTCGAGACGGTGCCGCGGATCTTCAAGCGGATCCGTCCCGCCTTCCGCTACGAGCGCTCGCTGGAGGTGATCACCCGGGCCCGCGAGGCCGGTCTGGTCACCAAGTCCAACCTGATCCTGGGCATGGGCGAGGAGCGGGCGGAGATCAGCCAGGCGCTGCGGGACCTGCACGAGGCCGGATGCGAGCTGATCACCATCACCCAGTACCTGCGGCCGTCGGTGCGGCACCACCCGGTGGAGCGGTGGGTGAAGCCCGCGGAGTTCGTGGAGCTGAAGGAGGAGGCCGAGCAGATCGGCTTCGCCGGTGTGATGTCGGGGCCGCTGGTGCGCTCGTCGTACCGGGCCGGGCGGCTCTTCCAGCAGGCGGTGGACCGGCGGGCGCAGGCGGCGGCCTGACCTCCGGCGGGCAGCCGGCCGACGGTCGGTGCGCCGTCGGCCGACGGCGACCTGAGGTTGCTCGTCTGTTGTTGACCGGATTCCGTTCGGAGACCGAGGCTTTTCATACGCGTTTGACCGGGTGGTCACCGGCTGGTAACACGGTGTGGTGACGCTGGATCCGCAGAGAATCCGCAGATAGTCGCATCAGCTGACCTTCCGAAGGGGACGCCATGTCGTCCAGGCCCTTGCGTATCGCCCCGCTCACCGTCCGTGTGACCGCCGGGCGCCCGCACGCGCCCGTGGCCGGGGCGCTGCGGGCCGTGGAGTCCTTCCTGCTCAGCGGCGGCCAGCAGACCGCCCGGCGCAACGCCTGGGCGGCGGTCGTCGCCGACCGGCAGCGCGCCAGGGACCGCCGGGAGGCCGAGCACGAGATGGCCGCCCTCACGGGCGGGGTGCTCGAACCGCGCTGACCGGCCAGCGGGCGACCGGCCGGGCCGGCCGCCCGCGGTGACGGCGTACCGACAGGCCACGTATCCTTTCCCGCATGGCGAGGAAGGAACCATCCGAGAATCCTGGGCGACTGAAGCAGATCGCCCAGACGTACAAGATGACCAGGCAGGCCGACTCCAAGATCGGGCTTGTCCTTGCGGCTGTGGGAATCGTCACCTTCGGTGTCATCCTCGCCATCGGCTTCTTGATCGACCACCCTGTCTACGCCGGCGTCCTGGGCCTCCTGCTGGCCGTGCTCGCCATGGCGGTCGTCTTCGGCCGCCGCGCCGAGACGGCCGCGTTCGGACAGCTCGAAGGCAAGCCGGGTGCGGCGGCGGCCGTCCTGCAGAACGTCCGCGGCTGGACCGTGACCCCGGCGGTCGCCATGAACAAGAACCAGGACGTGGTGCACCGGGCGATCGGCAAGGCGGGCGTCGTCCTGGTCGGCGAGGGCAACCCCAACCGGGTCAAGGGCCTGCTGGCCGCTGAGAAGAAGCGGGTGTCCCGGATCGTCTACGACGTGCCGGTGCACGACTACATCGTCGGCGACGGCACGGGCGAGCTGCCGCTGAAGAAGATCCGCACCACGCTGCTGCGGCTGCCGCGGTCGCTGAGCGGCCCGAAGACCACCGAGGTCAACGACCGGCTGCGGGCGCTCGGCGACATGATGAGCAACATGCCGATCCCCAAGGGCCCGATGCCGCGCGGGATGCGGATGCCGAAGGGGCGCTGAGCGCGTCCCCGTACGGCGGCCGGGTGCATGGCGGAGCCTGCGCCGGGCCGGGAGCCGCGAAGGCCGTGGGGCGGCGTACGGGCCGTACGACACGCGAGGGGTCCGGGTGCCGGTCGGGCGCCCGGACCCGCTGCCGTCCGCTCCACCCCGCCACCCCGCTCTCCCCGCCCTCGCCTCCGCCGCATCGCGCTTCGCGCCGCGGGCCTCGGGGACGAGGACTCCGGCTCGGAGGGGCGGGGGCTTCCGGGTCCGGGAGCGGGGGCTCCGGTGAGCGAGCCGCTAGACGCGGATCTGGACGGCCCCGGCCGCCTTGTCGTGCAGGCCGCGGGTGTCGCGGTCCCAGACGGCGGCCGGGATCACCAGCAGCAGCAGCACCGTACGGATCAGCACCGCGAGCGGC
Organism: Streptomyces sp. ITFR-21; assembly: GCF_031844685.1. Lineage (NCBI taxonomy): Bacteria > Bacillati > Actinomycetota > Actinomycetes > Kitasatosporales > Streptomycetaceae > Actinacidiphila > Actinacidiphila sp. ITFR-21. The sequence goes on from NZ_CP134605.1 coordinate 1,461,269, forward strand.
AGCAGCCGGCCGCCGTCCAGCCGGACGACCCGCAGCCCGAACAGCCGCTTGCCCGGCGTACTGCCGATGAGGGACAGGCCCACCACGCTCAACGCGCCGAAGACCAGCAGCGCCCACGGATTGGACGCGTTGTAGTCACGGTGTGCGATCAGGCCGTATGCGATCAGCACGCACAGAATCCAGTCCACGAAGACCGCGGCCAGTCGGCGGCCCACCGGAGCGATCGAACCGGGGCCCTCCTCGGGCAGACCCAGCCGCTCACCGCGGTAGCCGAATTCGACGCCCATCTCTTCGGCTGCCGCGCGGGGCCCCGAGAGCCACGATCCGATTGCTTCCCTGTTGTCCACGGGTCCACGGTAGCCCCCGCGGGAGGGGCCACACCGGGTGGGTGCCGGTCCCTCGGCGTAGCGGTTAACGCCTCAGAAACAAATGGGTCATGCTTGAGAAATGCCCGATCCCTATGGTCAGGGCAGTGTGCGCCACCGCACTGGCCGCACCTCGATCGCCAACCCGACCCGCGGGCCGGGCCTAGGAGGAGTTGGATGTTCCAGAACGCCGACGACGTCAACAAGTTCATCTCGGACGAGGGCGTCAAGTTCGTCGACGTCCGGTTCTGCGACCTGCCCGGTGTGATGCAGCACTTCACGGTCCCGGTGTCGTCGTTCAACCCCGATGACGAGCTCGCCTTCGACGGCTCGTCCATCCGCGGCTTCCAGGCCATCCACGAGTCGGACATGGCGCTGCGCGCCGACCTCTCCACGGCCCGGGTCGACCCGTTCCGCAAGGACAAGACGCTCAACATCAACTTCTTCATCCACGACCCGATCACCGGCGAGCAGTACAGCCGCGACCCGCGGAACGTGGCGAAGAAGGCCGAGGCGTACCTGGCCTCCACCGGCATCGCCGACACCGCGTACTTCGGCCCCGAGGCCGAGTTCTACGTGTTCGACAGCGCGCGCTTCGCCACCCGGGCGAACGAGTCCTTCTACCACATCGACTCCGAGGCCGGCGCCTGGAACACCGGTGCGCTGGAGGACAACCGCGGCTACAAGGTCCGCTACAAGGGCGGGTACTTCCCGACCCCGCCGGTCGACCACTTCGCCGACCTGCGCGCCGAGATCTCCCTGGAGCTGGAGGCGGCCGGCCTCCAGGTCGAGCGTCAGCACCACGAGGTCGGCACCGCCGGCCAGGCGGAGATCAACTACAAGTTCAACACGCTGCTGGCCGCCGCCGACGACCTGATGCTCTTCAAGTACATCGTGAAGAACGTCGCCTGGCGCAACGGCAAGACCGCGACCTTCATGCCCAAGCCGATCTTCGGCGACAACGGCTCCGGCATGCACGTGCACCAGTCGCTGTGGCTGGGCGGCAACCCGCTCTTCTACGACGAGACCGGTTACGCGGGCCTGTCCGACACCGCCCGCTACTACATCGGCGGCATCCTCAAGCACGCGCCCTCGCTGCTGGCCTTCACCAACCCGACGGTGAACTCCTACCACCGCCTGGTCCCCGGCTTCGAAGCCCCGGTCAACCTGGTCTACTCGCAGCGCAACCGCTCCGCCGCGATGCGTATCCCGATCACCGGGTCCAACCCCAAGGCCAAGCGCGTGGAGTTCCGCGCCCCCGACCCGTCCTCCAACCCGTACCTGGCCTTCTCCGCGCTCCTCCTGGCGGGCCTGGACGGCGTCAAGAACAAGATCGAGCCCGCCGAGCCGATCGACAAGGACCTCTACGAGCTCGCCCCGGAAGAGCACGCGAGCGTCCCCCAGGTCCCCACCTCCCTCCCGGCCGTCCTCGCCTCCCTCGAGGCCGACAACGACTACCTCCAGGCCGGCGGCGTCTTCACCGCCGACCTGATCGAGACCTGGATCGACTTCAAGCGCACGAACGAGATCGCCCCGATCCAGCTCCGCCCGCACCCGCACGAGTTCGAGCTGTACTTCGACATCTAAAGATCAACAGTCGGTTGACCTCTAGGTTCGCTACGCGGACCCCTCGTCAGTCCGCGAGGGGTCCGCAAGCTTGTTGATCTTGGACGTCATGAGGCGTTCCACTGCCGCCCTGGTGGACTGGTCGGAGTCGGGCCAGAGGTGACCGTAGGTATCCAACGTCGTCTTCGCGGACGAGTGCCGCAACCGGTGCTGCACCACCTTCACGTCGCTGCCGGCGGCGATCAGGGCAGAGGCGAAGAAGTGCCGCAGATCGTGGAAGCGGAACTCGGCCGGCACCCCCGACACCTTGGCCCGCACCCGGCGGATCTCCCGTTCCACCTTCCATGGGCCCATCTGCTTGCCCTCGTCGTCGGACACGACGAATCCGCGCCCGCCATCGAGTAGGCGTTTGATCTCCCCGACGAACGCATCCGGGATGGGCACCGCGGTCATCGACATCTCGGTCTTGAGGGGTTCGGCCGGATACTGCACGGCCGGGTTGATGAACCTCGTGTCGAGGTCAACGTCCCCTGCCCGCAGCCCGCACGCCTCGGCTACCCGTAGGCCGGCGAACGCGCCGAGCAGGAAGGCCGGGCGGTACTTCACCGACGCGGCCTCGTACATCGCCCAGAACTGCGCCTCGGTGCAGACATAAGGCCGCTGCTTGCCCGCGCCCGGAGAGGTCTCCCGACCGCACGGGTTCGAGGCGAGCTTCTTCCCCCGGACGGCAGCCCGAAGAATCTGGGACAGGCGACTGTGTAGAGCGAAGCGGTACGACTGCGCGACCTTCTCGCGCCTCAGTCGGGCCATCCACCGATTGACGGCCATTTCGTCCACCGCCATCAGCGGTAGCGGCCCAAACTCCGCCCGGATCTGCCCAAGGTGTACCTTCGCCTGCCGCACCGTGGAATCCCGCTTCGCGTAGGACTCCAACCACAGATCACACCACTGATCGACCGTCAGTTTCTGGTCTTTCGGATCAACGTACTGACCCGTCACCAGTGCGGCCGTGACCTCATCGAGCCAGCGCTCTGCGTCGACCTTCCGGGCAAAGTGACGCGCGTGCTCCTTGCCGGCCAAGTCCCGGTAGCGTGCCCGCCACTTACCGTTCGGGCGCTTCTTGATGCTCTTGCTTGCCATGTTCACCGTCTCTCGTAGTGGCCCGCTCAATCGCTTGCAGTTCACGCTCAAGGCCGTCCTGGCGCATGCGGAGCTGCCTCAACTGCTGATTGGCGGAGGCGGATGCTGCCATCAGGCGCACCTCTTCCTGGTACGCCGCGTCGAGTTCGGACCTGACTTCTTCGGCCCGATGCACGAGTTCAGCTTGCCCCAGGCGGACCGGCGCCGGGTTGATAAGCGGGTCAATCTCCAGGTTCAACAGCCCTGCCAGTGCGGCGACTTCGGGAAGCGGCACCGGTCGCTTGCCGCTCTCAATCCGGGTCACTGCCAGCGGGTTTACCTCCTTGCCCAGGACCGCACCGAGCCGTTGCGCCAGGTCCGCCTGTGTCCACCGCCGGTTCTCTCGCGCCCGCCGGACCGCCTTGCCGAATGAGTCCGCAACATCATCAATCTTCACGAGAAGAAGGTACCGACTTCCCAAGCGGATATCAACGGTGCTAGCTTTGACCATCGTTAGGTGAAGATCAAGGCTTCACAGGGAGAAGATGTGAGCGAACAGCTCGCCGAACGCATCAAGAGGTACCTGACATCCGCCCAGGTCGCGGAGCGCTATCAGGCTGGCGAGAGCACCATCCGGTACTGGCGTCAGATCGGCTACGGCCCGACGTACATCAAGGTCGGCCGGCGCGCGCTCTACGACCCCGAAGAACTCGACCGCTGGGATGCACAGCAGGAGCGGGGCGCCGCAGCATGACCCGGAAAAGCGAAAACCCCGAGATGGTCGAATCATCTCGGGGCACGCAGTTGGCTCTCATTGGTGGCGGAACCGAGTCCACAGTACCGCCCGTCGCCCGTCCCCTACCAGTCATCACCACCGGCCAGCTCGAATTCGTGGCCCGCTGCCCCGGCTGCGGCCGGCACCACCGGCACGTCAGCCTCGGCGTCAAGCACGCCCCGTGCGGCGCGACCTACGACCTCCAGTCGAAGCGGGGGCGGGCCGCATGAGCAACTGGCAGCAGGCCCTCGACAACGCCATCAATGCCGCCCGGCTCGGGTTCGGCGTCTTCCCTCTCAGCCGCAACAAGGTCCCGGCGATCCCCTCGCCGCACGACCGCGGCCACAACTGCAAGGGCATGGCCCAGTGCGGTTCACCCGGCCACGGCGTAGGCGACGCCACCACCGTGCCCGCCGATGTCCGATTCCTCTTCGAGCAGGCACCACGCGCAGCCGGATACGGCGTCGCCTGCGACGGCCGCCTCGTCGGCCTCGACCTCGACCGGAAGAACGGCGTCGACGGCATCGCCACCCTCAACCAACTCGCCGAGCGGTACGGGTTCACCATCCCCCGCACGTTGACCGTGTGCACCCCGTCCGGCGGTCTCCACCTGTGGCTGACTGTCCCGGAAGGCACGGTCGTGCCCAACTCAGTCGGACGCCTCGGTCCCGGCATCGACGTGCGCAGCACCCGCGGCTACCTCGTCGGCCCCGGCAGCATGGGCAAGGCCGGCGAGTACCGGTTCCACCCTTCCCTCGGGTACACCGAGCCGCTGCCCTGCCCGCCGGAGCTGCTGAAGCTCATGCTGCCCCCGCCGGCCCCGGCACGGGTGCAGCCGGCCCTGCTCCGTACCCGCGACGCTGCCCTCGACGGGCTGCTGCGGGTCCTGCTCGGAGCCCAGGAGGGCGACCGGAACAGCAAGTTGTACTGGGCCTCCTGCAAGGCGTGGGCGCACGTGGCCGACGGACATCTCAACGCCAGCGACGCCGAGCGTGCCCTGGTTGGCGCGGCTGTCTCGCTCGGTCTGACTGAGGCCGAAGCACAGCGGACCGTGGCGTCCGCCCGACGAACGGCAGGTGCCACCCGATGACGCTCGAACTCGTCCCAGGGGGTCAGGTCTCCATTTCTGGCCAACCTCTGGATACCCCCCTCTCCAAATCTGGCCAGCTTCTCGCCGACATCAACCAGGTGTTCGCCCGCTGGCTCGGCACCGACTACGACCTCGAAGCCCTCGCGGCCGTACTCGCCGTCGCGGCCGGCGAACGCCTCACCGGCGACCCCTGCTGGCTGCTGGTCGTCTCCGGCTCGGGTGCGGCCAAGACCGAGACCGTCATGCCGTTGCAGGGCGCCGGGGCGGTCATCGTCTCCACCATCACCGGCGAGGCCGCACTGATCTCCGGCACCGCCGAGAAGGAGAAGGCCAAGGACGCGCACGGCGGGCTGCTCCGGAAGATCGGAGACCGGGGCATTCTCGTCATCAAGGACTTCACCTCCATCCTGTCCATGAACCGCGACGCCCGCGCCGCCGTACTCGCCGCGCTCCGGGAGATCTACGACGGCCGATGGGACCGGGAGATCGGCCAGGACGGCGGCAAGACCCTTACGTGGAAGGGCCGCCTGGTCGTCGTCGGCGCGGTCACCACCGCATGGGACTCCGCACACGCAGTGGTCTCCACCATGGGTGACCGGTTCGTACTCGTCCGGATCGACTCCAAGACCAAGCAGGGCCGCCGGGCCGCCGGTCTCCAGGCGCTCAAGAACGTCAGCCACGAAGTCGGCATGCGCGAAGACCTGTCCAACGCTGTCGCAGCGCTCATCAAGTCCGTTGACACCGACCAGACGATCGACCTGACCGACGACGACATGATGCAACTGCTCGGCCTCGCCGACATCGTCACCCTGTCCCGTACCGCAGTCGAACGGGACTACCAGGGCAACGTCACCCAGGCCCACGCACCCGAGATGCCCACCCGCTTCACCAAGCAGCTCGCCCAGATCATGCGCGGCGGCATCGCCATCGGCATGGACCGCCTGGCCGCGCTCAACGTGGCGATCCGGTGCGCGCACGACAGCATGCCCCCGCTGCGGATGGCGCTGCTCGCCGACGTGGTCGACAGCCCCTGGTCGCGTACCGCCGATGTCGTCAAGCGCACCCAGCTCCCCAGGAAGACCGTCGACCGGGCGTTGCAGGAGCTCCACCTCCTCGGCCTCCTCAAGGTCGATGAACAGCCCTACGGCGAGGGCACCCGCTGGATCTACGCGGTCGCCGACGACATCGACATCGACGACCTCCGAAAGCTGGCCAGAAATGGAGACCGGGGCCATAAGGGCGCCGCTCCGAGCCTGGCCAGAAATGGAGACCCCACCCCCCAGAGCCCCATGGAGGCGTCATGACGGACATGGCCGAACTCGCGTACCACGTCACCGTTGCCGCGCTCGAAGGCGACCGGGACACCCTCGCCGCCTACCTCGCAACCACCCCCGGACCCATCACCACCGCGGCCGTCGCCGAACTCGCCGTCATGACCATGGCCTCCGTCATCACCGGCGTCCTCACCCCCCAGCAACTCGCCGACATCGTCGAGCAAGTCCGCGGCTTCGCCCGCGAACGGGCCAACTTCAACAAGATCATTGCCGACCTCACCGAAGGGAACTAACCCCCATGTCCTTCTCGATCACCTCCGGCGGCGACGGCAGCGCCATCCGCATGCACCTCGCCCAGCAGGCCGCCCAGCAGCGCCGTACCCAGGCAGCCCAGACCGCCCCAGCCCCGCCGGCCAGCCCCGCCCAGAAGATGCTCACCGAGCACCACGCCAAGGTCGACGAGATCCGCAGCCGGTACGAAACCACCGTGCAGCGCATCCGCGACCACCGCGGACTCACCCCCGAAGCAAAGCGCGGCGGCATCGCCCGCGCCTACGAAGAGACCCAGGCCGCGCTCAGCCAGCTAGCGGCAACAGGCCTCGCCGCCATCGAGAACCACCGGCGGAACCTCGTGGACCGCGCCTGGGGCGGAAAGACCAGCGACCCCCAAGCCGCCATGGCCCAGCGCCAGGCCAACCAGATGGTCAACAGCGTCACCGACCACCACCAGCTCGCTGGCATGCTCCGCCAGGCCCAACAGGACGGCGACCACCAGCTCGCCAAGACCGTCGCCGGCCAGGCATGGTCCAACGGCTACACCGACATCGTCGACCAGTGGAACCACGACGGCGCCCAGAACAGCACCATGCGGCTCCTGATCGAGCACAAGAACATGCCAAAGATCGAGCCCTTCATCTGGGGCGCCGAGCACTCGGTGTACCCGGCCCGAGAGATCGAAGGACTCAGCGCCCACCGCGTCGGCATGGAAGCCCGCGCCGACTACAGCGGAGGCGACGCCGCATGATGCTCACGTTCGAGTACGACACCCACAAGACCATGGACGCCGTCACCGCGGCACGCCGGCGCGGCCTGCCCGTACCCCCGGACATCGACGCCACCCGCGCCCTCCACGACACCGTCACGGCCGCCGCACACATGCCCCGGCCCGACCGGCCCACCGTCGAAGACATCCCCGACACCCCCGAGCAGCTGGCCGCGCTCATCGCCGAGACCGCCCACGCCCACCGCATCGCCGAATCCCACCACCAGGTGGCGTCCCTCTACGCCGAGCCCATCGCCCGCAAGTACAACGCCCTCGTCCGCGCCGCCGTACCCGGCTGGATCGTCAGCCTCCAGCCCGAGTTCGACAAGCACCTCAAAGTCATCCGCCGGGGCGCCGCAAAACTCCCCCCCACCGACGCCCTCATCGAAGAGCGCGTCGACTGGAACGACCCAGCGGTGTCAGCCGCCTGGGAACTGGCCCAAGCCGTCGCGCCCAAGCTCGACCAGATCGTCCACGACCGCCGGACCATGGCCGCAGCAGTCGGTATCGACGGCGGACGCGACTGGGAGTTCTACACCGTCGCAGCCTTCCCCGACACCACACACCCCGACAGCGAGGGGCAGTTGCTCGCCGGCCACTGGCGCACCCAGTACGCGCCGATCATGCAGGAGTGGCAGGCCCTCAGGCAGCGGCCCGTCGCCCGGTGGGTCCACCTCGCACGGGCCGAAGGCATCACCCTCCAGCTCGCCAGGCCAAACGAAGTACGCGAACGCGCAGTCAACGTCGAACGCTGGCGCGAAGCCAACAGGATGATCAGTCCAGCGTCCGGGAACGGCCGCAACGCCGCTCTCCGAGGCGTCCAAGCAGCCCTCAGAGGCTGACCCATGAACGCCAGCGTCAACGGCACCTCAACACGGCTCATGACGACGTGTCCGAGGACCCATGGTGATCGGGTCATCTGCTACCCCACGATCACCAGCGCTGGCCGTGCCACCCGACGGCCGTCCGCCCGCCAGCGGCCGTCGGGTGCACAACCCCATATAGGGGCATTACCCCCCTACCCCACTTTTTGAGACATCGGGGCCGTATAGCACCTGACCGTCTGCTTGCTGATCTTTCTCTGTTTTTCCGTGATCTTGGGAGCGTGACATGGCCGATGGACAGGCCCCGGACGGGCTTGAACAGCGCGGTTCGGAGCTGTGGGAGGCGATCGCCTCCGGCTTTGAGCTGCGCCAGGACGAGCTGCGCGTGCTGGAGGACGCGTGCCGTGAGGCGGACCTGATTGAGCGTCTGCACCAGGCGCATCTGTCGGCGCCGCTGGTGGTGACGGGCAGCATGGGTCAGCCTGTGGCGTCGCCGCTGGTGCAGGAACTGAGAGCGCATCGTGCCTTGCTGGCCCGGCTGCTGGGCACGCTGAAGCTTCCTGACGACGACGAGCGGCAGGCGTCGGACGGGCAGCGCCGCACGGTGCAGGCCCGTAAGGCGGCCATGGTCCGCTGGGGCAACCGATGAGCCGGCGGAAGACCCGGCGACCCGACGAGGAGGATGGTTACCCACCCCCGCTCGATGTGTTCGCTGTAGCGGATTGGTGGGTGGCCGACCCGGACGACCCGATGGGGCTGGGGTATGCCCGGATCATGTGGACGGGGGCCCGTCGTGCCTTCCTGGACGGCGAGGATTGGCAGGCCCACTTGGGGCCGCCTGCCTGGCTGCAGCACAACTGAACGTCTTGCCTTCTTGGGCCCGCGCCATCGAGCTTCCAGGAGGAAGTCATGGCAATCAGCGTGGGGTCCGTCGAAGTCGACGTGATCCCGAATACGTCGGGCATCTATCAGCGGTTGAAGGACGGTCTCGTACCGGCCGCGACGCGGGCCGGCGAGGATGCGGGTCGGGCGGCCGGGCGGGCGTTCGGTCCGGCGATGGCATCGGGGATCGACAACTCCGCGGCGACGGCGATCGGCGAGCGGATCGGCCGGCAGATCGGCTCGCGGATCGCGGCCCAGGTGCGGTCGTCTTTGTCGAGTGGGATCACGACGGGCGGGCAGGCTGCGCGGGCGTCCGCGACCCGGGCGGGTGATGATGCGGGTGGCGCGTTCGGCCGGCTGTTCCGTACCCGTGTGGAGGCTGCGTTCCGGTCTCTGCCGCGTGTGAACGTCGGTGCGGACGCGACGGGGTTTGACGCGGAGATGGACCGCCTGCGAGCCCGTCTGGAGACGCTGAGCAACAAGCGGATCGGCATCGACGTGTCCGCTACTGACGCGCTTGCGGAGCTGGACCGTATCCAGGCCCGGCTGGTGGCTCTTGGCGCCAACCACACGGACGTGAATGTCCGGATCGACACGGCCCGCGCGACGGCCCAGCTCGACTTGCTGCGGGGGGAGATCGCCGCGGTTGACGGGACTGACATCGAGGTCGATGCGGATGTTGACACCGGCCGGGCGGTTCAGGGGTTCAGTAATCTGGTGACGGCGGCGCTGGCGTTCGGTCCGGCGCTCATCCCCGCCTTGCCCGTCATCGCGGCCGGCCTGGGCGGTGTCGCTGCCGCTGGTGTCGCTGCGGCTGTCGGCCTGGGCGGTATCGCCGCGGTGGCGGTGCCCGCGTTCAAGCAGATCAGCAGTGTCCTGGCGTTGCAGAAGGCGGCGCAGGACGCCTCGAACACGTCGGTGAAGTCGGGTACGGGCAACGCCTTGCAGATGGCCGGCGCCCAGCAGGCGCTGGCGTCGGCGGAGCGCAGCGCGGGCCAGCAGATCGCGTCAGCGAACGAGCAGGTGGCCCAGGCGAAGCGTGCCGTCGGTGACGCGGTGGCCCAGGCGGCGCAGAGGCAGCAGCAGGCGGCCCGTGCGGTCGTGACTGCGGAGACGGCGCTCACGCAGTCGCAGAAGGCCGCCACGCAGGCTCAGGCGGACCTGACGGCTGCCCGGCGGACTGCGGTGCAGCAGCTCGCCGATCTCGCGTCCCAGTACGCGAACGCCCAGCTGTCGCAGCGGCAGGCGGACCTCCAGCTGCAGGAGGCCCAGGCCGACCTCAACAAGACCATGGCCGACCCGACGGCGACGCAGTTGCAGCGGGCCGAGGCGAAGCTGGCCTACGACCAGGCGGTGCAGCAGCTCGCCGACCAGACGACCGCGACCGCGCGCCTGAAGGACCAGCAGACGGCCGCAAGCAAGGCCGGTGTCGACGGCAGCGCCGTCGTGGTCCAGGCGCAGCAGCAGGCGGCCCAGGCGCAGCAGGACGTGCTCGACAAGACCACGGCTCTCCACGACGCGCAGGCAGCGCAGGCGCAGACCGAGGTGGACAACGCCCGCTCGGTCTCGGACGCTCAGGCGAAGGTCGCCGACGCGGTGCGGGGGGTGGCCAACGCCCAGGCGGCTGCAGCGGATTCGATCGCGTCCGCGCAGCGGCAGATCCAGTCGGCCCAGCAGTCGGCGGCCGGCGGCGCGTCGGCCGCGGAGCAGGCTCAGGCGAAGTACCGGGCGGAACTGGCGAAGATGACCCCGGCCAGCCGGGCCACTCTGGGCGCCTTCACCAACCTGAAGTCGGTGTTCGGGGCCTGGTCGAAGTCGTTGCAGCCGGCGGTCATGCCGATCTTCACCCGGGCCTTGAACGGACTCGCGAAGGCTCTGCCGGGGCTGACGCCGTTCGTGACGGCCGCCGCGGATGCTGTCGGCGGCCTGGAGGACAAGCTGGGCAGGCAGGTGAAGATGCCCTGGGCGAAGTCGCTGAAGGACGACTTGGGGACGTCGATCGGACCGTCGATCGACCACCTCGGGACGAGCCTGGGCAACATCTTCAAGGGTGCCGGCGGCATCATCGACGCGTTCCTGCCGCACGTGGATGCGGCCGGCGACAAGGTCGACGGGTGGACGGGGAAGTTCGCAAAGTGGGGCACCTCGCTGAAGGGCTCGCCGCAGTTCGAGAGCTTCATCGACTACGTGAAGGTGCAGGGGCCGATCCTCGGCCGGACCATCGGCAACGTCTTCTCCGCGATCACGCGGATCATCACGGCGCTGGCGCCGCTGTCGGGTACGTCGGTGATCCTGATCAACGCGATCACGAAGGTGATCCAGGCGATCCCGATAAGGGTCCTGGAGATTTTGGGCGCGCTGTTCGTGGCGCTGGCCGTGGGCATGAAGGTCGCTGCGATCGCCGAGGGCCTTTTGAATATCGCGCTGGACGCGAACCCGATCGGTCTGGTCATCACCGCGGTCGCCGCACTCGTCGTGATCTTCATCTACGCGTACACGAAGTTCGACTGGTTCCGGAAACTGGTACAGGACGTGTGGAAGGGGCTCGTCACCGGGGCGCTGTTCGCCTTCAACTGGCTGAAGAGGAACTGGCCGCTCGTCCTCGGCATCATCACCGGCCCTGTCGGGATCGCCGTCGTGCTCGTGATCAAGTACTGGCGCCAGATCAGTGACGCCTTCTCCACCGGCTGGCAGTGGCTGAAGGGCCACGTGTTCAGCCCCATCGGGGCGTTCTTCACCCAGACGATTCCCGGCTGGGCCGGCAGCCTGCGGGACAAGGTCATCGGCGCGTTCGACGCCTTGCAGAAGGGCGTCGGCCTGATGTGGGGCAAGATCAAGGACGAGACGAAGAAGCCCGTCAACTTCGTGATCAACCAGGTGTGGAACAAGGGCATCGTCAGCATCTGGGACAAGGTCGGCGGCTGGATTCCTGGCCTGCCCAAGCTGCACACCCTGCCGCAGCTCGCCGCGGGCGGCACCGTCCCGGCACGACCCGGGGTGTTCAGCAAGCCGACCGCGATCGTGGGAGAGGGCCGCTCGCAGTACCCCGAGTACGTCATCCCCACCGACCCCCGCTACCGGGGCCGGGCCCTGGGCCTGCTCCAGCAGGCCGGCACGCAGATGCTCGCGGGCGGCGGCATCATCGGCACCATCACCGGTGTGGCCAAGTCGGTCGGCGGCGCCGTCGTGGGCGGCATCAAGTCCGCCGGGGACTTCCTGAAGGACCCCGTAGGCGGTCTGGTGAAGCTGCTCGGGCCGGTGCTGGACAAGCTCACCCCCGACTTCGGGTCGACCGGCTGGGGCAGGATGGCGGCGAGCCTGCCCACGATGGCCGTGGACGGTCTGAAGAAGCTGGTGGGGCTGGGCGGGGACAGCGCGACCTCGTTCAAGCCGTCCGCCGGAGTGGCCCAGTGGGCGCCGACGATCCTTCAGGCGCTCGCCCTGCTCGGCCAGCCCTCCTCCTGGCTCGGCACCGTCGAGCGGCGCATGAACCAGGAGAGCGGCGGCAACCCGACCGTGGTCAACAAGTGGGATTCCAACTGGCTGGCCGGCCACCCGAGCGTGGGCCTCATGCAGGTGATCGGGGGCACCTTCCGCCGCTTCGCCGGGGCGTACCGGCAGCGCGGCCCCTTCGAGTACGGGGTGTCCACCGACCCGCTCGCGAACACCTTCGCGGGCCTGAACTACGCCCTGCACCAGTACGGCTCCCTGTCGGCCCTGAACCGCGCGGGAGGTTACGACCACGGCGGGTACCTGGCCCCCGGGCTGAACCTGGCCTACAACGGCACCGGCCGGCCTGAGCCCGTTTTCACCACCGCGCAGGCCAACGCCCTGGTCTCCTCGGCAGCGCCGGGACGAACGGCCGCGGCCGGGGGGGACGTGAACGTCTACTACAACGCACCCACCCCGGAGAACCCCTACAAGGCAGCCATGGAGTTCGGCCGCCGGACCCTCGCGGCGGTGAGCATCTGACCCGACGCCCCCGGCTACGCGCCGGCCGGGGGCACGATCACGAACGTGCCCTTGTTGGGGAGCGTGGCGACCAGGCCGCGCTCGCGCAGCTCGGCGACCGCCCGGCGGGCCGTGCCGGGAGCTACGCCGTACTGCTCGCCCATGGCCCGCTCGTTGGGCAGACGCGCACCGGCAGGCAGCCGGCCCGACCGGATCTCCGCCTCAACCTGGTCGGCCACCTCGACGTAGACGTACTGCGGCAGGCCCTCGCTCATGATCGGAACGTAGGGCGGCCCGGCGCTCCCGGCATCTGTAGGTGGCCGTATGGGGCGCCATATGGTGGCCTGTAGCGGTACCGTCTGAACAGCAGAAACCCCCGCGGCCGATGGCACGGCCCGGGGGATTGGACGACCGGAAGGGGTCGACATGGAACACAGTACCGGCGGGCACTGGCGGGACACCGGCGAAGGACTCGTCTCCGTCGAGCTGCCCACCATCGAGCAGCCACCCGCCGACAGGCCCGCCCGGGTGTTCACCGGCGGGGCCGCAGAGAGCCCCCGCAACGCCGCGTACCGGACGTATCTCAGCCACGTGGCTGACTGCCCGCAATGCACCCAGAGCGTGTTCCGGTGCGCCGACGGCGACCGGCTCTGGGACGCGTACACCGCCGCCCGCTGAGACCGGGCCGCCGGTCGGTTCGTGACGACGATGACGACGTCGTTGACGACGGCGGGCCTGAAGGTCTCCACCAGCAACGGTCGTTCGTCGTCACGACGAAGGGGCCCGTCGCCATGACGGGCCCCTCTTGCGTGTGGCCTACAACTAACCCCTTCCGGAAGGGGTTGTAGTTCGTAGGTAGGCGGTAGGTAGCTGGCCTGTAGTTGCCGCGCTGACCTGCGCGGTAGTCGGACTACACCCCTCCCATGGGGCACCCCGGGAAGGGGTCGGGGGAGGGGCTGCCGGAAGCGATTGGAGAGCACCCGGAGAGCGGGTGTGGAGCCGGTGGACTAGGGCCGGTCGGGGGCGCTCTCCACCACCCCGGAAGGGGCACTCTCCAGGGCAGGGGAGGGGAGTCCGCGGGCGGCGGATTCGGCGGCCTCCTCCGCGTCCCACCGGGCCTCGACCTCGGCCATCGTGAGACCGGTCGGGACCACCTCCAGGGTGAGAGTGAAGCGGACCGTTCCGCAGTCCCCTCCCACCGTCTCCTGCATGGCCACGTCGGGGGCTCCGTCGCCTAGCTCGCACAGCCCGTCGAGGAGGCTGTCGCGGGCGTTGTCGAGCAGCACCTCGCGGACGTAGTCGGCCGGCGTCAGGGAGGCCAGCCACTCGTCAAAGAGCCGCTTCCGTTCGATCGGGTCCCAGGTGGTGGTCACGACTCCTCCTCCGTGAGTTCGGCGAGCTGGTCGCGCAGCTCTTGCAGCCGCGCGGTGTAGATCTTCAGGTCCCGGATCAGCTGGTCGGTCTCGGCGACATCGAGCCATGCGCCCTGTCCGGCATTGAGGGTGTCGACGTAGATGAACGGGGTGCCGAACGTGCCGTCGTCCAGGGGCTCGGCGCTCAACTCGGTGTGGAGCACCGGGTAGACGCGGTCTTCCTCGGTGCAGAAGTCGGCGCTGTCCCAGTAGTGGTCGCCGGGGGCGACGAGCTGGAACGACGGACCGGTGTGCCACTCGTGGTCGTAGAAGTGACCGGGCTCCGCGGTGCCGAGCAGCGCACCGGGTACGGGCGTGCCGTGGGTCTGGGTGCAGAACGCGGGGCACTGCATGTCGACCTCGTGGCCGAGAGTGTGCCGGGTGCGGACGAGGCGGTACGGGATGTACGTCATGACACTCCCCCGGTAGCGATCTTCTTGATGCGGCGGCCGTAGGAGTCGGAGGTTCCGAAGCGGCGGCCGATCTCGGTTCCGGTCAGTTCCGGCTCGGCGGCCAGCCACTCCCGGACGGTGCGCACCCGCTCGGGCGGAACCCCGCCGGAACCGGCGGCCGGTTCCGGCTCGGGTTCCGGAACCACGGGCTCAGGTTCCGGCGGTTCCGCTGCCAGTTCCGTTCCTTCCCCGATCGGGGAAAGTTGCTGGTCGCGGCTGGTTCCGGCGAGCAGTTCCGCCACCGGGACGAGCGGGCCGAGGACGGGCGCTTCCCGCAGATCTGCGGGAAGCGTCGAGCCTGTGACCTGCGGTTCCGGAACCCGTTCGAGCACCACCGGTTCCGGTGCCGGCTCCGCCGGAACCTCAACCCGACTCCGACCGGAGCCGGAGTCGGCGGCCCCCTCCACCTGGGGCACCCCCTCCATTTCTGGCCCGGTCGGAGTCGGGTCGGAGTCGGAGATGGCGTGCACCCGAACGAGGACCAGGATCGGCAGCGCCGACACCGCGACCACCACCGGCCACGAAGCGGACAGCAGGCCGGCCGACACCAGATGCGACACCGCGTTCACCGCGAACATCACACCGGCCATCAAGGCCATGTCCTTCCGTACCCGCATCGAGCGAACCGCGTACACGTCCAGCGCCCCCGGCAGGGCGAACGAGACGTAACCCCACCCGGACTCCCTGGCGAGCTTGTACTCGGCCGCCGCGGTGCCCACGATCGCCATCACGAGGGCCGCGTTCCCGAGCAGATCCCACTTCTTCCGCACGGTCACCGCCCGATCGTCTCGTCGTAGCACGGCCCCTGGTACACGCCGTTGACGTACCCGGCCACCAGGTAGCGGGGCTCTTCCTGCGTACCGAGCAGGGGCGCTCCCCGCTCGACGGCTGCGGCGAGCTGGCGGAGCTTCGCGGCGAACTTCAGGGCCTCGGCCCCGTCGCGGGTGCGGAAGAGGTTGTCGCCGTCCTCCGCCTCCCACACGATCAGCTCGGCCGGCTCGGTGGTGCCGACGCTCACCTCGGTGATGAGCGCCGTACCCGGCCCGGCCAGGTCGGCGAGGACCACGTCGCAGATTTCGTCGTCGTGCCAGCTGCCGGAGCAGCCGGGGATACGGCAGTCGCTCATGCCTGGTCTCCCATCGCGCGGTCGAGCATCTTGTCGAACAGCAGCGCCCCGTACCGGTCACCGGTCGCACGGGCCACGATCAACAGGTCCGCCACCCGGGCCGGGGACAGCCGGCGGGCCGTCACCTTGTCCACGGCCGCGTCCTCCGTCGGCCGGCGGACCACCGCCGGGCCGCTCATCGGGCGCCGCCGTTGCGCGCCCAGTCCTCGCGGGCGGCGATCAGCATGGGCCGCACCTCGTTGTCGAGGCGGTCGGCCTGCGCCCGCAGCTTCGCGGCCAGGTCGGCGACACCGTCCGGGTCCAAGGGCGTCAGCCAGTCGTCGCTGCCCTCCAGTGCCTCGATGCGCACCATGGGCACTCGCTCGGCCGGGTCGTCCGAGTACGGCTGGAGCCAGATCCCGCCTTCCAAAATCCCGCACGGGCCGACGTACCGCCCCTTGCCCCCGCCCTGGCTCACGTCGACTTCGATGATCTGTCCGTCGAAGTGCCGGACGTGCGCCAGGTCGGACAGGCGCAACTCCAGGTAGTTCGCCGGAATGTTCTCCTCGCTCGGGTCCTGCGGGTCCCACGGCGGCAGGTAGCCGGTGATGCTGGCCCCGTGCTCCGTAGTGATGGTCCACGTCTTGCCTGCCGGGGGCGCGGTGGGCTCGGCGGCCTCGCCCCGGTGCTGGCCGCACACCAACTTCTGGGCGCCGGACGGCCACCGGGCCCCGGACGGGTCCGGGTACCAGGGGCCGGTGGTGTCGCCGCAGACGTGGCACGCGGGCAGCAGGGGCTCCGTGGCCGGCGCCTGGTCGGCGGTACGGGTGTGCTCGGCGACGGTCTTGCGGACGCGGTCGGCGAAGGCCCGGTAGAAGTCGGTGTCGGGAAGCGTCTGTACGCTCGTACCCATGGTTGATCTCCCTTTGCGGAGGGGTTCGGCCTAGGCCCTGGCCGGTGGGTGAGATCACCGGTTGGGGCCGTCTACTTTGTGGCAGGAACAGACTTGCACGACTGGGCCCGTCACTGCAACAAAGTAGACGAAGATTCTTTTCGTGAGCCGTCTAGTCAGTGGACGCACAGACGTGAGAGCATGCAGCTCATGACAGGAGAGAAGGAAGCCAAGCCCCTCACGGACGCCCAATGGCTCCGCAAGCTAGACAAGGCATCCGCTGCGCACGAGAAGACGCGGAAGGCCCTTGACGAGCTGCTGGCGGATGCCCGACAGGCCGGCCTCCCCCTCACCGCCATCTCGGAGCACACCCCGTACAGCCGGGAGTGGGTACGGCGGATCGCCACGCGGATCGCTTCGGAGCGTGAGCAACAGCAGTCCGCAGACAGTCCGCAGCACCCTTAGCTGCACCCATCGCGACCCATCGCCATCCATCGGTAAAAGATGCTGGTCAACGCACCGCGCCCCTTCCGCCACAGGTGGCAGAAGGGGCGCGAAAGTTCGAGCTGTACTTCGACATCTAGGAAGACCCCAGGTCAGAGCGGGTATCCGCTCCCCTGGACCGTTTTGGGTCGTGGGCCGTACGTCCGTTCTCGGACATACGGCCCACGGCCTTTTCAGCGAACGGCCCCCGGGGCGTTGGCAGGCCATCAATCTCTCCGCATGACGAACACTCGACCGCTCCGGGTCCGGTGGAGGGGCCGTCTTTGTGCGGGTCGCATCGGGCGGGGGCTGGGTGGGGGTGGGGATGGGCGTTGACCTGGGGTGATCGGGCGGCTACCGGGGGCGGGGCGGTGCACACTGGGGGGTATGCCTGAATTGCCGGAGGTCGAAGCGCTGAGAGGGTTCCTGGTGGAGCACGCCGTCGGGCGGCGGGTGGAGCGGGTGTATCCGGTCGCGGTGCACGCGCTGAAGACGTACGAGCCGGCGGTGACCGCGTTCGAGGGACGTACCTTCGACGGGGTGGAGCGGTACGGGAAGTTCCTGGGGCTGCGGGCCGGGGAGCTGTACCTGGTGATGCATCTGGCTCGGGCCGGGTGGGTGCGGTGGAGCGAGAAGCTGGCGGCGGGGCCGCCGCGGCCGGGGAAGGGGCCGCTGGCGCTGCGGGTGCGGCTGACGGAGCCGGCGGACACCGGGTTCGACGTGACGGAGGCCGGCACGCAGAAGCGGCTGGCCGTCCATGTCGTGCGGGATCCGCGGGAGGTGCCCGGGGTGGCGCGGCTGGGGCCGGACCCGTTCGACGAGTCGTTCACGCTCGCGGTCTTCAGCGCGCTGCTGGAAGGTGAGCGGCGGCAGATCAAGGGGGTGCTGCGCGATCAGGGGGTGATCGCCGGGATCGGCAACGCGTACTCGGACGAGATCCTGCACGCGGCCCGTATGTCGCCCTTCAAGCTGGCCGCACGGCTCGGCGGGGAGGAGGTCGCCGGGCTGTACGAGGCGCTCGGGACGACCCTGCGGGAGGCGGTGGAACGCTCCCGGGGGCTGCCGCTGAAGGAGCTCAAGGCCGAAAAGAAGAGCGGGCTGCGGGTGCACGGGCGCAAGGGCGAGCCGTGCCCGGTGTGCGGTGACACGATCCGCGAGGTGTCCTTCAGCGACTCCGCGCTCCAGTACTGCCCTACCTGCCAGACCGGCGGCAAACCGCTCGCGGACCGGCGGATGTCCCGCCTGCTGAAGTAGGCCCGCGGGCGGCCGGACGCGGGCCCACCGGCCGCTGGGCGCGGGCCCGCCACGGCCGTACGGCCCGGGGCGCTGATCCGCTCGCCGCCGGAGGCGAACGCGCCCGCGTCCCGCTCCGGCCGGGACAGCCACTCCAGCCAGAACAGCTGCCGCGGGTCCGTGTGCCGCCGGGGGCGGGGGCCCCGCGACAGCGTGCGGGCGGCCGGGCCGGGATCCGCCCCGGCCGTGCGGGCAGCCGGGAGCCGCGGCGCTCGGCCGTACGGACCGCCGGAGGCGGGGGCGGTCAGGCCCGGTCTATGTGCACGTTCGTCGACTTGACCCGGGCGATCGCCTCGGCGCCCACCTCAAGGCCGAGTTCCTCCACCGCCTCGCGGGTGACGAGCGAGACCACGCGGTGCGGGCCGGCCTGGATCTCGACCTGGGCGGCCACGTCGCCGAGCTTGACGGCGGTGACGATGCCGGGGAAGGCGTTGCGCACCGTGGTGTGCGAACCGTCCGGGTCGGCGTCGGTCTGCGCCAGTTCGACGGAGAACGCCGCCAGGTCCGGGCCGTCGATGAGACGCCTCCCCGACGGGTCGCGGTACGTGGCCACCCGGCCGGCGTCCGCCCAGCGCCGGGCGGTGTCCGGGCTGACGCCCAGCAGGCGCGCGGCCTGCCCGATCGTGTACGACTGCATACGCCCAGCTTAGGGCGTGGAGCGGGCAGCGAGGGCGGTCCAGACCTTGTCGCGCAGCAGGGGAACCTCGGTGAAGCGCACCCCGGTGGCGTCGCGCAGGGCGTTGGCGAAGGCGGGGGCGATGGGGTTGAACGGGCTTTCGCTCATCGACTTGGCGCCCAGGGGGCCGATCGCGTCGGCGGTCTCCATGAAGTGGACCTCGGTACGGGGGATGTCGGCGTACGCGGGGAGGCGGTACTGGCGGAAGGCGGCGGTGGTGACCTCACCACGGTCGTCGAGCAGCACCTGCTCGAAGAGGGTGGCGCCGAGGGCCTGCGCGACGCCGCCCTCGACCTGGCCACGGCACTGGAGCGGGTTCATCACCACGCCCGCGTCGGCGGCGTGGACGCTGCGCAGGACGCGGATCTCACCGGTGCCGGGGTCGACGGCGAGGCGGAACCAGTGGGCGTTGAAGGCGACCGAGCGCGGGGTGCCGCCCCAGTGTCCGTCGGCGGCGGGCTCCACGCCCCGGTCGCGGGCGGCCTCGTACAGCTCCTTCAGCGGTACGGTCCGGCCGTCGCACTCCACCGCGTCGGCGACCAGCCGGCAGCGGCCCGCCGGGACGCCCGCGTACTCCGCGGCGAGGGCGAGCAGCTGTTCGGCGAGCGCTCCGGCGGCCCGCAGGACGGCCTTGCCGGCCACCACGATGCCGGTGGAGGCGAAGGCGCCGGTGTCGTGGCCCACCACGTCGGTGTCGGACTGGCGGACCGCGATCCGGTCGACGGTGGTGCCGAGCGCGCCGGCGGTGAGCTGCCGGTGGACGGTGGTGGTGCCGTTGCCGAACTCGGCGGTGCCGACCGCGACGTCGTAGGTGCCGTCGGGCAGCAGCGAGACGCGGGCGTCGGCGAAGTGGCCGCCGGGCGGCCCGGTGGCGATCATGCACATGGCGGTGCCATGGCCGACCAGCCAGCCGTCGGGGGCGTCGGCCGCGCTGCGGTCGTCGGCGATGGCCTCGCGGATCACCCGTAGGCACTGGTCGAGGCCGTAGCTCGCGATGTACAGGTCGTCGTCCTCACCGGCCGGGCTGATCATCCGCTCGCCGGGGCCGATGATGTTGCGCTCGCGGAAGACCAGCGGGTCGACGCCGAGCCGGCGGGCGAGTTCGTCCATGGCGGACTCGACGGCGAAGGCGACCTGGCCGAGGCCGTAGCCGCGGAAGGCGCCGGCCGGTACGGCGTTGGTGTAGACGGAGTACGCCTCGACCTTCTTGTGCGGGGCGCGGTAGACCGCCACCGACTCGTGGACGCTGTGGTACATCACGGCGGGGCCGTGGTTGCCGTAGGCGCCGGTGTTGGTGACGACCCGGAGCTGGAGCGCGGTCAGCGTGCCGTCGCGCCGGGCGCCCGCCTTGATCCGGACGGTGAACGGGTGCCGGGTGGTCGCCCCGTGGAACTGCTCCGGCCGGGTGAACTCCAACTTCACCGGCCGTCCCAGCCGCAGCGCGGCCAGCACCACGATGTCCTCGGTGAGCATTTCCTGCTTGCCGCCGAAGCCGCCGCCGACCCGGCCGGCGACGACCCGGACGCGCTCCGGCGGCAGGTCGTACAGGGCGCACAGGGCGCGCCGGGTCAGGAAGGGGACCTGGGTGCTGGAGCGGACCACGATCCGCCGGCCGGGATCGCCGGGCCACACCGCGCGGCCCGGTGCCCGCGGCACCGCCCCGGCGGAACCGCCGGGCCCGGCGGAGGTGGCGGACCCGGCGGAGGTGGCGGGTTCAGCGGCCTCGGCGGACGTGCGGGGCTCGGCGGAGGTGCCGGGCTCGAAAGGCTCGAAGTACGCCACCGTGCCGTGTGTCTCCAGGCTGGCGTGCTGGACCCGCTGGGTGCGGAAGGTGTCCTCGTACACCACGTCGGCCTCGGCGAAGCCCTGCTCGACGCTGCCGACTTCGCCGTGCACCTCGCCGACGACGTTGCTCCCGGCGCGGGCGATACGCGCCTCGGGGCCCTTGCCCGGGTGGAGGAGCGGGGCGCCGGGGCGCATCGCCTCCTCCGGGTCGAGGACGTACGGCAGCTGCTCGTATGTGACCGCGATCCGGCGGCAGCCCTCCTCGGCGGCGGCCTCGCTGTCGGCGACGACGGCCGCGACCCGCTGGCCGACGAACCGCACCACGTCGTCCAGCAGCCGGGTGTCGTCGGGGTCGTCGGCGGGGTGTTCGTGCCGGCCCGAGGAGTAGAGGCGCTCGGGGGCGTCGTAGTGGGTGAGGACGAGGTGCACCCCGGGGACCTTCAGGGCTTCGGCGGTGTCGATGGCGGTGATGCGGGCGTGCGGGTGCGGGGAGCGCAGCAGCTTCATGTGCAGCAGCCCCTCGATGTCGACGTCGAAGGTGTAGCGGGCAGTGCCGGTGACGATCTGCGGCCCGGCGGGCGCGCCGAGGCTGCGGCCGACGGCCTGCCCGGCGCCGGCCTCCTCGGTGTGCTGGACGCCGCGGATCGCGTCCTCGATGGCCCGGTAGCCCGTGCAGCGGCACAGGTTGCCCTTCAGCGCCCTCGGCAGGTCGGTGAGCTGGTCGTCGTCCAGAGCGGCGGTCGTCATCAGGAACCCGGCGGTGCAGAAGCCGCACTGGAAGCCCTGGGCGTCGAGAAACCGCTGCTGCACGGGGTGCAGCCGCCCGTCCGCGCGGGCCAGCCCCTCGACCGTGGTGACCGTCCGGCCGTCGGCGCGCACCGCGGGGTAAAGGCAGCTGTGCACCGCGTCGCCGTCGACGTGCACGGTGCAGGCGCCGCAGTCCCCCGCGTCGCAGCCCTTCTTCACGCCGAACCAGCCGCGGTCGCGCAGATACGTCCGCAGCGACTGCCCGGGGCGGGGCTCGACATCGAAGGGCTCGTCGTTGACGCGGATCTCGAAGCTCATCGGACGGTCCCCCCGGTACGGTCGTGGCGGTCGTGCGGGTCGTCGAAGTCCCGGCGGATCTCCTCGGCGAGGCGCGCGGTCATGTGCCGCCGCCATGCGGGCAGCCCGTGGATGTCGTCGTAGTACGCGACCGGTGCGATCTCCCGCTCGACGGCCGCTCGCAGCTCCTCGGCCCCGGGCAGCCGGGCGAACCGCAGCTGGAACGGCCGTACGGTCGAGGCGGTCACGTTCAGCGCGAAGCCGCAGCCCGCGCCCGCGGTGTCCGCGCCCGCGGTGTCCGCGCCGGGGGTGTCCGCGCCCCCGGCGCCGGGTGGCTCGGTACCGGGGGCGTCGGCGCCGACGTTCCCGGAGCCCGCGCCGAGGGTGCCGATCACCAGGACGCCGGACCGGCCGAGGCCGTAGAGCGACGCCTGCCGGAAGCCGGTACGCGCCGCCAGCGCGCGGGCGGGCAGCGTCACCGAGCGGAGCAGCTCGCCGCGGCCGAGGACGGTGCGGCCGGGGCCGGTGACGAAGTCGACCGCAGGGACGGTCCGGGTACGGCCGTCCCTGGCGATCAGCAGGCACTCGCCGTCGAGCGCGGCGGTCAGCGAGATCATCGGGCCGGCGGGCAGCGCGTTGCAGAGGTTGCCGCCGACCGTGGCCATGTTCCAGATCTTCCAGGAGGCGAGGAAGGCGCGGCAGCACTGCTCGAACAGCGGCGCGGCCGTCGCGGCCGAAGCGGCGGCGTACCGGGACAGCTGGGCGATGGTGCAGGTGGCGGCGATCTCCAGGCCGCCGTCCGCGGTCCGCGCCAACGGCTGCCAGCCGGTGCGGCTCAGGTCCACCAGCCGGCGCAGGTGCGGCTGCGGTTCGGAGAACAGATAGGTGCCGCCGCCCAGCCAGGCGTCGCCCTCCCGCCACTCGGTGTGCGAGCGGGCGTCGCACACCTCCACCACCGTGTTGAGATCCACGCTTCCTGCCGTCCTCCCGGGGTCGGGTAAGCCGATTCAAGCGGGGCGTGTCCGCTGAAGTCTATTGGCGCCGAATACGGTCTTCGCCGGGCCCGCGGGGCGGAACGCTGGAGGATCCTCCAGCGGAAACCCGGGAGGCACCTGCCCCCATGACACGGCCGACTGCGCCCGCCCGGGGAAAAGAGGGGCGGCGAACCGGAGCGGGGAGCCGGCACCGGGCAGCAGCGCCCCGCGGCAGGAGGGGCGGGACGGGCCGCGGGCGCGGAGCCGGTCCGGAGGTCAGACTCAGGCGTCGCGGTGGAGGACGTCGCGCCAGGAGAACCGGGGGGTGTAGTCCAGTTCGTTCCGGGCCCGGTCGATGCTCAGCAGCGTCTCGTACGTGCCTATCTCGCGGGTGAGCTCGACCCCGGGGAAGACCTCCGCGAGGAGTTCGGCGGAGGGACGGTTCATGATGGTGTCGGCGGCGGCGATGACGAAGGACGGGGCGCCGGTCATCGGCGCGGACAGGGCCAGCCGGCAGGCCAGTGCGACGTCCCGCGCGTCCACGTATCCCCACAGGTTCCACTTGCGGGAGTGCGGGTCGGACCAGTAGCCCGGGATGTGCCGGTAGTCCTGCTCGACGTGGACGTTGGACAGCCGCAGCGCGACGAAGGGGATGCCGGACCACTCGGCGATGTGCCCGGCTGTGGTCTCGCTCGCGGTCTTGGACAGGGCGTAGGTGGAGGTGGGGTACGGGTAGTGATCCTCGTCGACCGGCGCGTAGCGGGGCGGGGTGTCGAAGGGCAAGCCGAGGGTCGTCTCGCTGGACGCCCAGACCACCCGGGACAGCTTGTTCTGCGCGGCGGCGAGAAAGACGTTGTTGTTCATCGCCAGGTTGGTGTTCAGCGTGTGGGCGGCCGGGAAGAGGCCGGGCGCGGGGATGTTGGCGAGGTGCACCACCGTGTCGGCGTCCCGCAGCGCGTCCACCGTCTGCCCGTAGTCGGTCAGGTCGGCGCAGAGCAGCGGCGCCCCGATGCCGGCCATCCGCTCGCGGTCGCCGGGGCCGGCCGCTATATCCACGGCGAGGACGTCATGGCCGTGCGCCAGCAGGTCGGCGACGACGACACGACCGGTCTTTCCACTTGCCCCGGTGACGGCGACAGTACTCATGCGCGGATTCCATGCCTTTCCTACGCGGCCTGCTGCCCGGGTTCCCGGACGGCTCTCAGCTTGCCACAGCGCCCCCCACCCGGGCTTTCCCACCTGTGGACAACTCCCGGGACCGGAAGGAGTCGGTCCCTTCGGCCCCTGCCCCGTCGTCCCCGGCCGGGAGAGCGTGCCCGGCGCGAAGTCCTGCCCGCACCGTCGCGGCGGCCCCCGCCGAGGGCCCCGCGACCGGCCCGGCCACGCGCGATGCGACGACGACGCGTGAACGCCGCACCGCGCGTGACCGGAGTACTGGGGTGGCGAGCCGTCGCGGCCCCCGAACCACCGAAGCCCGGGGCGACCCCGGACCCACGGCCCCGCGCTCTTCCGGGCTCAGGCGCTGTAGACCTCGAGCTCCGAGAGCTGGCCGGCCGGCCAGCCGGTGTTGGCGGTGAAGGTCAGCCGGACGTAGCGGGCGGCGACCGCGGCCGGCAGGGTGACGGTCACGGTGTTGCCCGTCGCCGGGTCGAACGTGTGATTGGCGGACGGCTGGGCGCCGGGCGGCAGGCTGGTGGCCGTCTGCACGCTGATGGTCTGGGTACGGGCCGCCCACGCGGTGGCCGGCGGCAGTTTGAGCACGAGCCGCTTGACGGTGTACGAGGTGCCGAGGTCGAGCTGGAGCCATTGCGGGAAGGCGTTGTTGGCCGACTCCCAGTAGGTGTTGGCGTTCCCGTCGTTGACGTTGGTGGCGTAGTAGTTCTGGGTCGAGCTGCTCGCCGTGGCCGTCGCGCCCAGTGCGAGGTCGGTGGCCGGCGGCGGGGTGCCCGCGTCGGTGGTGACGGTCACCTGGTTCGACGGCTGGGAGATGTCGCCGGCCGCGTCGAGGGCTTGGACGTCGAAGGTGTAGGCGGTGGCCGGGCTCAGGCCGGTGACGGTGAAGGTGGTGACGTTCCCCGCGGTGCTGCCGACCGGTGTGGTGGAGGAGCCGGTGACCCGCAGGACGCGGTAGCCGGTGACACCCACGTTGTCGGTCGCGGCGGTCCAGGACAGCGTCACGGAGGTGCTGGTGTGGCCGGTGACCTGGAGGTTGCCGGGCGCGCTGGGCGGGGTGGTGTCGCCGCCGCCGGTGGTGGTGACGGGTGGGGTGGGACGGGTGGCGGTCAGCGCGATCCGGCCCTTGAGCATCCGCCCGCCGTCACCGGTCAGCCGCAGATAGTAGTCCGAGGAGCACGCCGTACCGTCCTCGTCCAACGCCGAAAACCCCGAATTCGTCGGCACCCACGCCAACGACTCCGCCGTCTTCGCGATCTGGTTCCCCTCGTTGAACTCGTCGAACATCGAGATATAAACCCCCTGCACCCCCGCCCGCACCATGTTGTAGAACTGCCGCCACATGAAATCACCGTGCGCACGCTGCCGCAGCGTCACCGCACCCGGCAGCACACACGGCTGATAGTCGATCCCGTGCGCCGCACAGTCCGCCAGATCCGGCACCGTCGCCACACCGTAGAAGTTGTCCGCATCCCCCACGCTCCCGATCCGCCCCACCAACCACGGCGAGATCATGTCGAACGCGTGATACACGTCAAGAAACCCCGCCCGCGAATCCCGATCCCCCGTACGCCACCACGTCGGCACCCCTCCGATCACATAACACCCCTGCGCCTTGAACCAGTTCACCACGTCCAGACACGGCCCCGGCCCCCACGGCCGCTTGTCATCACTGAACCCGAACCCCCAGACACACACCACCGGCTTCCCGTTCTGCACCGCGTAGGCGGGGGACGCCGTGTGGGCCTGCATCTTGTTCGTCCAGTCGGCCTTGATCTCCGACTGCATGTCCGTCCAGTCCGTCACGTCGTACATGACGTAGAAATTCCGCCCGTGCGACTCCGCCGCACTGCGCACCTTCACCGCCATCGCATCCCGCGTCGGACCCTCACCCCCCGTCGGGTTGAACCGCTGCAACGCCGCCGTGTCGATACCGTTCTGCTGCAACCACAGGAAATGCGTGTCCACCGTCTGCTGGTCGTACGACGAGAACAACGTCGCCGGCTGCCCGTTCCCCAGACTCGCGTACCCCGTGTGATATGTCCGCGCGTAGTCCCGCACGTCCGGCCACGCCACAATCCCCGTGTTCGACGGCGACGGCGCCTGACCCGCGTTCGCCGACCAATGCCACCACGCATTGATCGGCGCACCGTCACCGACCGCCGCGAACCACCCCTGATACCCCACCGACACCTTCCCCACCACATCCCCCGGACCACTCACCGCCGCAACACCCCCCACAGCAGACGCAGGTACAGCCACACCCAACGCAGCCAACCCCACAGCGGCCGACCCACCGGCCGCCGTGCCCAAGAACGAACGACGTGACACACCCATCTGGACTCTCCTGCGGTCGGCGTCAACTCCCGCTGTCGCGCGGCTGATTGGGGATCGGCAGCGGTTCGGAAGTCTGGTGCGGGGGAGCGTAACGACGGGGTTATGTTCGCGCAATAGATCGAACGTAAGGCGAAATAATTGACAGAAGTCGCGCAAGAAGTACCCAGATGGCAGCGTCGAGCGGGATTCACACGATTGGAACCGGGATCTCAGCCGTTCCCAAGGTTTCGTTCATACGGTGCTCTCCCATGAGTCAGGTTCGGTCGCCGGAGGACGGCGAGGACGGAATAGGCCCACTGGGGGGCGTGGGCGGGAGCGGGGACCGCTGGTGGTCCCGGCAGATGGTCGTATCAGTGGCCGCGCTGGCCGTGATGGCCACGTTGACGCTGGCCACGGTCGTGCGGACGCCCACCGGCGGCGCGGGCTCCCCGCCGGTCGCGCAGACACCGGGGGCGGTCGTCTCCACCCCGGCGCCCAGCCCGTCCGGTCCGGCGGCCGTCGCGTCCGGGTCGGCGCCGGCCCCCTCGGCGTCCCCCCCGCGGACGCCCGCCGCCACGGCCGCCACCGCCACCGCCACCGCCACCGCCACCGCCACACCCTCCCCCACCCCGACCGTCAGCGCCCGCCAGGCACTCTCCCGAGCTGTCGGGAGAGTGGCCGGCAGCCGCACCGGGAACCTGTCGGTGGGCGTCGCCGATCTGGACGGCACGGCGAGCGCCACGTACGACAGCGACAGCGGGGACCCCGCGTACGACACCGCCAGCATCGTCAAGGTCGACATCCTCGCCACCCTGCTGCTGCGGCATCAGCACGCGGGGACGTCCCTGACCGCCGGGCAGCGGAATCTGGCCACCTCGATGATCGAGGTGAGCGACAACAGCGCGGCCGATGCGCTGTGGGAGACCATCGGCGGCGCCTCCGGGCTCGCCGCGGGCAACGCGACCCTCGGACTGCGCCACACCACCGGCGGCCAGGGCGATCTGTGGGGCCTCACCCAGACCACCGCGGCCGACCAACTGACCCTGCTGCGGGCGATCTTCGGCGGCGCCGGGTCACCGCTGTCGGCAGCCTCCCGGAGCTTCGTGAAGTCGCTGATGACCTCGATATCCCCCGGTCAGCGCTGGGGTGTCTCGGCCGCCGACTCCGACGACGCGGGCTACGCCCTGAAGAACGGCTGGCTCCAGCGCAGCGCGACCGGCCGGTGGGACATCAACAGCGTCGGCATGGTGGTCCACGGGGGCCACCGGCTGCTGATCTGCGTGCTGTCCTCCGGTCAGCACTCCGAGGGCGGGGGCATCGCCCTGGCGGAGGCGGCGGCCGTCGCGGCGGCCGAGTCGTTCACCGCCGCCGCGGTGTGATCCGGCCATGATCGGCCGGAGCGGCCCGCGGTCGGCGGCCCGCACCCCATGGTCGATGGTCCGCGACCGGCAGCGGACCGCGCCCGGGGCCGTGCCCGGGGCCAGGACGCGGCCCCGGACCCGGACGGTTCCGGCGGCCCCTACTCCGTCACGTCGATCAGCACCTTGCCGACCGCGCCCGCCGCCACCGCCGCGTGCGCGTCGCCCGTGCGCTCCAGCGGGAAGTGGTGCAGCGGCAGCCCGGCGTCCTCGCCGACCCGGATCGCGCCGTCGGCGACCGCCGCCGTCACCGCCGCCACCGCGTGGTCCTTCGCGGCGCGCGGCACCGTGTAGACCAGAACGCCCTGCCAGCGGATGTTGTGGGTCATCGACGGGCGGATCGGCACGGTGAACGCGCTGGTGTCGGTGGCGTAGAAGGCGACCACCGCGTCGGGCGCGACCACCGCGACGTCGAGTTCGGCGTTGGCGGCCGGGGCGACCTCGGCCACGATGTGCACGCCGTCCGGGGCGATCCGGCGGATCTCGGCGGCGGCGTCCTCCTCGCGGTAGTTGACGACGTGGTGCGCGCCGGCCGCCTTGGCGAGGCCGGCCTTCTCGGCGCCGCTGACCGTGGTGATGACGGTGGCGCCGGCCCAACGGGCCAGCTGGATCGTCGCGTTGCCCACCGCGCCGGCGCCGCCCGCGACGAGCACCGTACGGCCGTCGAGGGCGCCGACGGCGAGCCGCTGCGGGCCGCCGTCGGCCACGGTGAGCACGCGGTGGGCGGTGAGGACCGGGATGCCAAGGCTCGCGCCGAGGTCGAAGGAGGCGTGCTCGGGCAGGGCGACGGCCTGGCGGGAGGGCAGCGTCACATACTCCTGGGCGGTGCCGTCGGCCCGTTGGTACGCGGCCTCCCAGAGCCAGACGCGCTCGCCGATCCGGCTTTCCGGCACGCCGGAGCCGACCGCGTCGACCACTCCGGCGCCGTCCTGGTTCGGCACCTGCTCGCCGTCGGGCGCGGTGTGCTGCCGCGCTTTCCAGTCGGTCGGGTTGACGCCGGACACCCGCACCCGGACCCGCACCTCGCCATGGCCCGGCTCGGGCAGCGGGCGCTCACTGAGGGTGAGCACGTCGGGGCTGCCAATGGTCGTGTAGGTGATCGCCTTCATGATCCGTACAAGTCACCGGCCGACGGCTTTCTTCCCCGGTCCGCGGCCCGCTCCTCCGTTCGGGGCGCCGCGGACCCGGTGCCGCGCGGCGACCGGAACGGACCCGCCGGGCAGGGCGGTGAGCGCGGACGCGAGACGTACCGGCACAGGCGGGGGACGTACGCGCGCGGGCGCCCCGCCGGTCGCCGGACCGGCCGCGCCGGCTCCCGCACGGGCGCGACCCGTTGCCGCGCCCGTGCGCCACGCGGACCGCCACGCGGACCGACACGCGGACCGACACGCGGGCCCTGCCGCTCCGCGGACCCGCCGGCCGCACGCGGGTACGTTGCGGCGGGCCGCCCCGGTGCCGCCGCGGCTATCCCAGTGCCGCCTCCGCCGCCGCCAGGATCTCGGACACCCGGGCCCCGAACCGGGCGTCGCAGGGGTGCGCGGCGACCGGTCCGCCGGCGATCGCGGCGGTGAGCGCGTCGATCGCGCGGCTGAAGGAGGCGGTGGCCGGGCCGCTGACGCCGTCCGGGTAGCCGACGACGCCGTGCGCGCCGCGGAACTCCACGGCCACCCCCGCGCCGGCCGGCGGCGCCGTCAGGGTCAGCACCGCGGTGCTGGAGGCGCCGCTGTCGTGGCGCAGCGTCAGATGCGTGGTGTCGCCGGCGCCGCGGGCCGCGTGCACCTCGGTGACGTCGCCCAGCACCGGCAGCAGTACGGACAGCGCGTGCGGGCCGACGTCCCACAGGCCGCCCTTCTCCCGCCGCCAGGGTGAGTCGGCGTACTGACTGGCGCCGCCGCCGAACACCGCGCCGTACCAGTCGGCGCGGCCGGTGAACCAGTCGCCCGTCGCCGCCTGCTTGTCGATCCACTCGGCGCTGCCCGGGTCGAAGCGCAGCGTGAAGAAGACCACGCAGGCGACCCCGGCCGCCGCCACCGCGTCGGCCACCGCGTGCGCGTCCTCGGCGGTCGCCGCGAGCGGCTTGTCCAGCAGCAGGTGCCGCCCGGACCGGGCCGCCTCGACCGCCAGCGGCGCCTGGAGGGCGGGCGGCAGCGCGATCGCCACCGCGTCCACGTCGGCGGTCAGCGCCTGCGGGTCCCCGTACGCCCGTGCGCCGAACTCGGCCGCGACCTCGGCCGCCGCCTCGGGCCTGCGGCCCCAGACGCCGACCAGCTCCACATCGGGGTGCGCGGCGAGCGCGGGCCCGTGGGTGCGGCGGGCCCAGGGTCCGGTACCGAACAGTCCTACCCGCGTGGTCATGCGGTTACCCGGGGTTCGTCGTGTTTCACGTAGGTCTCGCGGTCCAGGTCGCGCAGCGCCACGGAGAACTGGACCTCCACCGCCGGGGCGGGCGCGGCGTGCCGCCGGAGCAGGGCCAGCACCGCCTCGGCCAGCTCGCGCTTGACCTCGGGGGCGCGCCCGGACAGCAGCGCGACCTCGGCGTGGATCAGCGCGTACCGGGGTGAGCCGTCGGCGAGGTACTCCTCGTCCAGCCGGAGGAACCGGGTCTTGCAGCTGGTGAGCCGCACCCCGAGTGTCGTGGTCAGTGTCTTGTGCAGGTCCTCGGCGAACCCGCGGCGCTCGAAGGTGTCCGCGACGGCGGCGGAGTACTCGACAGTGGTGTGCGGCATGGCGTCCATTCTGCCCGGCCGCCGCGGGCCGCCCGCCACGGGTCCGGGCGACCGGATCCGCGCCCCGGTCCGACGACCGGTCCGCGCCCCGGTCCGACGGCCGGTCCGCGTCACCGGTCCCGCGCCGCCGGTCCCCGCGGCCCCCTCGTGCCGCCCGCGGCCGTCCCGCCGGCGTACCCGGCCGGTGTCCCCGCGGACGTCCCGCCGGCGTCCCCGGCGGGGACCGCGCCGGTGTCCGGGGAGGCACGGTGGCCGCAAGTGACGGCTGATCCGAATTCGCTGGTCATCAGGCCCGACCGGAGGGCGCGTTCACACGTGGTTAACCGATGGGCAACAGACGGGAAAAGGCATTTTGCGACGCTGCAACCGGCCCGATCAGCGTCGCTCGTCGGCCAGCACCCGCGCTCTCGTTCGTTAAGGATGGCGTCAACGTGACCTACAAGGCTGAGTACATCTGGATAGACGGCACCGAGCCGACCGCGAAGCTGCGATCGAAGACGAAGATCCTCGCGGACGGCGCCGAGCTCTCCATCTGGGGCTTCGACGGCTCCAGCACCAACCAGGCCGAGGGCCACGCCTCGGACCGCGTACTCAAGCCGGTCGCCACGTACAAGGACCCGTTCCGCGGCGAGAACGACGTGCTGGTGCTGTGCGAGGTCTTCAACATCGACGGTACTCCGCACGAGTCCAACACCCGTGCGGCGCTGCGCGAGGTCGCCGAGAAGTTCGCCTCGCAGGAGTCGCTGTTCGGCATCGAGCAGGAGTACACCTTCTTCAAGGGGTCCCGCCCGCTGGGCTTCCCCGAGGGCGGCTTCCCGGCCCCGCAGGGCGGCTACTACTGCGGTGTCGGCGCGGACGAGATCTTCGGCCGTGAGATCGTCGAGGCGCACCTCGACAACTGCCTGACCGCGGGCCTCGGCATCTCCGGCATCAATGCCGAGGTGATGCCCGGCCAGTGGGAGTTCCAGGTCGGCCCGCTGGGCCCGCTGGACGTCTCCGACCAGCTGTGGGTGGCCCGTTGGCTGCTCTACCGCACCGCCGAGGACTTCGGTGTCTCCGCCACCCTGGACGCCAAGCCGGCCAAGGGCGACTGGAACGGCGCGGGCGCGCACACCAACTTCTCCACCAAGGCGATGCGCGAGAACTACGCGGCGATCATCGAGGCCGCGGAGTCGCTGGGCCGCGACGACAAGCCGCTGGAGCACATCAAGAACTACGGTTCCGGTGTCGAGAGCCGCCTCACCGGCGCGCACGAGACCGCCCCGTGGAACGAGTACAGCTACGGCGTCTCCAACCGCGGCGCGTCGGTCCGTATCCCGTGGCAGGTCGAGGTGGACCAGAAGGGCTACATCGAGGACCGCCGCCCGAACGCGAACATGGACCCGTACGTCGTGACCCGCCTGGTCGTCGACACCTGCGGCAGCGCGCTGGAGAAGGCCGGACTGGTCTGATCCGGCGGCCGGCCGCGGCCGGCGCGGTTCCGGTTTTCGCACGACGAGGGCGCTCACCGGCGGGTGAGCGCCCTTTAGCGCGTCCGCGCCCTGTTGTCGTACGCCTCGTACGTCCGCTGCGTACGCCGCGCCCCGCGCGTCCGCGCCCCTTCACGCCACGGCCCCCCACCGCGCTCCCCTACGGCCGTGCCCGGAGCCGCCACACCCGCGACCACCACACCCGGGGCCGCGCCGCCACGCGCCCCGGCCGGCCGCTCGGCCCGGCCGCGGGTGACCATCGGCGGAGCCGCTCGTTTGACCCGGCGTGAACACGCCCTCCCGCCTGGCCGATTCCGCGCCCGGGGCCGCCGACCGCGGCCCGCGGCCCGCGACGGCGGAGGAGGCCGAGGACGGGGCCGCCGAGCACTGTCCGCGGCTGGTGCGGCTCGCCCACCTGACGCTGCCGGCCGGGCCCGGCAGGCACCGCAGGGCGCTGGTGGCGCGCCGGCTGGCCCGGCGCGTACTGCCACTGCCCCGGTCCGGCCCGCCGGCGGCCGCCGGCGGGGCGTACGCGGCGTACGGGCTGCTGTGCCGCGAAGTCCTGCGCGGGGCGCTGGGGTTCGGCCGGCGCGGCCGGTGGCGTACGGCGCTGGACAGCGTGCTGCTGCCGCGTGTGGCGGGTCCGCTGCCGTCTCCCCGGACGCCGCGCGACGGGGAGCCCGCCTCGGAGCGGCCCCGGTCGGCGCCCTCGCCGAAGGCCCGGCCCGCCTCCGCGCCGCGGACCGCGAAGGGCCAGGACGGTCCGGCGGCCCGCGCGCTGCCGGAGCAGGCGGGCGCGGCCGGTCCGTACGGCGCGCCGCGCCGGGCCACCACGCCCACCACGCCCACCACGCCCACCACGCCCACCACGCCCAAGCGTCGGCACCCGCCGGCCGCGGCCGGGTTCGGCGGCGGTCCGGCCCACGCGCGGCCCACCGGGCCGCCGCGCCGGGGGCAGCGGGTGCGGACCGGGCTCGGGGCGGCCGCCCTGCTGGCGGCCGGCGGGCTGCTGGCGTCGGTGTGGACCGGCGGGCCCGCCCCCGACGCCTCTTCGGCCGGCGGTGATCCGTCCGCGGCGGACGCGCGGCACGCCCTCGATCCGGCCGCGCTCGTCCGCGCCGCCCCGGACGCCTGGGCCGCGACCACCCGGATGGACTTCACCGCCTGGCCGGCGCGCGGCGGCCGTACCGCCGACGAGACGCTGCTCGGGCGGGCGCTGGCGGTCTGGGCGCGGCCCGGCGCCGCGGTGCAGGTCACCTCGGCCCCCGGCACGCCCCGCACCGCGCCCGCCCAGCCGCCCCAGCTGCTTTTCGCCGGGGACGTGGACAACGCGACCGTCGTGCTCTTCCACGACGGACTGCGGCTGGTCCGCTACGCCCGGCCGCGTGGCGGAGGCGGCCGGGCCGCGCTGGACTTCGCCCAGGTCCAGGGGGCCGGCCTCACCACCGCCGGCGCGGTCGCGCTGACCCGGGAGGACGGCAACGCCCGCTATCTGACCGCCCCTTGGATCGCCGGCGCGCAGACCCGCGACCTGATGCGGCCGGACCGGCCCGGCACCCGGCTGCGCCGCTCGGCCGACGGGGTGACCGACCCGGTGCGGACGCCGGCGGCGGGACCGGGCGGGTGCGGTACGTCCTGGCCGGCGCTCCGGCTGCGGGCCGCCGCCGAGATCGCCGCGGACCGCCCTTTCCTGCTCACCGACCTCGGCGGCCTCTCCCCCGTACACCTCACCTACACCCCGCCGCCGGGCCCCGGCGCCCCCGCCGGGCCGCCCCTGGAGGCCACCGGCCCGCGGGCGCTGACGAGTTGGGCGCACGGCGCGTGCCGGCTCGGGGTGCTGCGCGGCCAGGCCGTCCGGTCGGTCGACGCGTGGGAGTTCGCCCGTACCGCGCTGCCCGAAGGCGGCGGCGAGGCGTCGTGGGTGTGCGACCGGGCGGACACCTGGCGCGGTCCGGGCCTGGCGACCGTGCGGTTCGTGCCGCCGGGCGCGGCCGCGACGGCTCCGGGCGCCCTCGCCGGGCAGCAGAGCGACGGTCACGCGTGCAGCCGCTTCGGGCCGGACGTGATGGCCGGTGTGATGTGGCAGTCGGCCGCCGGGCACTGGTACCTGCTGGCCGCGGGCAGCCGTGACGTGACGCGGATCAGCGCCTCGCACGGTCTGGACGCGACCGCGGCAGGGGCCTTCCTCGCCGTCCGCGCCCCGCGCGGCATCCGGCCCGCGCTCACCGCCCGGCTGGGCACCGGCGGCACGCTGTCCCCGCTGGCCGGCGGATGACGGCGCCGCTACGCGGTGACGGCCGCCTGCACAGGCAGCAGCATCGCCACATGGTCGCCCTTGCGGGTGCCTTCCTGCCAGCCCTGGCTGACGTAGAAGGCGCGGGCCCTGGCGTTGGGCGCGAAGACCTCAAGCCGCGCGGTGGTCAGCCTGGCGGCCTGCCACACCGCGACGCACGCCCGGTGCAGCGCGGTGCCGGTCCCGGTCCGCCACACCTCGGGGTCGATGTGGAAGTGGAACAGCTTGTCCCCCTCGAAGCGTGCGCCGAGCACCGCGAAGCCCACCACGTGGTCGCCGCGCACCGCGCACAGCACGGTCCGCTCCCGTGAGGTGATCGCCTCCCGCGTCCCCACCCGCTGCCGCTCCAGCTCGTCCGGCCCGCTGTACGCCTCCGCCGACAGGTGTCCCTCGTAGTACGTCGCCCTGGCCCGGGCGTGGACGTCGCATATGGCGTCCAGGTCCTCGATGACGGCCGGCCGGATGGTGACGTACGGAGTGTTCATGGGTACATGGACGCCCGGCCGCGGCGATCGGTTCCCGCCGGACGCCCGGAAGTGACGCGTCTCACCGGCGCCCGGCGGCGGGCCCGGCGTGCGGGCGGACGGTCTTCCCGGCCGCCGCGCAACACGCCTTTCAGGCGTTTTGTACGGCTGTGTACGGGATTCCTCTGGCAGACTGGCCTGCCATGGGGGAACGGACCGCGAGGACGATGAGGGGCCGCTCGGGCGGCCCGGCGGACCCCACCGGCTCGACGGCCGAAGGCGGCGCGCTCGGCGGGGCCACCGCGGTGGCCCCCAGGACCTCGCGCAGCCGGCTGCTGACGTACGTCCGCACCCCGCGCCGCCCCCGGCTGTGGTTCGAGATCCTGCTCATCGGCTTCAGCTACTGGCTGTACTCGCAGATCAGGAACGCGGTCCCGCAGGAGCGGACGGTCGCGCTGCGGCACGCCCGTTCGGTGTGGACCTTCGAGCGGGACATCGGACTGGGCGTCGAGCACGCGGTCAACCACGGTGTGGACGCGGTGACCTGGCTGATCGTCGGGATGAACTACTACTACGCCACGCTGCACTTCGCCGTCACCGTCGGCGTCCTGGTGTGGCTCTACGTACGGCATCCCGCGCGGTTCCGCCCGGCCCGCTCGGTGCTGTTCCTCACCACCTGGCTGGCCCTGGTCGGCTTCTGGCTGTACCCGCTGGCGCCGCCGCGGCTGCTGCCGGGCGCCGGCTTCATCGACACCGTGCGGGTGCACGCCACCTGGGGCTCGGTGTCCCAGGGTGACCTGTCGCAGGTCTCCAACCAGTACGCGGCCATGCCGTCGATGCACATCGGCTGGTCGCTGTGGTGCGGCATCACGCTGGTGGCGCTGGCCCGGCACCTGTGGGTCAGGATCGCCGGCGCGCTGTACCCGGTGGTGACGCTGGTCGTGATCGTCTCCACCGGCAACCACTTCTGGATGGACGCGGTGGGCGGCGCGGTCTGCCTGGCCGTCGGCTTCACCGCGATGCGCCTGCTCTACGGGCGGTGGGTGTACCGGCTGGCCCGCCACCCCGAACCGGCCGCCGCGCGCTCCTAGCGTGCCGTACCGGCCGCCCGCGCGGCGCGGCTCCCGTCACCGGCCGCGTCACCGGCCGCTCCGCCGCCGCCCGTCGTACGGACGCCGCCGGCCGCTCAGCCCTCGTACGCGTAGAACAGCCGCTCGACCACCGCACGGGCCCGCCGGGTGCGGCGGCGGTAGTCGTCCAGCATGTCGCCGGCGTGGCCGGGCGGGTGGCCGAGGTAGCGGGCGACCGCGGCCAGTTCGCGGCTGTCGCCGGGGAACGCGTCACCGGGCCGGCCGCGTACCAGCATCACCGCGTTGCGCACCCGGGTGGCCAGCACCCACGCCTCGTCCAGGACGGCGGCGTCGACCGGGTCGATCAGGCCCTCGTCGCGGGCCGCGACCAGTGCCTGCCGGGTGCCGGTGGTGCGCAGCGACGGCAGCCGGTAAGCGTGCCGGAGCTGGAGCAGCTGCACGGTCCACTCCACGTCGGACAGCCCGCCGCGGCCCAGTTTGGCGTGGGTGGTCCGGTCGGCGCCGCGCGGGATCCGCTCGGACTCCATCCGCGCCTTCAGCCGCCGTATCTCCCGTACCGCCTCGTCGCCCAGGCCGCCGCTCGGGTAGCGCAGCGGGTCGATCAGCTCGACGAAGCGCTCGCCGAGGTCGCGGTCGCCGGCCACCGGGGTGGCCCGCAGCAGTGCCTGGCTCTCCCACACCAGCGACCACCGCTGGTAGTAGGCGGCGTACGAGGCCAGGCTGCGGACCAGCGGTCCGCTCTTGCCCTCGGGGCGCAGGTCGGCGTCGACCAGCAGCGGCGGGTCGGGGGTGGGGATCTGGAGCAGCCGGCGCAGCTCGTCGGCGACCGCGAGTGCGGCGCGGGCCGCCTCGGCCATGTCGGCGCCCTCGTACGGCTCGTGGACGAACAGCACGTCGGCGTCGGAGCCGTAGCCCATCTCCCGGCCGCCGAACCGGCCCATGCCGATGACCGCGAACCGGGTGGGCAGCGGGCGGGTGTCGTTGCCGGTGGCGGAGTAGACCGCGGTACGCAGCGCGCCGGCCAGGGTCGCCGAGGTGAGGCCGAAGATCGCGGTGCCCACCCGGTCGACCAGCGCGGCGGCGTCCAGCACGCGGGCGCCGTCCACCGACCGGGCGACCGGCGCGCTGGTCTCGGAGGGGTCGTCGCCGTAGGTGTCGATCAGGTCGGCGGCGGCGGTGCGGAACAGCTCGCGGCGGCGTACCCCGCGGACCACGGTGATCGCCTGCTCGGCGGTCTCCGCGCGGCCCACCGCGGCCGTCAGCTCCTGGTCGAGGGCGGCGTGGTCGCGCGGCGCCAGACCGCCGGCCGAGCCGAGCAGCGCCACCGCCTCGGGGGCGCGCATGAGCAGGTCGGGGGCGAACCGGCCGGAGGACAGCACCCGGGCCAGCCGCTGCGCCGCGGCGCCCTCGTCCCGCAGCAGCCGCAGGTACCAGGGGGTGGTGCCGAGCGCGTCGGAGACCTTGCGGAAGCCGAGCAGGCCGGCGTCGGGGTCGGCGGAGTCCGCGAACCAGCCGAGCAGTACCGGCAGCAGGGTGCGCTGGATGGCGGCCTTGCGGCTGACCCCGCTGGCCAGCGCCTCCAGGTGGCGGACGGCGGCGGCCGGGTCGGCGTAGCCCAGGGCCTGGAGCCGCTGCCGGGCCGCGTCGGCGCTGAGCCGGGTGTCGTCGCTGCCGAGCTGGGCGACGGCGTCCAGCAGCGGCCGGTAGAAGAGCTTCTCGTGCAGCCGCCGTACCTCCATGGCGTGCCGCTTCCACTCCCGGTTCAGCTCGGCGACCGGATCCGCGCGCAGGCCGAGCGAGCGGCCGAGGCGGCGCAGGTCGCTCTGGCGGTCGGGGACGAGGTGGGTGCGGCGCATCCTGTGCAGCTGGATGCGGTGCTCCATCAGGCGCAGGAAGCGGTAGGCGGCGTCCAGGGAGGCGGCGTCGGCACGGCCCACGTAGCCGCCGGCGGCGAGTTCGGCGAGCGCCGTCAGGGTGGTGCCGCTGCGCAGCGAGGCGTCGGTGCGGCCGTGCACCAGCTGGAGCAGCTGCACGGCGAACTCCACGTCCCGCAGGCCGCCGGGCCCGAGCTTCAGCTCGCGGTCGACCTGGGCGGCGG
This sequence comes from Streptomyces sp. ITFR-21, assembly GCF_031844685.1. NCBI lineage: Bacteria > Bacillati > Actinomycetota > Actinomycetes > Kitasatosporales > Streptomycetaceae > Actinacidiphila > Actinacidiphila sp. ITFR-21. The sequence goes on from NZ_CP134605.1 coordinate 1,499,321, forward strand.
GGATGTTGTCCACGACGCGGCGGCGCATCTGCTGGACGTCGGCGACGAAGTGCTCGCGCTCGGCGGCCTGCCAGACCATCGGGCCGACGGCGGCCAGGTACGCGGCGCCGAGGTCGGCGTCGCCGGCCACCGGCCGGGCCTTGAGCAGGGCCTGGAACTCCCAGGTCTTGGCCCAGCGCCGGTAGTACGCGAGGTGGCTGGACAGGGTACGCACCAGGGGGCCGTTCTTGCCCTCGGGGCGGAGGTTGGCGTCGACCGGCCAGATGGTGCCCTCGGCGGTGGTGTCGGAGCAGATCCGCATCATGCGGGCGGCCAGCCGGGTGGCGGCCCGCACGGCCCCGCTCTCGTCCCGGGGCGCCTCGCCATCACGGCGGACGCCGTTGGCCGCACCGGGGGCGGGGACACAGGTGAGGGCGGGGTCCGGGTCGGCGACGCGGTCGGGAACGGGTTCGGGGGTGAGGACAGGGTCGGGATCGGAGTCGGCGGCAGGGTCGGGACCGTGATCGGGGTCGGCGGCGGGACCGGGGTCGGGACCGGGGTCGGCCGGCTGCTCGGCCACGAAGATGACGTCCACGTCGGAGACGTAGTTCAGCTCCCGGCCGCCGCACTTGCCCATGGCGATCACCGCGAGCCGGCACGCGGCGGCGTCCGCCGGCTGCTCGGCGGCGGCGATGGCGAGGGCGGCACGCAGCGTGGCGGTGGCCAGGTCGGCGAGTTCCGCGGCGGTACGGACCAGGTCGCTGGTGCCGCACACGTCCCGGGCGGCGATCCCGAGAAGGCAGCGCCGGTAGGCGGCGCGGAGCCTGTCGGGGTCGTCGGCCCCCGCCAGCCCGTGCTCGAAGTCGGCGACGCCGGGGTGCAGATCGGTGGACTCGTAGGTGACCAGGGCGTGCCAGTCCGCGGGGTGCCGGGCCAGGTGGTCGCCGAGCGCCTCCGATGCGCCCAGCACGCCGAGCAGCCGGTCCCGCAGCGGCTTGCCCGTGACCAGGGTGTCCAGCAGCGTCCGCCGCTCCCCCGCCTCCAGCGCCTCGGCCAGCCGTACCAGCCCGCGCAGCGCCTGGTCCGGGTCCGCGGTGCCCCCGAGCGCCTCCAGCAGCACCGGGTCCCCCCGGACCTCGCTCAGCGCGTCGGCCGCCAGCAGCCGCTCGGCACCGCCCGCGTCGGTGAACCCATGCCGCAGCAGCCGGCTGAACGTACTGCTCCGGCGCCCCTGCATCAGCCCTCCCGGCGGTCCGGCGGTAGATCACCACCACCGTCGAGCGTAGCCCTCCGGGCGCCACCCCCGAAGCACCCTCCACCGAATGCGGGCGTCGCGGTCCGCCGCGCCCAGGTGCCGGCGGGCGCCGGTGGGCCCGCCGAGGCGCCGCGACGGCGCGATCCCCCGCGGCGCGGAGCGGCGGTGACGAACCCGCAGCCGCCGAGGGCACCCCGGAGCCCCCCCCACCCCCACGGCAGCGGCAGCGGCACGGGGCCCGGAGGCCGGCCGGACCGGCGGAGGGAGCAGGAGGGCACCGCGTTCCCGGGCCACCCCGGTGGAGCGTTCGCGCGGCGTTCACCCGGGGCCGCCTCACCCCGTACCCGAAGCGACCTTGCGTTTGGCATATCCACCGCACGACGTAAGGTCCCCCCTCCGCACCGGAGGTAGCCGTGCCCCGCCGCACCCGTATCCGTAGCACCGTGATGTCCGCCGCCGGCCTGGTCGCCGCCTCCGCCGGCCTGTGGACCGGGCTCGGCGGCGACGGGCACGCGGCCGGCGCCGTGCCGACGCCCGACCACACCCTGGTGGCCGTCCTGGAGAACCACGCCTGCGACCAGGTCATCGGCAGCTCCGGCGCCCGTACCTCAGCTCCCTTGCCACCGGCGGCGCCGACCTGACCCAGAGCCACGCCATCACCCGCCCGAGCCAGCCGAACCACTACGCCCTGTTTCCCGGCTCCACGCAGGGCGTCACCTCGGTCACCCTTGTCAGGCAGAGGACCGGTTCGCCGGGAGCGAGGGTCAAAGCGCGGGGGGCGCTCCGTGTCGTCGGGCATCCTCGCGTGGACCTTCTCGTGGACGCGGCGGGCAACGCGGCCCATAGCCGATCGGCGGCCGCGTGCCCCGGGGGTGCGCGCACAGTGGTGACGGCCGGGCGCGGCGGGGTGTGGAGCGCGGGCGCGGGTACGAGGGCGCCGGGTCGGCGCCGGACGGCCTGCGGGCGGCCCGAGGAGGGTGGGTCCGGGAGCGGTGGGCCCCGGAGGGGTGAACGCCTCCGGGCCGGCGGTGCACTGCCGCCGGCCCGGTCCGGCCCGCACAGCCGTGAAGGGGGTCTGACCGGGCCCTACAGGTTCGGCAGGTTCTTGCGGAGCTCGAAGGCCGTGACCTCGGAGCGGTACTCCTCCCACTCCTGCTTCTTGTTGCGGAGGAAGAAGTCGTAGACGTGTTCGCCCAGGGTCTCGGCGACGAGTTCGCTGCGCTGCATGAGGTCGATGGCCTCGCCGAGGTTCTGCGGGAGGGGTTCGATGCCGAGGGCGCGGCGTTCGGCGTCGGTGAGGGCCCAGACGTCGTCGTCGGCGCCGGGGGGGAGTTCGTAGCCGTCCTGGATGCCCTTCATGCCGGCGGCCAGCAGGACGGCGTAGGCGAGATAGGGGTTGGCGCCGGAGTCGAGGGAGCGGACCTCGACGCGGGTGGAGCCGGTCTTGCCGGGCTTGTACATGGGGACCCGGATGAGGGCCGAGCGGTTGTTGTGGCCCCAGCAGATGTACGAGGGGGCCTCGCCGCCGGCGCCCGCGGTGCGCTGCGAGCCACCCCAGATCCGCTTGTAGGAGTTGACCCACTGGTTGGTGACCGCGGAGATCTCCCCGGCGTGCCGGAGCAGGCCGGCGATGAAGGAGCGGCCGACCTTGGAGAGCTGGTACTCGGAGCCGGACTCGTAGAAGGCGTTGCGGTCGCCCTCGAAGAGCGACAGGTGGGAGTGCATGCCCGAGCCGGGGAACTCCGAGAACGGCTTCGGCATGAAGGTGGCGTGCACGCCCTGCTCCAGCGCGACCTGCTTCATCACCAGCCGGAAGGTCATGATGTTGTCGGCGGTGGAGAGCGCGTCGGCGTACCGGAGGTCGATCTCCTGCTGGCCGGGGGCGCCTTCGTGGTGGGAGAACTCCACCGAGATGCCCATCGACTCCAGCATGGTGATCGCGGTGCGCCGGAAGTCCATGCCGACGTTCTGCGGGGTGTGGTCGAAGTAGCCGGAGTTGTCCGCCGGCGTCGGCCGGCCGCCGTCCAGCGGCTTGTCCTTCAGCAGGTAGAACTCGATCTCGGGGTGGGTGTAGAAGGTGAAGCCGAGATCGGAGGTCTTGGCCAGCGCGCGCTTGAGGACGTAGCGCGGGTCGGCGTAGGACGGGGAGCCGTCGGGCATCAGGATGTCGCAGAACATCCGGGCGGTGCCGGGGGCCTCGGCGCGCCAGGGCAGCACCTGGAAGGTTCCCGGGTCGGGCTTGGCGATCATGTCGGATTCGTACACCCGGGCGAAGCCCTCGATGGCGGAGCCGTCGAAGCCGATGCCCTCGTCGAACGCCTGCTCAAGCTCGGCGGGGGCCACCGCGACGGACTTCAGATAGCCGAGTACGTCGGTGAACCACAGCCGAACGAAGCGGATGTCCCGCTCTTCCAGGGTGCGGAGCACAAACTCCTGCTGCTTGTCCATACCATCCATCCTTGCCGGTCAGGCGGTCCCCGGCGCGGGCGGCAACGGGGATCAGGAGCATTGCACCACACGGTTTCGGGTGCGTTGCAGGTACCACTCACTCCCCATACTGCACGTCGCCGGGGCTGAGCCGAAGACGGCGAGGGCGGCGGTCTCCGCGGCGCCCACGTGCCGGACGGCGGCCACCCGTGAGGGGAACCGCCGTCCGAGGCAAAACGAGGGGAACCGAGGAGAAACGATGTGCGGGGGTGTCCAGCGGAGAAGGACGCAGTGGAGCGGGGCGGAACAGAAGGGAATCCCCGGTGCTACGAGGGATAGACCACGAAGTCCGAGATCTGCCCGGCGGGCCATCCGGTGTTGCCGGTGATGGTCAGCCGCACGTAGCGCTGCGAAATCGCCGGGAAGGTGATCTGCACGTCGTTACCCGTGCTCGGGTTGAAGGTGTGGCCGGGCGACCCTGTGCCAGGTTGCCACTGGCCGGCGTGGTCGGAGGCGTCGTCGTGCCGCCGGTGCCGCCGCCCGTGGTGCCGCCGGACGAGCCGGAGCCCGGCTGCGGCCAGGCGCCGCAGTTGCCCCAGGTGCCGTCCCAACCGCTGTTGCCGGTGCCCTTGTTGATGGTGAAGGCGGGCAGGCCGGCCGGGCAGGGGCAGTTGTAGACGCCGGTCGCGCCGGTGCTGATGGCCGTCACGTGGCTGAAGCTCGCCGACCCGGGGGTCTCGGCCTGGACCACCACGGTGCCGGTGCCGGACGCGGTCGCGCCGCTGACCGTGACGCCGCCGACCGTGACGCCGCCGACGGTGTAGCCGTGGCCGCCGCCCGAGACGAACTCGAAGTCGCCGTACGGGCTGTCGACGAGCTTGGTGTTGCTGATCTGGATGCTGTTGTCGATGGCGTAGTCGTAGGAGTCGACCCGCAGCGCGCCCGTCGGTTTCCCGCCGGCGTCGGCGCCGGCGGTGACCACCGAGACCGAGTTCGCGGGCTGCGCCGCGGCGGCCGCGACCTGCTCGAAGTCGGCGACGTCGATGGTGGCGGAACCGGTGTCGCCGATGTCCAGCTGAAACTTGACCTTCGCCCCCGCGGCCGGGTTCTGGCCGAGTTGTATACGGGAGTCGTCGAAGAAATGGTGTGTTTTCGACCCGGCGGTCCAGCCGGGGCCCCCGTACGAGTACTGGGCGGTGACCGGCAGCTTCTGGCCGATCTTGGCGCCGTTGACGTAGACGGACGCGGTGCCGGAGGCACCGCGCGGCAGGTTGTAGGCCACGTCGACGGCGTTGGCCGCCTTGGCAGGCGTGAACTCGGCGTACTGCCCCTGGCCGCCGAGGGTGACCGCGCGACGGCCCGACGCCTCGGAGGCGACCGTGGACTGCTTGTAGTCAGGGCCGATGACCGACCCGTTGGTGGCCGTGGCGAGCCAGACCGTTGAGCGACGGCTGGTGTCCATGGGGCGTGGGGTGTCCCTTCCGGCGTGTGTCGCTTGAGCTGCCAGGTACCCTACGGATGACGAACATGGCACAGCAATATCTCGATCGGATTTCGCAAAAATTTGACGACTTGCAGAGATCTCGCAAAATGACTGCAAGAAACTTGCGTCTCCTGTACTAGAATCGACGCCATGACACGACGACTTGCCGAGGTGGCAAAGAAGGTCGGGGTGAGCGAGGCCACCGTCAGCCGAGTGCTGAACGGGAAGCCTGGAGTCTCCGACGCGACACGGGCCGCCGTCCTTACCGCCCTTGACGTGCTCGGATACGAACGGCCCACCCAGCTGCGCGGGGAACGCGCCCGGCTGGTCGGCATGGTCATGCCCGAGCTGCAGAACCCGATCTTCCCCGCTTTCGCAGAGGTCGTCGGGGGTGCGCTGGCCCAGCAGGGATTCACTCCGGTGCTGTGCACCCAGACCGCCGGCGGCGTCTCGGAGGCCGACTACGTGGAGCTGCTGCTGCAGCAGCACGTGTCGGGGGTGGTCTTCTTCGGCGGTCTCTACGCCCAGGCCGAGTCCCCGCACGACCACTACGCGCGGCTGGCCGAGCGCAACCTGCCGACCGTACTGATGAACGCCGCCATCGACCATCTGGACTTCCCGCGGGTCTCCTGCGACGACGCGGTGGCGGTGGAGCAGGCGATGAACCACCTGATGTCGCTCGGCCACCAGCGGATCGCGCTGGTGCTCGGCCCGCCCGACCACGTACCGTCACGGCGCAAGCTGGCCGCCGCCCGCCGGGTGGACCCCTCGGTCACCGTCGAGCACGCGCTGTTCACCCTGGAAGGCGGGCAGGCGGCCGCCAGCCGGCTGCTGACCCGCGGCATCACCGCCTTCATCTGCGCCTCGGACCTGCTGGCGCTGGGCTGCATCCGGGCCGCCCGGCGGCGCCGGCTGTCGGTGCCGGAGGACGTGTCGGTGATCGGTTACGACGACTCGTCGCTGATGAACTGCACCGAGCCGCCGCTGACCACCGTCCGGCAGCCGATCGAGGCGATGGGCCGGGCCGCGGTGGACCTGCTGGCCGGGGAGATCAGCGGCGCCAAGGTCGACCACGACGAGCTGTTCTTCGAGCCGGAGCTGGTCGTCCGCGGTTCCACCGGACCGGCGCCGCACACCACCCGCATCCCGCACCCGGAGAGCCGGGCGGCGACCGCCTGACCCTACCGCGCGACCCGCCCGGGGCGCCGCCGCCCACCTGTCCGGCGACCGCCCCGGGACACCGCGCACCGCCTCCGCACCACCTGCGCGCCACCCCGCCGCACCACCGTCCCGCGACCGTCGGGGCACCTCCGCGAGTCGGCCCCGCGACCACCCGGGACGCCGCCGCACGTCCGCTCGGCGACCGCTTCGGGGGTCGCGCAAGTCATGCACAGCCGCGGCACCCGCGGCTGACACCCGCGCAGCGTGCACGCCGGGGCAGGGAAGGGTTCCCTGCCCCGGCTTCGTCGCTCCAGGGGCCCACAGGGGCCGCTGAGGGCCGTAACTAGCCCACGACGGGCCGTGGTGCGTGATGACCGTTACGCCGCTCAGCGTCGTGACCAAGTCGTGTCTTTGCGAAATTCGCGCGACATCTTGCGGACATCTATCGGGTTAAGTACGTTGAGCCAACCCGGGACGGCGGCGCAGACCTGCGCCGGACATCATGGGCACCATGTGCCACGGGGGTCCCAGATCGCAGTCCAACGACGCGCAGTGGTTCAGGGGAAGGGTAAGAAGAGGATGAGTAAAAACGCCTACCGCAGACTGGTGGCATTCGCACTGGTCGCCGGTATCGGCTTGACCGGCGCCGCTTGTTCCAGCGACAACGACAACAGCGGCGGCGGGAGCAAGCCGAGCGCATCGGCCGGCTCGAGCGCCGGCACCCCCTTGGACCCGAAGACCAAGGTGACCATCAGCGTCGACTGCGAGCCGCCGACCACCAAGCCGGCCGAGCGCAAGGAATGGATCGACGACGTCGCCGAGTTCAACAAGACGTACCCGAACGTCACGGTGAACAGCAAGGACGCCTTCCCCTGCGAGGACCCGGCGAAGTTCACCGCCCAGCTCCAGGCCGGCAGTGAGACCGACGCGTTCTACACGTACATGACCGACCTCCAGCAGGTGCTGGACGCCGGCCAGGCCGCCGACATCAGCGACTACGTCAACGCCAAGACCATCCCGGCCCTGAACGACATCGACCCCGGCGTGCTCAACGTCCTCAAGGACGGCGGCAAGCTCTACGGTCTGCCCACCTCGAACTACCAGATGGGTCTGATCTACAACCGGAAGATCTTCCAGGAGGCCGGGCTCGATCCCAACAAGCCGCCGACCACCTGGGACGAGATCCGCACCGACGCGAAGACCATCCAGGACAAGCTGGGCGGCAAGGGCATCAACGGCTTCATGGAGAACGCCGGCGGCAACCAGGGCGGTTGGCACCTGGTGTCGGAGATGTTCGGTGTCGGCAGCAAGGCCGTGAACGACGACGGCAGCAAGGCCGCGTTCAACAACGACCAGACCAAGTCGATCCTCACCACGCTGCAGCAGATGCGCTGGACCGACAAGAGCCTGCCCGCCACCCCGGGTCTGCAGTGGGGTGACGTCCAGAAGGCGATGGGCACCGGCAAGATCGGCATGTACGTCGGCGCCCCCGACGACGTGACGCTGGTCGTCCAGCAGTACAAGGCCGACTACAAGGACCTGGGCATGGCGCCGATCCCCGGCGGCCAGACCTCGCTCTTCGGCGGCAACGACTACATGTTCAAGAAGAGCGCCTCGCCGGACCAGATCAAGGCCGGCATCGCCTGGATCAACTTCAAGTACCTGACGCTCGGCAAGGGCCAGTTCGACTACGCCCGCAGCAAGGCGGACGGTCTGCCCGTGGGCCTGCCGGAGCCGTTCTTCTTCACCGGCGCCTCCAAGGACCAGGACAACACCCTGAAGGCCGCCAGTGCCACCATCCCGGTCGACAACTTCAAGACCTACGTCGACGCGCAGGTGCCGGTGCTCCCCGAGCCGCCGAACGCGCAGAAGATCTACACCGTGCTCGACACCGTGATGTCCGGCGTGCTGACCAACAAGAGCGCCGACATCGACAAGCTGCTCTCCACCGCGGAGACGCAGGTCAACTCGCTGCTGGCGGCCAGCCAGTAACAGCTCAGCCCAGCGGGGGCCGGTCGGCGACCGGCCCCCGCTCCGGCGGCATCGGGCCTAGCCCTGCCAGGCATCCACATTCAGTCGCGAGGAGCACCCATGGCGGCGACGACCGTCCCCGAGAAACTGACCAAGCGCCACGCCGGGCGCCCCTCCGGTCCCGCCGGCGGTGTGGGCCACGACGGCTTGAGCCGCAAAGTCCGGCAGAATCTGCAGGCCCATGGGTTCCTCATCGGCGCGGTCCTCTGCTTCCTGATGTTCTCGTGGTATCCGATGATCCGCGAGTTCATCATGAGCTTCCAGGAGACCAGGCGCGGCGAGACGACGTGGGTGGGCTGGAAGAACCTCGACCGCGTCTACCACGACCCGTACTTCTGGACCGCCTGGAAGAACACCGCGGAGTTCACCGGCATGGCGCTGGTGATCGGCTTCGCGGTGCCGTTCGTGATAGCCATCGTGCTCAACGAGCTCAAGCACGCGCAGGCGTACCTGCGCATTCTGGTCTATCTCCCGGTGATGCTCCCGCCGGTGGCCGGGGTGCTGCTGTTCAAGTACTTCTACAACCCGGACTACGGGCTGTTCAACCACGTCCTGAAGACGCTCCATCTGCCGACATCGCAGTTCCTGGACTCCTCCAGCACCGCGATGATCTCGGTGGTCGTCGCGGCCACCTGGATGAACCTCGGCAGCGCCACCCTGATCTACCTGGCCGCGCTGCAGAACATCCCCGGCGAGCTGTACGAGGCCGCCGACCTGGACGGCGCCGGGCTGCTGAGCAAGATCTGGCACGTCACCATCCCGCAGACCCGCATGGTGCTCTCGCTCATGCTGCTGCTCCAGATCGTGGCGACCATGCAGGAGTTCACCAACGTCTTCCTGCTGACCGGCGGAAACGGACCGGAGAACTCCACGATGACGGTGGTGTACATGGTCTACCAGTACGCCTTCCGCTACAACAACTTCGGAAGCGCCGCGGCGCTGGGCCTCTTTCTGCTGCTGGTACTCGCCGTGTTCTCGGGCGTGTACACACGGCTTAGCCGGAACAGCGACTAGGACGGACAAGGATCATGGCAGCGTCGTTCACCCCGCAGAACCGGACCCTTATCTCCTCGGCCGCGCTCAGCCGCCGCAAGGGCAAAATCGCCTACTGGACCGTGCTCACCCTGGTCGTCGTGGTCTTCACGCTGGTCTTCGTCGGCCCGCTGTACTGGATGGTCACCGGCGGTTTCAAGTCGGCCCAGGAAGTGGTGGCGAACCCGCCCACCTTCTTCCCCAAGCACCCCAAGGCCGGCAATTACCACACCGCGTGGAGCCAGTTGAAGATCGCCCGACTGCTCTTCAACACCCTGTACTACGCATTCGGCGCGCTCGCCTTCCAGCTGGTCTTCGACGTGGCGGCGGCGTACTCGATCTCCAAGCTCCGCCCGGTGCTGGGCAAGCTGATCCTGGGCATGATGCTGGCCACGCTGATGATCCCGTCGGCCGTGCTGATCGTGCCGCAGTACATGACGGTCCTGGACCTGCCGGTGCTGCACTTCAACCTGATCGGCTCGCCGTGGGCGATCTGGCTGCCGACGGTGGCCAACGGCTTCAACATCTTCCTGCTCAAGCGGTTCTTCGACTCCATCCCGCAGGACCTGATGCACGCCGCCGCGATCGACGGCGCGGGCCCGATCAGGACCCTGTGGTCGATCGTGCTGCCCATGTCCCGGCCCATTCTCGGCGTCGTGTCGATCTTCGCCGTGGTGAACGTCTGGAAGGACTTCCTCTGGCCGATGCTGGTGGAGCCCGACCCCAAGCAGCAGCCGATCAACATCGGTATCAACTCCCTGTCGCAGGGCGTCCCGGAGAACGTGCTCATCGCCGCGCTCGCCATCTCCGCGGTGCCCACTCTGGTGATCTTCCTGCTCTTCCAGCGCAACATCATGTCCGGCCTGACCGCCGGCAGCCTCAAGGGCTGACCGTGCCGCCGCACCGGCACCCGGTTGTCCGAACCAGACGAGTCTGACGAACGCACCACCCATCAGCACTCCGCCGCCGGCCCTCATGCCAACATCCCCGCCATCAGGGGTCGGCGGCGGAGTCCCACCTGCCCGAAAGGACGTTGACGTGGCAGACACCCCTCAGCCCGAGGCCGACGAGAACTGGTGGCGCGGCGCGGTCATCTACCAGGTCTATCCGCGGAGCTTCGCCGACAGCAACGGCGACGGGACCGGTGATCTCGCCGGCGTGCGTTCCCGGCTGCCGTACCTGGCCGAGCTGGGCGTCGACGCCCTGTGGTTCAACCCCTGGTACCCCTCGCCGATGGCCGACGGCGGCTACGACGTGGCCGACTACCGCGACATCGACCCGGTGTTCGGCACCCTGGCCGAGGCCGAGAAGCTGATCTCCGAGGCCGTCGCCCTGGGCATCAGGACCATCATCGACATCGTGCCCAACCACATCTCCGCCGCGCACCCGTGGTTCCGCGAGGCGCTGGCCGCCGGGCCCGGCAGCGCGGCCAGGGAGCGGTTCTGGTTCCGTCCGGGCCGCGGTGAGCACGGCGAGCTGCCGCCCAACAACTGGCCCTCGCAGTTCGGCGGTCCGGCCTGGACCCGCACCACCGAGCCGGACGGCACCCCGGGCGACTGGTTCCTCAACCTGTTCGACTCCGAGCAGCCGGACCTCAACTGGAACCACCCGGAGGTGCGGGCCGAGCACGAGGACATCCTGCGGTTCTGGTTCGACCGCGGCGCCGGCGGCGTACGCATCGACTCGGCGGCCATGGTCACCAAGGACCCGCTGCTGCCCGACCTGACCGACGACCCGGCCGCCCCGCACCCGTACATCGACCGGGACGACCTGCACGAGATCTACCGGGGCTGGCGGCGGATCGCGGACGCCTACGACAACACCCGGATCCTGGTCGGCGAGGTGTGGCTGCCGGACGCGGAGCGGTTCGCGCTGTACCTGCGGCCCGACGAGATGCACACCGCGTTCAACTTCGACTTCCTGGCCTGCCCGTGGGAGGCGGCCCGGCTGCGTACCTCCATCAACACCACGCTGGCCGCGCACGAGCCGGTGAACGCGCCCGCGACCTGGGTGCTGTGCAACCACGACGTGACCCGTACGGTGACCCGCTACGGGCGGGCCGACACCCGGTTCGACTTCGCCACCAAGGCGTTCGGCATCCCCACCGACCTGGAGCTGGGCACCCGCCGGGCGCGGGCGGCGGCGCTGCTGACGCTGGCGCTGCCCGGCTCGGTCTACGTCTACCAGGGCGAGGAGCTGGCGCTGCCGGAGGTGGAGGACATCCCCACCGAGAAGCTCCAGGACCCGATGTACCTGCGCTCCGGTGGCACCGACCCGGGGCGCGACGGCTGCCGGGTGCCGATCCCGTGGTCCGGGGCGAGTTCGCCGTTCGGCTTCAGCCCGGACGGTTCGGCCGAGCCGTGGCTTCCGCAGCCGGCCGACTGGGCGGCGCGGACCGCCGAGATCCAGTCCGCCGACCCGGCGTCGATGCTGTCGCTCTACCGGGCGGCGCTGCGGCTGCGCCGGGCGGAGCCGGGGCTGGGCGACGGGCCGCTCGGCTGGCTGGAGTCGGCGCCCGAGGTGCTGGCGTTCCGGCGCGGTGAGAACTTCGTCTGCCTGCTGAACCTCGGTACGGAGCCGGCGGAGCTGCCGGACCACGAGGAGCTGCTGCTCACCAGCGGGCCGCTGGCCGAGGACGGCCGCGTGCCGGCCGACACGGCGGTGTGGCTGCGGGGCTGACCCCCGCGCCCCCCGAGGGGCGCGGGGAACCGCGCGACCGGCCCCGGCACCGCCGCGGCCGGGAGCGCTCCCGCCCCGCCCCCGGGGGCCCCGGCGGCCCCAGGGGCGCGGGGAACCGCGCGCCCGGCAGGCCACCGGCCGGTGGTCCGGCACCCCGCAGCAACCCACCACGCGGACGGAACCCCAGAGGAAGCAGGCGGCACGTGCCCCGAAAGGGGCGCGGGGAACCGCGCGCCCGGCCACGACGCACCCGCACCCGGGAGCGCGCCCGCGCCCGCACCCATCCCCCGGTGCGCGGTGCGCGGTGCGCAGTGCGCCTAGAGCTCGCGTCGAGGTGACGATTACACTGACCCCGTGCCTCAACTTCGCCTCGCTCTGAATCAGATCGACTCCACGGTCGGCGACATCGCCAAGAACGCGGACGCGGTCCTGCGCTGGTCCCGGCACGCCGCCGGGCAGGGGGCCCACCTGGTGGCCTTTCCCGAGATGATGCTCACCGGCTATCCCGTGGAGGACCTGGCCCTGCGGTCGTCCTTCGTGGAGGCGAGCCGGTCCGCGCTGGTGGACCTGGCCCGGCGGCTGGCGGGCGAGGGCCTGGGTGAGCTGCCCGTGGTCGTCGGGTACCTCGGCCGCAGCGAGGACGCCCAGCCACGGTTCGGCCAGCCGCCGGGCGCCCCGCAGAACTGCGCCGCGGTCCTGCACCGCGGCGAGGTCGCGCTGCGCTTCGCCAAGCACCACCTGCCGAACTACGGCGTCTTCGACGAGTTCCGCTACTTCGTGCCGGGCGACACCATGCCGGTGATCCGGGTGCGCGGCGTGGACGTCGCGCTGGCGATCTGCGAGGACCTGTGGCAGGACGGTGGCCGGGTGCCGGGCGCCCGCGCCGCGGGGGCCGGGCTGCTGCTGTCGATCAACGCCTCCCCGTACGAGCGGGACAAGGACGACACCCGACTGGACCTGGTCCGCCGGCGGGCCCGGGAGGCGGGCAGCGCCCTGGCGTACCTGGCGATGGTGGGCGGCCAGGACGAGCTGGTCTTCGACGGCGACACGATCGTCGTCGGCCAGGACGGCGGGGTGATCGCCCGCTCCCCGCAGTTCGCCGAGGAGTGCCTGATCCTCGACCTGGAGCTGCCGGCCGCGCCCGCCGAGGTGCCCGCCGGCCGGGTCGCCGACGGTCTGGAGATCCGGCACGTCACGCTCTCCGCCGAGCCGGTGGCCCCGTACGAGCCCGTGTTCACCGGTGGTGAGGCCGAGCGGCTGGGCGACGACGCCGAGGTCTACGCGGCCCTGGTGACGGGCCTGCGCGCGTACGCGGTGAAGAACGGTTTCCGCTCGGTGCTGATCGGGCTGTCCGGCGGCATCGACTCGGCACTGGTGGCGGCCATCGCCTGCGACGCGCTGGGCGCGTCCAACGTGTACGGCGTGTCGATGCCGTCGGCGTACTCCTCGGACCACTCCCGGGGCGACGCGGCGGAGCTGGCCCGCAGGACCGGTCTCAACTTCCGTACCGTGTCGATCGCGCCGATGTTCGACGCGTACATGGAGTCGCTGAAGCTGACCGGGCTCGCCGAGGAGAACCTCCAGTCGCGGCTGCGCGGGGCGACGCTGATGGGCATCTCCAACCAGGAGGGCCAGATCGTGCTCGCGCCGGGCAACAAGAGCGAGCTGGCGGTGGGGTACTCGACGCTGTACGGCGACTCGGTGGGCGCGTACGGCCCGATCAAGGACGTCTACAAGACGACGGTCTTCCGGCTGGCCCGCTGGCGTAACGCGGCGGCCGAGGCGAAGGGCGAGACGCCGCCGATCCCGGAGAACTCGATCAGCAAGCCGCCGAGCGCGGAGCTGCGCCCCGGGCAGGTCGACACCGACTCGCTGCCGGACTACGACGTGCTGGACCGGGTGCTGGAGCTGTACGTGGACCGGGACCAGGGCCGGGAGGCGATCGTCGCGGCGGGTTTCGCGTCGGAACTGGTCACCCGGGTGCTGAAGCTGACCGACACCGCGGAGTACAAGCGGCGGCAGTACCCGCCGGGCACCAAGATCTCCCCCAAGGGCTTCGGCAAGGACCGCCGGCTGCCCATCACCAACCGGTGGCGCGAGGGCGGGGACGCGTAGGGCCGCGGGGACCCCGCGCCGCCGCGGAGGTCCGGACGGCGGGCCTCAGGGCAGTTGGAGGCGGGCGGCGACCGGCAGGTGGTCGCTGCCCGTCTTCGGCAGGGTCCAGGAGGAGCGCGGCTCGATGCCCTTGACCATGATCTGGTCGATCCGCGCCATCGGGAAGGCGGCCGGCCAGCTGAAGCCCGTGCCGTCGCCCGCCGCGCCCTGGGTGGAGCGCATCTGCGAGGTGACCGAGGCCAGCGCCCGGTCGTTCATGGTGCCGTTGAGGTCGCCGAGCAGCACCACGCTGTGCAGGCGCTCGGCCGCTATCGCCTGGCCGAGCGCGTCCGCGGCGCTGTCCCGCTGGCCGGCGGTGAAGCCGGCGTTGAACTTCACCCGCACCGACGGCAGATGGGCCACGTAGACGGCCACCGGCCCGTGCGGGGTGTCGACCGAGGCGCGCATCGCCCGCACCCAGCCCATCCTGATGTCCACCGGGCGCACCCCGCTCAGCGGGTACCTGCTCCACAGCCCGACGGTGCCCTGCACCGCGTGGTACGGGTACGCCGCCGCCAGATCCTCCGCGTAGCGCGGCTCCTCGCTCTCGGCCAGCTCCTCCAGGGCCACGATGTCGGCGCCGGCCGTGACGACGTCCCGCGCGGTGCCGTCGGGGTCGGGGTTCTCGGCGTTGACGTTGTGGGTGAGCACGGTGAGGTCGCCGCCGGTGCCCGCCTTGTCGGTGATCAGGCCGCCGAAGAGGTTCAGCCAGACCACCGCCGGGATCAGCAGCGCGATCAGCGCCGTCGCCGAGCGCCGCACCAGCGCGACCGCGAGCAGGACCGGCAGCAGCAGGCCCAGCCACGGCAGGAACGTCTCCAGCAGGCTGCCGAGGTTGCCGATCCGGTTGGGCACGTCGGAGTGGAGGAACAGCACCGCCGCCAGCGCCACGGCGACCAGGGCGGTGAGGATGCCGCGCCGCCACGTGCCGGCCGGCTGCCACCAGCGGACGAACCGGGCGGCGGGCCGCGCGCGCGGCCCGGAGGCGGTCGGGTGCGGCGTGCTGTCGCCGTCCTGGTTCACGTCCGTGCCGCTCTGCGCCTGGGTCATGAGGATCCTCACTGCCTTGCCGGGTGCTCTGCCGACCTTAGGGGATCGGTATGTGAAGCGACGGGCTGCGGGGTCCTGTGGGTTCCGTGGCGTGGCGTGTTACGGGCCCGCCGTGACACCTTCCGCGCATATCGGGGCAACCGGCGGCCACCGAGCGCCGGGTGGGCGTGGTCACCTGGTCCCGCGCGGGCGCATCCCCTCCAACAGGGTGTCGACGATTCGCTCGGCGAGGTCGGGATTCAGCGGCGCCTCCGGGCGCAGGGTGGCCCTGGCCAGCACCGGGCCGACCACCATGTCGGCCAGCAGGTCCAGGTCGGCGCCCAGTTCGGGGCGGATCTCGCCGATGGCGATGCCCCACTCCAGCAGGTCGATCAGCATCCGGCGGCGGGCGCCCACCACGGTGTCGTGGTAGCGCCGCCACAGCTCCGGGTTGCCCTGTGCCTGGGTCACCATCGTGCGCAGCAGCGCCGACTCGCGCTTGGCGAGGCTGCGCCGCCGCAGGAACTCAAGAGCCGTGATCAGGTCGTCCCGCAGCACTCCGCTGCTCTCCAGCCGGGGCGGCGGGCCGTCCACGGTGGCGAGCACGTCGAGCAGCAGGGCGTCCTTGCCCGGCCAGCGGCGGTAGACGCTCGCCTTGCCGACGCCGGCCTCGCGGGCGATGCCCTCCATGGACAGCTCGCCGAGGGTGGCGCCCTCGGCGATCAGCCGCAGCACGGTCTCGATGACCGTGTGGTCGACCGCCGCGTTGCGCGGGCGCCCGCGCCGCGCGGCGGTCGGCTCCGGGGGGCCGTCGGCCGGACCGGCCGCACTCACTGCTCCACCTCCGCCAACTCCCGTTCCGGTGAGCCGCCGGGCGCGTCGGCGGGGCGAACGGACGTGGCGGGCAGGAACACCGCGGCGATGACCGCGCCGAAGAGCGCGACCCCGGCGGAGGCGGCGGCGGTGATGTGCATCGCGTGCAGGAAGGCGTCGTCGGCGGGCTGGACGAGCACCTGGCCCCTGGCACCGAGCCGGTCGGCGAAGCCGAGGGTGGCCTCGATGGACTCCGCGGCCGAGGCGCGGGCCGACGGCGGCAGCGAACCGAGGTGGTCCTGCACGCCGTCGCGGTACACCGTCGACATCAGCGAGCCGAGGACGGCCACCCCGAGCGCGCCGCCGACCTGGCGGAAGGTGTTGTTGACCGCGGAGCCGGAGCCGGCCTTCTCGCGCGGCAGCGAGGACATGATCATCACGGTGGCGGGCGGCATGACGTGGGCCATGGCGGTGCCCATCAGGAAGAACAGCACCTCCAGCACCCAGATCGGGGTGGACCTGCCGAGCAGCAGGAAGCCGAGGAAGGAGATCCCGGTCAGGGCCATGCCGCCGGCGCAGACCGCGCGGGCGCCTATCCGGTCGACCAGGAGCCGGGCGCGCGGTGCGAAGACCATCTGGGCGGCGGCCAGCGGGAGCAGCAGCAGACCGGACTGCAGGGCGCTGTAGCCGCGCACCGACTGGGTGTAGAAGACGACGAAGAAGGTGACGCCCATCAGCGAGAAGAACACCAGCCCTATGGCGGCGACCGAGGCGGAGAACTGCCGCTTCGTGAAGTACCGGACGTCGAGCGCCGGGTGCTCGGCGCGCGACTCGTACCAGACGAAGCCGGCGAGCACCGCCACGCCGGCCACCGAGGTCGCCCACACCTCGGGGCGGGTGAAGTCGCCGTACTGGCCGCCCTTGATGATGCCGTAGATCAGCAGCACCAGGCCGGCGATGGACAGCAGCACGCCCACCGGGTCGAGCCGGCCGGGGCGGGGGTCCCTGGAGTCGGGCACCAGCAGGAACATCGCGATCAGGCCGATCACCACGATGGGCACGTTGACCAGGAAGACCGAGCCCCACCAGAAGTGCTGGAGCAGCAGGCCGCCGGTGATCGGGCCGACCGCGATGGCCAGGCCCACCACCCCGGACCAGATGCCGATGGCCCGCGGCTGCTCCTCCCGCTCGAAGACGTTCATGATGATCGCCAGGGTGGCGGGCATGATGAACGCGCCGCCGAAGCCCATCACCCCGCGGAAGGCGATCAGTTCGCCGGCCGACCCGGACATCGCGGAGGCCGCGGAGCCGGCCCCGAACACCAGCATGCCGAAGAGCAGCACCTTCTTGCGGCCCAGCCGGTCGCCGAGCAGCCCGGCGGTGAACAGCAGCCCGGCGAAGACCAGGGTGTAGGAGTTGATCGACCATTCCAACTGGCTCTGGGAGGCCCCGAGCCCGGTCGGCGACGGTTGGGCGATGGTCTTCATCGCCACGTTGAGGATGGAGTTGTCCAGCACCACGACGAGGAGGCTGAGCAACAGCACGGTCAGGATCGCCCAGCGGCGGCGGTGGACCGCCTCCGGCACGGTGGTAGTCGTCAGTTCGGCCATGGTGTCCAGCGTAGGGGCGATTTACGATACGGTCCCGTCTCGTATCGTAAAAACCAGGCAAAACCCGGCGGGCCCTTTCCGGGGCGGGCCGGGCGTGTCAGCATGGAAGGGATCCGGGGACGCCGTGAGGGTGCCTCGAGATGACATGAAGGAGCCGTCGCCATGACGCAACTTCCGGCTGGCCACTCGCCCGCCGACAATCCGCGGACCGACCACCCCAAGGCGCTGTACGGAGGCACCGGCACCCGCCGGATCACCGTGCGCGACCTCGCCGGCGCCAAGGAGCGCGGCGAGAAGTGGCCCATGCTCACCGCCTACGACGCGATGACCGCCTCCGTCTTCGACGCGGCCGGCATCCCGGTCCTGCTGGTCGGCGACTCGATGGGCAACGCGCACCTGGGGTACGAGTCGACCGTGCCGGTCACCATGGACCACATGACGATGCTGTCCGCGGCGGTCGTCCGCGGCACCCACCGGGCGCTCGTCGTCGCCGACCTGACGTTCGGCTCGTACCAGGAGGGCCCGGTGCAGGCGCTGCGCAGCGCCACCCGGCTGGTCAAGGAGGCCGGCGTCGGCGCGGTCAAACTGGAGGGCGGCGAGCGGTCGCTGCCGCAGACCGAGATCCTGGTCGAGGCGGGCATCCCGGTGATGGCCCACATGGGCCTGACGCCGCAGTCCTTCAACACCCTCGGCTACCGGGTGCAGGGCCGCGGCGACGAGGCGGCCGACCGGCTGATCCGCGACGCCAAGGCGGCGCAGGCCGCGGGCGCCTTCGCGCTGGTCCTGGAGCTGGTGCCGGCCGAGGTGGCCGCGGAGATCACCCGCTCCTTGCAGATCCCGGTGATCGGCATCGGCGCGGGGCCCGGCACCGACGCGCAGGTCCTGGTGTGGACCGACATGGTCGGCCTGACCGAGGGCCGGGTGCCGCGCTTCACCAAGCAGTACGCGGACCTGCGGCGGACCCTGGGCGACGCGGCACGGGCGTTCGCCGGCGACGTCGTCGGCGGCACCTTCCCGGCCGAGGAGCACACCTTCCACTGAGCCGCGGGGCCGGCTGAGCCGCGGCCCCACCGGCCGGCCCCCTCCCGAGGTGCCCGGGTCCCTCCCCCCTGGGGCCCGGGCACCGCTCTGCGCCGAATCGCCGGTTTTCCCGACCTGTGCCCCGAGGTTTTGAGACAACCGCCGATTGGGCGCGTATGTCCCGGTGAGCGCCGCCGCGGCGGCGGACCTCGCACCCACCGGGAAGTCCTCATGCCCCTTTCCCCTCGCGGCCGGCCGGCCGCCGGCGCCGTGCCCGCCGCCCCGACCCGTGCCCCGGTCCCCGCCCCCGCCTCCGCTCCGGCCCCGGCGGCCACACCCCCCACGACCTCGACGTCCGCCCCCGGCAGCGCCCCCGGCGGCGGGCCCGGCGGCGGGGCGTACAGCGGGGCGTACGGCCGCTGATGTCCGGGACCGCTACAGGCGAACTCGACCGGCGGCCCCCGGTAGGGCAGGATGCCGCCGTGGACGGACCCCCCGGACCGCCGGAACCGCAGGACGCGGTGCCGGAGGAAGACATGATGCGGGCGCTGTACCGCGAACATGCGAGTGCTCTGTTCGCGTACGTGCTCCGGCTCGTCGCGGGCGACCGTTTCCTCGCCGAGGACATCGTCCAGGAGACGCTGCTGCGGGCCTGGAAGAACGCCGCCACGTTCGACCCGGCGGCCCGCAGTCTGCGGCCCTGGCTGGTGACGGTGGCCCGGCGGCTGGTGATCGACGGGTACCGCAGCCGCCAGGCACGCCCCCAGGAGACCTCCCCCGACGCCCTGGAGCTGCTTCCGGCCCGGGACGAGCTGGAGCGGTCGCTGCGGCTGATGACCATCTCCGACGCCCTGCAGGACCTGTCGGCCGCGCACCGGGAAGCGCTCGTCGAGACCTACTTCCGCGGCCGTACCGTCAACGAGGCGGCCGAGGAACTCGGGCTGCCCGCCGGCACCGTACGGTCCCGGGTTTTCTACGCACTGCGCGCACTGCGGAACGCGCTGGAGGAGAGAGGGGTGACCACTTCGTGAACCCGCATGTCGATGTGGGCGCCTATCTGCTCGGGGCGCTGGACGACGCGGAGATGACCGCCTTCGAGGAGCACCTCGCCGGGTGCGACGAGTGCGGTGCCCGACTGGACGAGCTGACGGGCGTGGTCCCGGTGCTCGACGAGCTGCGCGGGGACGGCGGCGCCGCCGCCGGCTACGGGGACCCGCCCGGCGACGCGCTGCTGGAGAAGCTGCTGCGGCAGGTCGCCGAGGAGCGCCGGCGGGCCGGGCGCCGCCGGCTGGTGGCGGTGGCCGTCGCCGCGGTGCTGGTGGTCGGCGGTCCGACGGTCGCGGTGCTGGCCACCGGCAGCGGCGGCGGCCGCGGCGCCCCCGTCGCGACCGCGACCTTCGCCCCCGACCAGCGCTCGGCAAGCAACCCGGTCACCGGCGCGTCCGCGGTCGTCGGGATCACCGACAAGAAGTGGGGCACCGCGGTCGACCTGCGGCTGAAGGGCGTGTACGGCCCGTTCATCTGCAGCCTGATCGCGGTCGGCCGGGACGGCAGCAACCAGACGGTCGCCACCTGGTCCGTCCCGCACGGCGGCTACGGCACCGGCGCCCATCCCAGGCCGCTCACCGTGCACGGCGCGGCCGGGCTGCGGGTGGCGCAGATCAGCCGCTTCGACGTGCGGACCTCCGACGGGAAGCTGCTGGTGTCGGTGCCGAACGGCGAGCAGCCGCCCGCCGACCGGCCCCGGCAGTCCGCCGGCTGACACCGCGCCGACAACGTGCCGACAGGGGCCGCCCGGTCCGCTGTCGGCGGGATGTCGGCGCGCTGTCAGCGGGGACCGGCATCGTGGGGGCCATGACGACGCGACTGACAGACAACGGTGGGACCGCCGCCGTCGAGGTGCGCGGTCTGGTCAAGCACTACGGCGAGACCAAGGCCCTCGACGGGGTGGATCTGGAGGTACGCCAGGGCACCGTGCTCGGTGTGCTCGGCCCGAACGGGGCCGGCAAGACCACGCTGGTTCGGGTCCTGTCCACGCTGGTCCGGCCGGACGCGGGCACCGCCCGGGTGGCCGGCTACGACGTGCTCAAGCAGCCCCGGCAGCTGCGCCGGGTGATCGGCCTGACCGGGCAGTACGCCTCGGTGGACGAGAAGCTGTCCGGCCGGGAGAACCTCTACATGATCGGCCGGCTGCTGGACCTGTCCCGCGGCGCGGCGCGGGCCCGCGCGGACGAGCTGCTGGAGCGGTTCTCGCTGGCCGAGGCCGCCAGGCGCCCGGCGATGCAGTACTCCGGCGGGATGCGCCGCCGGCTGGACCTGGCGGCGAGCATGATCGGCCGGCCCGCGGTGCTCTACCTGGACGAGCCGACCACCGGCCTGGACCCCCGTACCCGCAACGAGGTGTGGGAGGAGGTGCGGCGGATGGTCGCCGAGGGCGCGACCGTCCTGCTCACCACCCAGTACATGGAGGAGGCCGAGCAGCTCGCCGACGAACTGACGGTGATCGACCGCGGCAAGGTGATCGCGGGCGGCCGGGTGGCGGACCTGAAGGCGAAGGTCGGCGGGCGCACCCTGCGGATCCGGCCGTCCGATCCGGGCCGGCTGGCCGCGATGGCCGCCGCGATCGGCGCCGCCGGGCTCGACGGGGTGGCCGGCGTGCACCCCGACCCGGCCGACGGCGTGGTGAACGTGCCGATCCTCAGCGACGAGCAGCTGACCGCCGTGGTCGCCCTGCTGGGCGCGCAGGGCTTCGGCATCGCCGGCATCGGCACCCATCTGCCCAGTCTGGACGAGGTGTTCCTGGCGATAACCGGCCAGAAGACGAACCTCGGCGAGGGTGCGGACGCCCCCGGGACCGGGGGCCCCGGCCAGGACCGGGACCGGCCCGGCGACCCGGGCGGCGCCGCGGGCCAGGGCCCGGCCAAGGACGAAGAAGTGGAGGTCGCGGTATGAGCGCGGCTACGGCTCAGGTCACCGCGACCGGCCAGCGGATCGCGGTGGCCGGCGAGGGCAGGATCGGCCTGCGGGCCAACCTGCGGCACATCGGCGCCCTCGCGCGCCGCAACATGCTCCAGATCAAGCAGGACCCGGAGTCGATGTTCGACGCCCTCCTGATGCCGGTGATCTTCACCCTGCTGTTCGTGTACGTCTTCGGCGGCGCGGTCTCCGGCAAGGGCCACCAGCACGCGTACGTGAACTACGTGGTGCCCGGCCTGATGGCGATGATGGGCATGAGCATCGCGCAGGCGGTCGGCACCGGAATCAACGACGACTTCAAGAAGGGGGTCATGGACCGGTTCCGGACGATGCCGATCGCCCGGTCCTCGGTCCTGATAGCCAAGATCGTGGTCGAGGTCGGCCGGATGCTGATCGCCACCGCGATTTTGCTCGGCATGGGCTTCGCGCTCGGGCTGACCATCGAGACGGACGTACCGCACCTGCTGGCGGCGGTCGCGCTGTCGACGGTGTTCGGCGCCTCACTGATGTGGATCTTCATCCTGCTGGGGCTGACCATGAAGTCGCCCCAGGCGGTGCAGGGAGTGGCCATGCTCGTGCTGATGCCGTTGCAGTTCGGCAGCTCGATCTTCGCCAAACCGACCACGATGCCGGGCTGGCTGGAGAACTTCACCAAGGTCAACCCGCTGTCCAACCTCGCCGACGCCGCCCGGGCACTGGTCAACGGCGGACCGGTGGCGCACTCGGTGTGGATGACGCTGGCCTGGGCGGTCGGCATCACGGTGGTGACGGCGCCGCTGGCGGTGGCCCGGTTCCGGAAGAAGACCTGACGCCGGCCGGACGGGCTCCGGACGGCCCCGGACGGGCCGGACCGCAAGGGGAGTCCGGTCACTCCACGTCGCGCATCAGGGCGACGGCCTCCGCCACCGGGAGGCCGCCGCCCTCGGCGTACGCGGCTTCGTAGGCCGGGTCGCCCATCGCGGCGCGCAACTGCACCTTCTCGCTCTCCAGTTCGCGCAGCTCGGCGGGCGCGATGGCCGAGGGCCGCAGCCGGTCGTGGGCGCCGATCAGCAGGGCCGCCCGGCGCAGCCTGCGCAGGCCGCGCTCGCCGCCCTCGGACCCGGACCCGGCGAGGGTGCGCAGCATGTGGGCGGCGGCCGGGCTGAGCAGCATGGCCAGCCGTGGGGTGATCACGTTGGCCAGCGGGTGCTCGGCCAGCTCCTCGATTCCCCCGGTGAGCAGCCGCATGCCCTCCTCCGGCTGTCCGGCCTTGCCGAGCAGCGACCCCTTGATGCCGCGGAGCATGCCGCTGACGAAGCCGGGCACGCCGTTGCCGCCGGTCTCGTTGTTGCGCAGCGACTCCTCGATCAGCTCCAGCGCCTCGGCGACGTCAGCGCGCCGGCTGAGCGCGCCGGCCAGCAGGATCCTGCCGAAGAAGGCGGCGCCGTCGCTGCTCGCGCCGAACCGCTCGGCGTCCTCGATGCCCTCGCGCAGGAGCCGTTCGCCCTCCTCCTCCTGGCCCTCGTTGAACAGGGCGTCGCCCATCCGGACGATGAGCACCGGAACATGCTGGTGGGAACCGATCCGGCGGGCCAGCTCGATGCCCCGCCGGCAGCACTCGACCGCCCGCCGCCAGTCGCCGGCGTTGTTGGCGGTTTCGGCCTCCGCGGAGAGCGTCTCGGCCATCCCCCACTCGTCGCCCAGCCGCTCGAACAGCCGCCGGCTCTCGCCGATGTCCGCGACCGCGGCGTCCAGCTGGTCGATGATGTCGTTGTTGACCTTGGCCCGCAGTTGCAGGATGAACGCCAGCTCCCAGGTCCTGCCGTGCCGGCGGCAGGCGTCGACGGTCTCGTCCATCAGGTCCCGCAACCGCCCGAAGTCGCCGGAGAAGAAGGCGCCGTAGGGGCGCAGGATACCGGGGAAGCGGGCGGACTGCGGCAGGTGCGGCGGGTAGGTGTCGATCAGGGCGGTACCGATCCGGCTCAGCTCGGGTACCGTCCACCACTCGACGTCGCCCTCGTGCGAGGACATGTCGATGATCCGGACGTGGCGGCGGGCCTCCAGCAGGCGTTCACCCGCCAGCGGCGGCGGGTCGTCCAGCGGGCCGCGCTCCAGCGGCTCCAGGCCCGGCGGGGCGGCGAACGGGTCGGGGCCCATCGCGGTCACCGCGGCGGGCCAGTAGCGGCGCTCCGAGGCGTAGTTGCGGACCTCCCAGAACCAGTTGCAGCCCAGCACCAGCAGCAGGGCCTCCTGCTCGTCCCCGGCGGCCACCGCCCGCCGCAGGGCGGCCCGCAGGTTCTCGTGCTCGACCTCCAGCCGCTCGAACCAGTGCAGTTGGGCCGACCCGCGCAGCAACGGGTCGGCGGTGCGGGCGAACTCGCGGAAGTACGCGATGTGCCGCCGCTCGACCGCGGCCCGCTCCCCGGCCCCGTCCAGCCGCTCGGCGGCGTACTCGTGGATGGTCTCCAGCATCCGGTACCGGGAGCCGTCGGCGGCGAGGTCGGCCAGGACGAGGGACTTGTCCACCAGGGAGGCGAGCAGCGCGGCGGCGTCGGCGGCGTCGATCCGCTCGGCGGCGGGGACGGCGGGGACGGGCGGGCGGCCGGGGGCGTCGCCGAGCGGGCGGCCCGGTGTCGGGCCCGGCGTGCCGATGGGGATGCCGCCGCGGATGCCGCCGGGGATGCCGCCGGGCGGGCGGCCCGGTGTCCGGCCGGGGGCGCCGCCGGGAGCGCCGCCGGGAGCGCCGGCGGCGGGCGCGTGGCGCGGCCTCGCGGCGGGCCGCGCGGGGTCCGCCCGGCCGTCCGGGTCCGCGCAGATCGCCTCGGCGGCCTCCAGGGTCCAGCCGCCGCGGAAGACCGCCAGGCGGCGCAGCAGGACGCGTTCGGCCGGGTCCAGCAGGTCCCAGGACCAGTCCACGACGGCGCGCAGGGTCTGCTGGCGGGGCAGCAGCGTACGGCTGCCGCCGGTGAGCAGCCGGAAGCGGTCGTCCAGGCGGTCGGCGAGCTGGCGCGGCGACATGCCGCGCAGCCGGGCGGCGGCCAGCTCGATGGCCAGCGGCAGCCCGTCCAGCCGGCGGCACAGCTCCGCGCAGGCCGCCGGGTCGTCGTCGACGGAGAAGCCGGGCCGGGCGGCGGCCCCCCGGTCGGCCAGCAGCCGCAGCGCGGGCGGATCCGGCAGCGGGTCCAGCGGCCGTACCAACTCCCCCGGTACGCCCAGCGGTTCCCGGCTGGTGGCGAGGACGGTGACGCCCGGACAGTTGGCCAGCAGCAGTTCGGTGAGGTTCGCCGCCGCGTCGATGACGTGCTCGCAGTTGTCCAGCACCAGCAGCAGGTTGCGGCCCGCGCAGTAGTCGGTGAGCTGCCGCGCCGGGTCCTTGGGCTTGGTGTCGACGGCTATCGCGGCCTCCGCGGCGCTGCCGGCGTGCAGCAGCGTGTCGCGCAGGCCGAGCGAGCTGATCACCGCCTCCGGCAGCGTCCGCGGGTCACTGACCGGGGCCAGCTCCGCGTACCAGACCCCGTCCGCCCACCGCCCGGCGATCCGGTCGCCCGCCTCCTGCGACAGCCGGGTCTTGCCGGTGCCACCGGGGCCGGTGATCGTCACCAGCCGGGCCCGTCCCAGGTCCCCCTCCACCGCGGCGAGATCGCTCTCCCGGCCGACGAAACTGGTCAGCCGGGCGCGGGCGTTGCCGGCGGGGCGGCCGGCCGCGGGCCGGGTCCCGTCCGGGCCGGCCGGTGGCTCGGCGCCCGCGCCGACCGCGCCGACCGCCGCGGGCGCCGGCAGCGGCGCCGGGTTGAGCAGTTCGGCGTGCAGCGCGCGCAGCTCCGCGCTGGGGTCGGCGCCGAGCCGGTCGGCCAGCTCGCGGCGGACCGCCTCGTACCCGGCGAGCGCGTCGGCGATGCGGCCCACGGCCCGCAGCGCGCGGATGTGCAGGGCCTGGAGGGGTTCGTCGAGCGGGTGGGCGGCGGCGAGCCCGGCCAGCTCGGGCAGGATCCGGCCGGCCCGGCCGAGGGCGAGTTCCGCGGCGAGCCGGTGCCGCTGCACGTCGAGCCGGAGCGCCTCGGTGCGGACGGCGGCCGGACCGCGGTCCGGCAGGTCGGCCAGCGCGGGCCCGCGCCACAGCGCGAGCGCGTCGCCGAGCAGCCCCACCGCCTTGACCGGGTCGCCGTCGCCCAGCGCCCTGGCGCCCTCCTCGGCGAGCCGCTCGAAGCGGTACAGGTCGACCTGGTCCTTGGTGGCCTCCAGCCGGTAGCCGCCCGCCACCGAGCCGACCGCCGCGTGCCCGACGGCCCGCCGCAGCCGGGCGACCAGCGCCTGCAGCGCGCCGGTCCCGCCGGCCGGCGGGTCGCCGTCCCACACCTCGGCGATCAGCGTGTCCGCGCCGACCACCCGGCCGGGGCGCAGCGCGAGCGCCGTCAGCAGCGCCCGCAGCCGCCCGCCCGCGAGCATGGCGGGCGTACCGTCGTCGCGGAAGGCCTGGGTGGTGCCGAGGATCGCATAGCGCACGGCCCCATTCTTACGGAGTACGCCGCGCGGTGGTGCACACCCGGCGCCGCGCCGGGCCGCCACCGGCCGTTCGCCCGGCCGCCGGAGGACGTGCGCCCCCGGACGCCGCGCCGGCCGGCCGGCGGCGGAACCCCGGCCGCTCACGGTGCGTTTTCCAGGCACTGCCCGTGCCGCCCGAACCGTGGATGGCATGATCGGGCCGCCAGTCGCCCGCCCCGCCGCCCACCCGATGCCCCAGCAGGAGCCCCTTTCCATGAGCGTCATCCAGATGCGCCGTACGCACAGCGGCGGCGATCGCCGTGTCAGCCCGGTCTTCCTCGGTATCGCCGCGGTGATGGTGGTCTCCGGCTGGGCCGTATGGTCCGGGTTCGCCTCCGACCGTGGCTTCGCGGTGTTCCTGTTCGTGGTCTCCGGCTGGGTCGTCTCGCTGTGCCTGCACGAGTACGCGCACGCCCGCACCGCCCTGCACAGCGGCGACACCTCCATCACGGAGAAGGGCTATCTGACCCTGAACCCGCTGAAGTACACGCACGCCCTGCTGTCGATCGTGCTGCCGGTGCTGTTCCTGCTGATGGGCGGCATCGGCCTGCCCGGCGGCGCGGTCTTCATCGAGCGCGGCCGGATTCGCGGCCGGATCCGGCACAGCCTGGTCTCGGCGGCGGGGCCGCTGGTCAACGCGCTCTTCGCGGTCCTGCTGATGCTGCCGTTCGCCCTGGGCACGGCCGGCGGCTGGCCGCTGGAGTTCCAGTACGCGCTGGCGTTCCTGGCCATGCTCCAGGTGACCGCGGCGCTGCTGAACTTCCTGCCGGTCCCGGGCCTGGACGGCTACGGGGTGATCGAGCCGTGGCTGTCGTACGAGGTCAAGCGGCAGGTGGCGCCGTTCGCGCCGTTCGGGCTGCTGGCGGTGTTCGGGGTGCTGTACATCCACTCGGTGAACACGAGGTTCTTCGAGCTGATCTACACGATCGTCGGCTGGTTCGGCGTGGACCGGTACTCGGTGGCCAACGGCGACTTCCTGTTCCGGTTCTGGCAGCGCTGACCGCTTCCGATTGCGGCAGCGCCGACCGCTTCCGACAGCGCCCGCCGGCGCGCCCCGGCCGTACGGCCCCGTCCAGGCGGCCCGTCGCGGCTACCGGTCCGCCCCCGCCGCGCGCGCTACGCTGCCGGTCCGTCTCCCGGTCGGCCTCTCCCGGCCGCCGGGCCCGGGTCCCGCCGCTCAGCGCGCCCGCACGGCGGCCGCCGCCTCCGCCTTCGCCTTGCGCCGGTAGTACCACCACATGTTGCTGGTGAGCCCGGCGAGCAGCACCCAGACGATGCCCAGCAGGCTGCCGTTGACGAAGGACACCACCGCGGCGGCGACCGCCAGCAGGCAGATGACGAGGGCGTAGACGGAGAGGCGGGGCATGGGCGGGGTAACTCCTGTCC
Source organism: Streptomyces sp. ITFR-21 (assembly GCF_031844685.1). NCBI lineage: Bacteria > Bacillati > Actinomycetota > Actinomycetes > Kitasatosporales > Streptomycetaceae > Actinacidiphila > Actinacidiphila sp. ITFR-21. The sequence continues at coordinate 1,526,877 of NZ_CP134605.1, forward strand.
GGACGCGTACGGCGTGTCGTGGTCGTCCGGCCATTGTCCCCCATGCCCCGCGCGGGTCCGCCGCCCGCCGGGCCCGGCCCGCGGGTCCGCCGCCCGCGTGCGGCAGCCGCGCGTGCCGGTCCGCCGGACGCCCGGGACAGCCGCCCGCGCCCGCGCCGCCGGCCCCGGTCTCAGACGTCCGTGACCCGCAGCCCGGCGTGTGCCTTGTACCGGCGGTTGACCGAGATCAGGTTGGCCACCAGCGACTCCACCTGGTGGGCGTTGCGCAGCCGCCCGGCGAAGATCCCGCGCATGCCGGGGATACGGGCGGCCAGCGCCTGCACGATGTCGGTGTCCGCGCGGGACTCGCCGAGCACCATGACGTCGGTGTCGATCTCGTCCACGTCCGGGTTCTGCAGCAGCACCGCCGACAGGTGGTGGAAGGCGGCGGTCACCCGGGACTCCGGCAGCAGGGCCGCGGCCTGCTGGGCGGCGCTGCCCTCCTCGACGGTGAGCGGGTAGGCGCCCTGCTTGTCGAAGCCGAGCGGGTTCACGCAGTCGACCACCAGCTTCCCGGTCAGCTCCGCGCGCAGCGACTCCAGGATCTCGGCGTGCCCGTCCCAGGGCACCGCGACGATCACGATGTCGCTGCGGCGCGCGCACTCGGCGTTGTCGGCGCCCTGGACGCCGTGGCCGAGCTCGGCGGCGGCCTTCTGCGCGCGTTCCGCGGCCCGGGAGCCGATGACCACCTGCTGGCCGGCTCTGGCCAGCCGGTAGGCCAGACCGCGGCCCTGGTCGCCGGTGCCGCCGAGCACGCCCACCACGAGGCCCGACACGTCGGGCAGCTCCCAGGGGTCCTTCGCGGGGGCCTTGGCGGGGGCCGGCTTGCCGTCAGAAGCGTTGTCGTCAGCGTTCGTCGCACTCGTCATACGGGCGATCCTGCCAGGTCGTACCGGCCGCCGGGGAACAGCCCCGGCGGGCCGGCCGCGGAAAACGCCTTGCCGGGTCCGGCGCCGGGAGGGAAGCATGCGGCCACGTGACCGACGACGCGCCCGCTCCCCCGCCGTCCCGCCTGCGGGGCCTGCTGCCCGACCTGGCACCGTGGCGGACCTCCCGCGACTTCCGGCTGATGTGGCTGGCCGGGGTGATCACCACCTTCGGCAGCTATCTGACCATCGTGGCCCTCCCGGTCCAGGTCAAGGACCTCACCGGGTCGGCGGCGGCGGTGGGCGCGATCGGCGCGGTGCAGCTGGTGCCGCTGGTCGTCTTCGGGCTGTACGGCGGCGCGCTCGCCGACGCGATGGACCGCAAGCTGCTGATCAACGTCACCGAGGCGGCGCAGGGCCTGCTGGCCGCCGCCCTGCTGGCCAACACGCTGCTGCCGCATCCCCTGCTGTGGCTGCTGTACGTGACGGCCGCGCTGTCCAGCGCGCTGACCGGGCTCCAGCGGCCGGCGCTGGACGCGATCGTGCAGCGGATCGTGCCCCGCGGACAGCTCGCCGCGGCGGCCTCGCTGAACGCGCTGCGCTGGCAGGTGGGGGCCATCGCCGGGCCGTCCGCCGCCGGCCTGGTGATCGCCTGGGCCGGCCTGAGCTGGGCGTACGCCACCGACACGGTGACCTTCGCGGTCTCGGTCTGCCTGGGCCTGGGGCTGCGCCGCTCCCCGGCCGCGCACGACGCCGAGCGGCCGTCGCTGCGCGGCATCGCGGAGGGCGCGCGCTACGCCTGGGGCCGCAAGGAGCTGCTGGGCACCTACGCGATCGACCTGGCCGCGATGTTCTTCGCCTACCCGGTGGCGATCTTCCCGTTCCTCGCCGACGACCTGCACGCGCCCTGGTCGCTGGGCCTGATGTACGCCGCCGGGTCGGTGGGCTCCCTGCTGGTCAGCCTGACCAGCGGCTGGGCGGCGCGGGTGCACCGGCACGGCCGGATGGTGGTGCTGGCGGCGGCCGGCTGGGGCGGCGCGATGGCGCTGGCCGGGTGGGCGGGCGGGATCTGGCTGGTGCTGCTGTGCCTGGCGGCGGCCGGCGGGTTCGACATGGTCAGCGGGATCGGGCGGTCCACGATGTGGAACCAGACCATCCCGGACGAGTTGCGGGGCCGGCTGGCCGGGATCGAGCTGCTGTCGTACTCGGTCGGCCCGCAGCTGGGCCAGGTCCGCTCCGGCGGGGTCGCCGCGGTCAGCTCGGCGCGGGTCTCGGTCTGGTCCGGCGGCCTGGCCTGCGTCGCCGCGGTGGGCATGCTGGCGGCGGCGCTGCCGGCGCTGATGCGGTACGACGGGCGCGGCGCGGCGGGCGCCGTCCGGCCCGGCGCGGAGCAGGACCAGAAGCCCGGCACCGGGCCGGGCCCGGAGACCGGCGGGGGGCCGGGTACGCGGCCGGAGGCGGAACCGGGCCCGGAGCCACGGAACAGCCTGCGGGCCGGCTGACCGGCCACCCGCCGCCGCGGACGGGCGCCAGCGGGTCCGGGGCGGTTCAGGCCCGGACCGGCGCCGCGGGTCCGGGTGGGCCCAGGCCCGTACCCGCTCCCGCCGGCTCGGCCGTCCGGCGGGTCGGCCCCCGCCGGCCGACCGACGGCGGCTACTGCGCCGGGCGGCCGGGGGCCTCGTCGTCCTTGTCGTGCCAGCGCGGGTCGGTGTCCCACTCCAGGTTCCGCTCCGCCGCCGCGTCCATCGCCCGCTGCGCCTCCGCGCGGGTCGGGTACGGGCCGAAGCGGTCCTTGGCCGGGCAGTCCGGGCCCTCCTCCACCGTCTTGTGTTCGAGGCAGTAGAACCACTCGCCCGGCTTGCCGGCCGGCTTGCGGGCCTTGAACAGGGCCATGGTCGTCCTCCGGGGGTGATCGGGCGGGTGTCCCTGCCGCCAGCCTGCCCCGAGGAGCGCCGATACACTCGTCGGCATGTCTGGTCCCTCGCTGCTCGTCCCCGGGAAGCTGTCACCCACCCGGCCGGTCCCCGCCTCGATTCCGCGCCCCGAGTACGTGGGCAGGCCCGGCCCCGCGCCGTACACGGGACCGGAGGTGCAGGACGAGGAGACCGTGGCGCGGATGCGGATCGCCTCGCGGATCGCCGCCCAGGCGATGGAGGAGGCGGCGAAGGCCGTCGCACCCGGGGTGACCACGGACGAGCTGGACCGGATCGCGCACGAGTTCATGGTCGACCACCAGGCGTACCCGTCGGACCTGGGCTACCGCGGGTTCCCCAAGTCGCTGTGCACCTCGCTGAACGAGGTGATCTGCCACGGCATCCCGGACTCGACCGTGCTGCGCGACGGCGACATCGTCAACCTGGACGTGACCGCGTACATCCACGGGGTGCACGGCGACTGCAACGCCACCTACCTCGTCGGCGACGTGGCCGAGGAGTCACGGCTGCTGGTGGAGCGCACCCGGGAGTCGCTGGACCGGGCGATCAGGGCGGTACGCCCCGGGCGGCAGATCAACGTCATCGGCCGGGTGATCGAGTCATACGCCAAGCGCTTCGGCTACGGGGTGGTACGGGACTTCACCGGGCACGGCATCAACACCTCGTTCCACTCCGGGCTGATCATCCCGCACTACGACGACCCGCGGGCGACCACCGTGATGCGGCCCGGCATGACCTTCACCATCGAGCCGATGCTGACCCTGGGCACCCACGAGTACGAGGTGTGGGAGGACGGCTGGACGGTCGTCACCAAGGACCGCAGGCGGACCGCCCAGTTCGAGCACACCCTGGTGGTCACCGCGGACGGCGCCGAGGTCCTGACGCTGCCCTGATCGGATTCGCCCGATAGGGTGACGGCGTTTCGCCGTGGCTCAAGACGGGACTCAAGGGGGGCCGACGCGCCATGATCCGCCGCGCCATGATCCGCCGCAGACCGCGCCTGGGGGCAGCGGTGCTCGCGCTGACCGTACCGCTGGCCGGCTGCGTGACCGTGCACGGCGAGCGGGCGGACATCCCGTCGGTCGGCCGGGCCGAGGCGGCCCGGGTACTGGCCCGCTTCGCCGCGGTCGACAACGCGGCCGACAAGGCGTACGACCCGACGCTGATCCCCGGGATCCAGTCGGGGCCGCTGGGCGCGATCGACGAGGCGGGCCTGCGGGCGAAGCGCGCCAACCATCCGGACGGCGACCCCGCGTACCGCCCGCTGGTCTTCTCCGACACCAGGTACCTGATCCCCCGCCAGGTCGGCTGGCCGAAGTTCTTCGTGGCGGACACCGCGGTGAACCGGGGGACCGGCGCGCGCTGGCTGCTGGTGTTCCGGCGGGCGGCGGCCGGCCGGCCCTGGCGGGCGGACTTCCTGGCGGTGCCGCCCGGCGGCCGGATACCGGACCTGGCCACCGACGCCCGCGGATACGCCGTCGCGGTACCGGCCGCCGGCACCGGTCTGCTGGTGCAGCCGGGACAGGTGGCGACCGCGTACACCGCGTACCTCCAGCAGGGCGCCGGCTCGCTCTTCGCCGACGGCGCGCAGACCACGCGGCTGCGCACCGCCCGCGCCGGCCGCGCGCGGACCGCGAACTCGGTGACGCAGTACGCCGACCAGCCGGCCCGGGGCGGCGACTTCGACCCGGTGGCGCTGCGGACGGGGGACGGCGGCGCGCTGGTCTTCTTCGGCACCCGGCACCAGTCGCGGGCGACGTACCGCGCCGACCACCCGCTGGCCGTCGACCCGGACGTCGCAGCGCTGATGACCGGCACCCCGCACACCTCGGTGACGCTGTCCAACGTGGGCCAGCAGCTGGTCCTGGTGCCCAAGGGCGGCGGTACGGCCAAGGTGGTGTTCCTCAGCCGGATCGTGGGGCTGGTCGCCGCGCGGGGCGAGTGAGCGCGAGGCGGACGGGCGGCGCGCCGCGGGCGGGGCGCCGCGGGCGGGTGAGGGCCGTTCAGGTGGCGGCCGGGCGAGGGCGGGAGCCGGGCGGGGTGTGGGCCGGGCGGGCGCTCAGCGGCCCCAGGCGACGGTTTCGGTCTCCGACTCATAGCCGAACTGCGCGCACGCGTCGCTGAGGATGTCCAGCACCGGCAGCGGGTCGGGCAGCGGCAGGTCGGGGCCGTGGCCGTCCAGCCAGCTCAGCACTCCGCCCGAGGGCAGCCGGGCCGGGGGCAGCAGGACGTAGCTGCCGCGGCAGTGCCAGCGGATGCCGGGGTGCTCGTCGGCGGTCTCCGGGTGGCAGTCCAGCTCGCAGGGCCACCACTCGTCCTCGTCCACGGCGATGCGGGTGGCGGTGAAGAACAGCAGCCGGTCGTCGCCCTGCGAGGCGACCGGGCCGAGGGTGGCGGCGTCGGCGGTGAGCCGCTCCAGGGCGAGCCGGCCGGCCTCGTCGGGGACGTCGAGCACGTCGTGGTTGATGCCGGTGGCGGTGATGAAATTGGCCAGTGGCTGCGTACGCAGCCACTGGCCGACCCGCTCCGGTTCGGTGCTGGCCTGGGTCTGCCAGGCCAGCGAGACGGGATGCAGTCCCGGGATGGGACAGCCGATCCGGTCGCACGAACAGCCGTAGCCGTCGGGGTACGCGGCGGGGGCGACCGGGAGGCCGGCCGCGGCGGCGGCGGTGATCAGCTCGTCGCGGTGCGCGGTGGCCAGTGCCTGGCGGGCGTCACGGGCGCGGGAGCCGCGGGACTCCCTGGCGGGGCGGGCGGAGCCTTCGGCGTAGCGGTGGGCAGAACCTGACGCACTGTCCGTACGGCCGCGCAGCCAGCCGGACAACCTGTTCTTGCCTGCCATCGAGCTCCTTCCCTCGCCCGGCCCGTCCCCGGCCCGGCCCCCGGTCCTAGGCGGTACACGGTACGCGGGCGGCGGGGTCAACTTCTCTCCCGGCCGGAATGAACACCCGCCGGGGGTGGAACTCTTCCCGTGACACCTTCCCGACATGTTGTCGGGAAAGTGCCCGGAAACCATTGACTTAGGTATACCTAAGTTGCCAGGATCGAACGGGTGGCACCGGCCGGTCCACCCCTGCGACCCGGGAGGTCACCTTGACGCCGCCGCCTTTCTCCACGGTCATCCGTACCGCGAGCCACGACCAGCACACCGAGGCGGAGAACTCCACCTTCATGAGCGACCTGCTCGGCGGGCGGCTCGGCGTGGAGGCGTACGCCCGCTACACCGAGCAGCTCTGGTTCGTCTACCGCGCGCTGGAGGACGGCGCCGGACTGCTGGCCGGTGATCCCGTGGCGGGCCCCTTCGTGCGCCCCGAGCTCTTCCGGCTCGACGCGCTCGAACGCGACCTGGGCCACCTGCTGGCCCCCGGCTGGCAGTCCCGTGCGGTCGCGCTGCCGGCCACCGAGCGGTACGCGGCGCGGGTGGCCGAACTGGCCCGCACCTGGCCGGCGGGCTACGTCGCCCACCACTACACCCGCTACCTCGGCGACCTCTCCGGCGGCCAGGTCATCCGCGGCATCGCCGAGAAGACCTGGGGCTTCCAGCGCAAGGGCGACGGCGTCCGCTTCTACGTCTTCGACGCGATCCCCAACCCGGCGGCCTTCAAGCGGGAGTACCGCGAACTGCTGGACGCGCTTCCGCTGGACGAGTTGGAGCGGCAGCGGGTGGTCGACGAATGCCGGAACGCCTTCGCTTTGAACACGTCCGTGTTCGCGGCCCTGGGCGCCGCCTTCCCCCTCACCGCCTGACCCGGCCCCGGGGCCCCTTCCGTGCGCCGCAGCCCCGGCGGGCGAGCCGGCGGGGCGCGGGAGGGGCTTCGTGCGCCGTGCGTAACCGTCCGGCCGGGGTCGGACCGCGCGCTGCGCGCGCCCCGGCGGCTGCCCCACCCCTGCGGGGTGGGGCAGCCGCCGGGGTGCCGGGGTCAGGGGTTGGTGCGGCGGCGGCGGGTTGCGGTGATGGTGGCGGCGGCGCCGGTGAGGACGAGGGCGCCGGCGGCGGCGAGGAGGGGGGTGACGGGGGTGTCGGAGCCGGTCGACGCGAGGGCGGCGCCGTCACCGCCGCTGTCACCGGTACCACCCACCGTGCCCGCTCCGGCGCTGCCGCCGCTGCCGGCGCCGCCACCGGTCGCCGAACCCGCGGGAGTCGTCGCCGGCGCCGACGGCAGCCCCGCGTCGGACGCGAGGGAGACCGCGACCGTGACCGGGTCCAGCGCGTCCCCGGCCTTGTAGAAGCCGCTGAACACCTTCGCCCCGTCGGCGGTCAGCACCGCCTTCGCCGCCGAGACGGTGACGACCTTGCCCGCCGCCTTCGGCGCGACCCCCGTCAGCTCGGCCACCGCGATGTCGTCGTACTCCGTGGCCTTGCCGGAGCCGAGGTCCTTGCTGCTGACGTCGGCGGTCAGCGTGCCGCCCGCCCCCTTCGTGCTCACCCGCAGATCACTGAGCTTCAGGTCCAGCGCGTACGCGCCCTGCTGAAGGTGTCCCAGGAAGCGGACCGCGCCGGAGAAGGACGCGTTGAGGACCTTCCCGTCGGCGTCCCACGTACCCGTGCCCTTGGGGAAGCGGTAGCCCGCCGCGTTGCCGACCGCGCCGCCCGTCAACTCGACCTTGCCCGCGGCGACCGGACCGGTGACGTAGGAGCGGAAGGACTCCTTGACGCCCCAGTCGAGGTTGCCGTCCACCACGGCCGCGGGTCCGCCGGACGCCGGTGTGGTCGGCTCGCCGGTGGGCGCCGTGGTCGCCGGCTCCCCGGTCGGCGTGGAGGTGGGCGACGCGGTCGGGTCGGTCGGCGGCGTGCTCGTCGGGGTGCCGGTCGTCGGGCCGGTGGTCGTCGGCGGCACGGTGGTCGGCGGGGTCGTCGGGGCCGCGCCCGGCGTCACCGCCAGATCGGCCGGGTCCAGCACCGTACCCGCCTGGTACATGCCGTTGAACGCCTGCGCGCCCTGCGCGGTCAGCGTCAGCGGGATCCCGTCGAAGGTCATCGCCCCGCCCGCGCCGCTGCCCGGCCGTACCGCCGACAGGTCGAGCGCGGCGAACGGCACGTCGTCGGCGGTGCTGCCGGCGGACGTGACGTCGGCGGTGAGCGTGCCGGCCGTACCGCTGGTGCTGACCTTGAGGTCCGCCAGCTTGATGTCGAAGCCGTGCAGTGTGGACGCGAACTCCACGCTGCCCGCGAAAGCGACGCTCACCGCGTGCGTGCTGGTGTCGTACGTGCCCTCGCCGCCGCTGAAGCGGAACGTGCCGTCCGCGTTGGTGCTCGCGCCGGCCGCGGCGGTGATGGTGCCGGCCGCCGGACCGGTGACGTAGGAGCGGAAGGACTGCTTGACGCCCCAGTCGAACGTGCCGCCGGTCAGCGGTATGGAGGACGGCGCGTCGGCCGCGGCGGCGAGCGCGGGCAGACCGAGGGCGACGGCCCCGCCCGTGGCGGCGACAGCGACGGCGGCGGCGAGCGCGCGGGATCCGAAACGGGTGTCCATGAAAGCTCTTCTCCTCAACAGGTGGTACGGGACAGTGAGTTGTTGGGGGGGTGACGGCGTACGTCAGTCGGTGGGGGTACGCCGCCTGCGCCGTACGACGACGGCGGCGGTGATGAGGCCGGCCGCCGCGAGGACGGCGATCGCGCCCGCGGTCAGCGCCCCGGCCGGGGTGCCGGAACCGGCCGAGGCGGCCCGGGGCGGTTCGGTGGGGCGGGCGGACGGCGCGGCCGGGGCCGTGGTCCGCGCCGCGGGGGTGTCCTCCGGGCCGGTCGGGCCCGAACCGATGTCGGGCAGCGCGGGCAGCGCCGCCTTCCGGTCCAGGGCCACCGAGAGGTTCAGCGGGTCCATCGGCGTACCGGCCGTGTAGAGGCCGTCGAACAGCTCGGCGCCCTGGGCGGTCAGCTCGGTGGGCGCGCCTTCGATGGAGATCAGGCCGTTGCCGGGGGTGAGCACGGCCGGTGCGGTGAAGGTGGCCAGCGGCCGCCCGTCGGCGTAGAGCGTGCCCTTGCCGCCGCCGACGGTGACCCGGACCGCGCGGATCGTCAGGTCGAGCCCGTACGTCCCGTCGGCCCCGCGCATACCGAGGAACCGCACGCTGCCGCCGAAGTGGGCGTCCAGCGTGTGCTTTTCCGCGGTGTACGTGCCCCGGCCGGCGCCGAACCGGAAGAGGGTGCCGCCGTCCCTGGCGCCGTCCGCCAGCACCCAGCGGCCCTTGGCGATGTCACCGGTCACGTACTCGCGGAAGGTGCGGCGCACCCCCCAGTCGACGGCCGCGTCGACGACCGTGCCGGGCGCGGTGTGCCGGGTCGGCGGGGAGGAGGGCGAGGACGACGAGGACGGGGGTGTGGTCTTGGACGGAGCGGGCGTACCGGTCGTCGCGGGCGGGTCGTGCAGGTCCACCGACACGCTGACCGGGTCCAGCCGGGTCCCGGCGGTGTAGTACCCGGCGAACGAGCGGGCGCCCTGTGCGGTGAGGGTGGCGGGAACACCGCTGAGGACGAGCCGGGGGCCGGTCACGCCGGCCGTGCTCAGCCCGCCCAGCGACAGCGCGGCCAGCGGTACTTGGTAGTCGGTGGTGACCTTGCCGGTGTCCTTGTCCCGGCCGCGCATGTCGGCGTAGAGGGTGCCGGTGTGTCCCGAGATCCGGATCGTGGGCCGGGAGACGGTCAGGTCGAGCTGGTACGTCCCGTCGTCCTCCCGGTGCCCGACGAAGTGCACGCCGCCCTGGAAGGCGGCGGTCAGCGCGCCGCTCCCCGGCTGGTACGCGCCCTGCGCGGACGGGAACCTGAACTGGTCGCTGCCGATCGTGCCGGCGCTGCCGGTCAGACTCCAACTCCCCCGCGCGATGGGCCCGGTGACATAGCTCTGGAACGACGCCTTGATCCCCCAGTCCAGCCGGCCGCCTTCGACGGTCCGGCCGGCCGCGGCGTGCGCGGCGCCGGCGGGCAGGAGTGCGAGGCCCGCCACCGCGGTCAGCACCGCGGCCACGGCGGCGCCCACCCGGCTACGGGCACGGCGGGCGCGCTGGGCGCGACGGGACAACGACATGGGACCCCTCCAGGGTGGCTCAGTCAGGTAAGGCTAACCTAAGGTATCTGAGCAGCGGCGGGAACCTCCGCCGGCGAATCCCCCGGCGGGGTTCACGGGCACGACAGGGCGGGTGGGGCAGTGAACGACCAGCGAGCACAGCGGAGTCCGGTGGGACGGACGGCCGCGGCGCGGGACGCGCGGCGACCGCGGGACCGGGACCAGGACCGGGCTCGGGACCGGACGCGCGGCGCGGCGCCCGGCAGGGCGCCCGGCAGGGCGCCCGGCAGGGCGCCCTGCCGGACACGGCGCACCGCGGGGGCGCTGTCGGCCGCCGCTCTCGTCCTCCTGCTCGCCGCGTGCGGTGGCGGCGGCGGTGGCCGCGGCGGGGCCGACGGCACGCCGACTGCCGTGCCCGCGCCCGTCGACACGATCGAGCCGCTCACCGGGACCGCGCCGCCCGTGCTGCCGGCGACCGTCGACTCCGCCGACGGACGGCGGGTGACGGTGGCCAGCGACGACCGGATCGTGCCGCTCACCGGCGGCCTCTCCGAGATCGTCTTCACCCTCGGGCTCGGCGAGCACGTGGTGGCCCGCGACATCACCGCGACCTTCCCGCAGGCCGCGCGGCTGCCGCTCGTCACCCGGGCGCACGACGTGTCGGCGGAGGGCGTGCTCTCGCTGCACCCCAGCGTCGTGCTCGCCGAGTCCACCACCGGCCCCGCCGAGGCGATCCAGCAGATCCGGCAGGCGGGCGTACCGCTGGTGATCCTGCCGCCGGCCACCTCGTTGGAGGAAGTCGGCCCGCGGATCGACGCGGTGGCCGCCGCGCTCGGCGTGCGGCCGGCCGGCGACCGGCTGCGGGAGCGGACCGCGCAGCGGATCGACGCCGTACGGCAGGCGGTCCCGGCCGGTACGCGGAAACCGCGGGTCGCCTTCCTCTACCTGCGCGGCACCGCCTCCGTCTACCTGATCGGCGGGCGCGGCTCCGGCGCGGACTCGCTGATCAACGCGGCGGGCGGGGTCGACGCGGGGGTGGCGTCGGGCCTGGACAAGGACTTCACCCCGATCACCAGCGAGGCGCTGGTCAAGGCGGCGCCCGATGTGATCCTGGTGATGACCAAGGGACTTGAGTCCGTCGGCGGCGTCCCGGGGCTGGAGAAGGTGCCGGGCGTCGCCCAGACCCCGGCCGGCCTCGACCGCCGGGTGGTCGCCGTCGACGACGGCACGCTGCTCAACTTCGGCCCGCGCACGGACGCGGTGCTGCGCCAACTCGCCGCCGGCTTCCACCCGAAGGCGAGGTGAGCGCCGCGTGACACCCGACCCGGAGGCCCCCGCGGGCGCGGACCGACCGACCGCGGACGAGCCGACACCGCCCCGGCGCCTGGAAGGTCCACCCACCCAGGGCCGGCCGGCCCCGCACCTGCCCACGGCGGCCCACCCCGCCACGACCCCGTCCGCTGCACGCGTACCCGCCGCAACCCGACCGGACGCGGGCCGACCGGACGCCGCCCCGGCGACACCGCCCCGGCCCGAGCACGATCCACCCGCCCAAGGCCGACCGGCCACGGGCCTGCCCACCGCGGCCCGCCCCGGCATGGCCTTGTCCACCACAGACGCACCCACCGCAAGCCGACCGGACGCCGCCCAACCGGCCGGGGGCCGTCCCGGCGCGGGTCATACCGTCGCCGCCCAGCCGGCCGCGGGACATACCGCCGCCGGCCTGCCCGCCGCTGAGCGCCCCGGCGTTCCGCGGACCGGTCCGCGCGCCGCCGGCGACACGGTGCGCCAGGCCGCCGGGACGGCCCGGCGGTCCGGGCCGCCGAAGAGCGCCGGCCCGGACCCGCGCGCCGCCGCGCCCCCCGCGGCCGGCGGCAGGCCGCGCCGCGCCGCCGTACTCACCGCCGCTCTGGCCCTCGCGCTGGTCGCGCTCGGCGTCGCCTCCGCCGGGATCGGCGCGTACGACATACCGGCCGGCGACGTACTCGCCTCCGTCGCGCACCGCGCCGGGGTCGGGGGCCACCCGCTGGACCGGGTGGCCGAGTCCGTGCTGTGGGACGTACGGCTGCCCCGGGTCGTCCTGGCGCTGCTGGTGGGCGCCTCGCTGGGGTGCGCGGGAGCGCTGATGCAGGGGGTGTTCGGCAATCCACTGGCCGAGCCCGGGGTGATCGGGATCTCGTCCGGGGCGGCCGTCGGGGCGGCCGGTTCGATCACGCTCGGCGTGTCCTTCGCGGGCAACTGGACGGTGACGGTGTGCGCGTTCGGCGCCGGGCTGGTGACGGTGTTCGTGGTGTACGGGCTGTCGCGGTCCGGCGGCCGTACGGAAGTGGTCACCCTGGTGCTCACCGGCATCGCGGTGAACGCCTTCGCGGGCGCCGCGATCGGGCTGTTCGTGTTCTACGCGGACAACGCGCAGCTGACGCAGATCACCTTCTGGCAGCTCGGTTCGCTGGCGCAGGCGACCTGGCCGAAGGTGCTGGCCGTGCTGCCGTGCGCGGTCGCCGGGCTGCTGATCGCGCCCTTCTTCTCCCGCCGGCTGGACCTGCTGGCGCTCGGTGAGCGGCAGGCCCGGCACCTGGGGGTGGACGTGGAGCGGATGCGGATCACGCTGATCCTGGTGGTGGCGTTGCTGACGGCCGCCGCGGTGGCGGTCGCGGGCATCGTCTCCTTCGTCGGGCTGGTCGTGCCGCACCTGCTGCGGATGGCGGCCGGCCCCGGGCACCGGTTCCTGGTGCCGGGCAGCGCGCTCGGCGGAGCGCTGGTGCTGGTGGCGGCCGATCTGGCCGCCCGGACCCTCGCCGCTCCCGCGGAGCTGCCGCTGGGCGTACTGACCGCGCTGGTCGGCAGCCCGTTCTTCTTCTGGCTGCTGCGCCGGACCCGCGGCCGGCAGGGGGGCTGGGCGTGAGGCGGCCGGGGACCCGCCGGGGCCGGCCCGTCCCGCCCGCGGCGCCCGCGCCCGGCGACGTCCTGGCGTACGCCCGGGACCTGCGGGTACGGCTCGGGGAGCGGCCGGTGCTGGACGGCGTGGAACTGACCGTTCGGGCCGGCGAGGTGCTGGCCCTGGTCGGGCCGAACGGCGCGGGCAAGTCGACGCTGCTGGGGGCGCTGGCCGGGGACGTACCCGCCGCGTCCGGCGAGCTGACCGTCGGCGGGGCGCCGCCGGCCGCGTGGTCGCCGGGGCAGCTGGCGCTGCGCCGGGCGGTGCTGCCGCAGTCGTCGCCGCTGGCGTTCCCGTTCACCGCCGAGGAGGTGGTACGGATGGGGCGGGCGCCCTGGGCGGGGACGGCGCTGGCCGACGAGGACGATCCGGCGGTGGCGGAGGCGATGGCGGCGACCGAGGTCACCGGCTTCGCGGTACGGCCCTACCCCGCGCTGTCCGGGGGTGAGCGGGCCCGGGTCGCGCTGGCCAGGGTGCTGGCGCAGCGGGCGCCGCTGCTGCTGCTCGACGAGCCCACCGCGGCGCTCGACCTGCACCACCAGGAGCTCGTGCTGCGGGTCTGCCGGGCGCAGGCGGCACTCGGCCGGGCGGTGGTGATCGTGCTGCACGACCTGGGTCTGGCCGCCGCGCACGCCCACCGCGTCGCGGTCCTGTCGGCCGGCCGCGTCGCCGCCGACGGCCCGCCCGCGGCGGTGCTCACCGCGGACCTGCTGACGGCGGTCTACCGGCACCCCGTGGAGATCCTCCCGCATCCGCGTACGGGCCACCCCCTGATCCTCCCGGAGCGGTGAGGCCGCGGGGGCCCGCCGGGGGGCCGGGGGCCGCGCCGGGCGGGTGCGGGCCTGTGGCGGCGGAGCGGGGGCGGCCGGAGAATGCAGGTACGTCCCTGCCCGGGGCCGACCGCCGCCGGGGGACGGTCCGTGCGAACCAGGCACTCACACCCCCGAGGAGCCCCCATTGCGCATCGCCACACCCCGCCGGTACCTGATGTGCCCGCCGGCGCACTTCCGCGTGACGTACTCGATCAATCCGTGGATGGACCCGACCAAACCGGTGGACGCGGCGCTCGCGCTGTTCCAGTGGGAGGACCTGCGGGACCGGTACCGGGCGCTCGGCCACACCGTGGAGGTGCTGGAGCCGCTGCCGGGGCTGCCGGACATGGTGTTCGCGGCGAACGGCGCGACGGTGGTGGACGGCCGGGTGCTGGGCGCGCGCTTCGCCAACCCCGAGCGGACCGCGGAGGCGCCCGCGCACCTGGCGTGGTTCCGGGCGCACGGCTTCACCGGGGTGCGGGAGCCGGAGCACGTCAACGAGGCGGAGGGGGACTTCGCGGTCACCGCGTCCTGGCTGCTGGCCGGGCGGGGCTTCCGCAGCAGTCCGCTCGCCCACGCCGAGGCGCAGGAGTTCTTCGGGCGGCCGGTGATCGGTCTGGAGCTGACCGACCCGCGCTTCTACCATCTGGACACCGCGCTGGCCGTCCTGGACGACGCGCGCGACGAGATCATGTACTACCCCGGCGCCTTCTCCCCCGGCAGCCGCGCGGTCCTCGCCCGGCTCTTCCCCGACGCGCTCCTCGCCACGGCCGAGGACGCCGCCGCCCTCGGCCTCAACGCGGTCAGCGACGCCCGCCACGTCCTCCTCCCGCGCGCCGCCACGGGCCTCCACGAGCCGTTGCGCTCCCGCGGCTTCGAGCCGGTCCCGGTCGATCTGTCCGAACTTCACAAGGCGGGCGGCAGCGTCAAATGCTGCACCCAGGAACTCCGCCCACCCACCTGACCGTCCCTCCCCCACCTGCCCGGCCGTCCCGCCGGATCCTCGGCCGCCCGGTCCCCGCGGCCCCCGGACCATGCCGTCCGGTGCCGCGCGCCCCGTTCTCGGCGGGGCGCCCTCGCCGGCCGACGGCTGACCGGCCGGGGGCGCGGGGAACCGCGCGCCTGAAGCTTCCCCCTGATCGTGGACACCCGGAGACCGGGACCTGAGGTTCCAGAGGAAGTGGCACCGGGTGGGAAGCGAGTACACGAGGCGGTGCACCGGGGAGTTCGAACGGGACGCCATCGCGCTCGTCGACTCCCCGGGCAGAACGGTCACCGCCGTCGCGCGGGAACTCGGCATCAGCTCCGAGGCCCCGCGCGGCCGGTACCGCCGGGCCGAGGCCGACCAGGCCGAGGCGCCCCGGACGAGCTGGCCAGCGCGGAGCGTGAGGAACCGCGCCGGCTGCGCAGGGAGGCCGCGAACAGCAGCAGACGGTCGGGATCCTGAGAAAAGCGACGGCCTTCTTCGTGAAGGAAAGCGACCGGTGACCACGTCGTACCGGTTGATCCATGCGGAGAAAACGAACTACCCGATCGTGTTGCTGTGCCGGGTGCTGCACGGAGCAGCGCCCTCGCGCCGGCGGCGACCCGCGCCCCCGCCGTGGGCGGCCGGGCGGTTCCCCGCGCCCCCTGGAAACCCGCCTCCCGGCGCGACGGCCCCCGCCCCGGGAGGGGCACCGTTGTCGGCGGGGGCAGGCCCGGGGCGGGGGTGCGGCAGGAGGCTTAGAGTGCGGGCATGGGTGGAATGCCGCAGCACGCGGGGTATGACGTCGTGATCGTGGGCGGGGGGCACAACGGGCTGGTGGCCGCCGCGCATCTGGGGCGGGCCGGGCGGCGGGTGCTGGTGCTGGAGCGGCTGGACCGGACCGGTGGGGCCGCGGTGTCGGCGCGGGCGTTCGGCGGGGTGGACGCGCGGCTGTCGCGGTACTCGTACCTGGTGAGCCTGCTGCCCCGGAAGATCGTGGACGACCTGGGGCTGCGGTTCGCGGTGCGGCGCCGGCGCATCTCCTCGTACAGCCCGCGGGGCGGGAGCGGGCTGCTGGTGGACTCCGGGGACGCCGGCCGGACCCGGGAACAGTTCGTCCGGCTCACCGGCTCGGACCGGGACTTCGAGGCGTGGCAGCGCTTCTACGGCATGACCCGGCACGTCGCGGAACGGGTCTTCCCGACACTGACCGGCCCGCTGCCGACCCGGGCCGAACTGGAGCGCCGGATCGACGACCCGGCTGCCTGGGAGGCGCTGTTCGAGCGGCCGATCGGCGAGACCGTGGAGCGGGAGTTCACCGACGACCTGGTCCGCGGCGTGGTCCTCACCGACGCGCTGATCGGCACCTTCACGCACGCCCACGACCCGTCACTGCGGCAGAACCGCTGCTTCCTCTACCACGTGATCGGCGGCGGCACCGGCGACTGGGACGTGCCGGTCGGCGGGATGGGCGCCTTCACCGACGCGCTGGCGGACGCGGCCCGCGCGGCCGGTGTCGAAATCGTCACCGGGGCCGAGGTGACCGCGATCGCGACCGACGGGGTACGGGCGGAGGTGGCGTACGGCGAGGGCCGTACCGTCGGCGCCCGGCACGTGCTGGTCAACGCGTCCCCGTACGCGCTGGCCGGGCTGCTCGGCGGGCGGCCGCCGGCCCGCCCGGAGGGCGCCCAGCTGAAGGTCAACATGCTGCTGCGGCGGCTGCCGAGGCTGCGGGACGGGGGTGTGGACCCCCGGGAGGCGTTCGCCGGCACCTTCCACGTCGCCGAGTCGTACCGGCAGTTGCAGACCGCGTACGAGCAGGCCGCCGCGGGCCGGCTGCCGGACGCGCCGCCGTCGGAGATCTACTGCCACAGCCTGACCGACCCGTCGGTCCTCTCCCCCGAGCTGGCCGCGCAGGGCACGCACACCCTGACGCTGTTCGGGCTGCACACGCCCGCCCGGCTCTTCGCACAGGACCCGGAGGGCGCCAAGGCCGCGCTGCTGAAGGCGACGCTGGCGCAGCTGGACGCGGTGCTGGCCGAGCCGATCGCGGACTGCCTTGCGCTGGACGCGGACGGGCGGCCGTGCCTGGAGGCGAAGTCCCCGGTGGACCTGGAGCGCGAGGTGGGCCTGCCCGGCGGCCACATCTTCCACCGCGACCTCAGCTGGCCGTACGCGGCGCGGTCGGGACCGGACACGGACGGCGGCGCGCCGGACGGCGCCCGGCCCGACGGCGGCGCCGCGGCCGGCACCGCACCCGGTACGGCCGCCGACGCCTCGGCCGGTTCCGCGGCCGGTGGCGGGAATGAAGTGATCGGCGCCACCGGTCGCTGGGGAGTCGGCACGGGGTATGCGAACGTCTACCTCTGCGGCGCGGGCGCGGTCCGCGGCGGCGGAGTCAGCGGTGTCCCGGGGCACAACGCGGCGATGGCGGTACTGGAGAAGGCATGATGACCCACAGACCCAGGATCATTCACCACAGGGACGGCACCCGCCGCTCGATCGGCCGTCAGTGGCTGCGCGGCGGCAGCAAGTGGCACACCCTCACCGCGGGCGACCTGCCCGGACAGCGCCGGGGCACCGCCGACGTGGTGGTGGACTGCGCGGTGTACGAGGACGGCTGCCGGGTGGCGTCGATCCCGCCGCAGGAGGCGCTGGCGGAGGCCAGGAAGCGGCCGGGCGGCTTCGCCTGGATCGGGCTGCACCAGCCGGAGTACGAGCACCTCGCCGAGATCGCCGAGGTGTTCGGGCTGCATCCGCTGGCGGTGGAGGACGCGGTGCGGGCGCATCAGCGGCCGAAGCTGGAGCGGTACGGCGACACGCTGTTCCTGGTGCTGAAGACGATTGTCTTCGTCGAGCACGAGAAGCTCACCGCGACCAGCGAGGTGGTCGACACCGGTGAGCTGATGATCTTCCTGGGCGCCGACTTCGTGGTGGTGGTACGGCACGGCAGCGCGCCCGGCCTGACCCGGGTCCGGCGGGCCCTGGAGAGCCGCCCGGAGATGCTCGGGCACGGCCCGGCCGCGGTGCTGCACGCGATCACCGACCAGGTGGTGGACGACTACCTCGACGTCGTCGACGAGGTGGAACGCGACGTGGACGAGCTGGAGTCCGACGTGTTCTCCGCCAACCACGACGACGACGCGGAGCGGATCTACCAGCTCAAGCGGGAGCTGATCGAGTTCAAGCGGGCGGTGCACCCGATGGCCCGCCCGCTCCAGCGGCTGAGCGAGGAGAGCGACGCGCTGATCGGTGCCGAGATCGGCCGCTACTTCCGCGACGTGGCGGACCACCTGGCGCACGTCCGGGAGCGGCTGACCGGCTACGGCGAGCTGGTGGACGGCCTGCTGGCGGCCAATCTCAGCCAATTGGCGGTGCAGCAGAACGTGGACATGCGGCGGATCAGCGCGGCGGCGGCGATCCTGGCCATCCCCACCATGATCGCCGGGTTCTACGGCATGAACTTCGAGCACATGCCGGAGCTGCGCTGGACCTTCGGCTACCCGCTGATGCTCGGGGTCACGGCGACCCTGTCGGCGCTGTGCTACCGGGCCTTCCGCCGCTACGGCTGGCTCTGAGGCGCTGGCTCCGGCCGCTGGCCGCCGTCCGGCGCGGTCGCGGGCGGCGGCCAGGGGTCGCCCCAGTCGGTGTCCCTGGCCACGCGGTAGTCGGCGCCGTGCCGTTTGGTGACGGTGGCGCGGGTCAGGGCGCCGTCGCGGGTGCACAGGTCGAGCAGGACCTGGCCCTTGCGGATCTGCGGGTGGCGTACGACGCGGTTCGCGGCGGGGACGGCGGGGACGGCGGCGGGGCGGACCGCGGCCACGTAGGAGAACTTCTCGTCCTCGTAGGGCAGCGTGCCGCCCTTGATCCGCCGGTGCAGCGAGGTGCGCGGCACGCGGGCGGCGAAGTGGCACCAGTCGGTACCGGTGACCGGGCAGGCCGCGTCGTGCGGGCAGGGCGCGAGGACGGTCAGGCCGGCCGCGACGAGCCGGGCGCGGGCCTCGACGATCCGGGCGTAGCCGTCGGGGGTACCGGGTTCGGCGATCACCAGCGCGCCGCGGGTGGCGGCGGCAGCGGCGTCGACCAGTGCGCCGCGGTCGGCCGCGGTGAGCTCGCCGACCACGTACGAGACGGTGACCAGGTCGGCGGCCGGCAGCCGGGGGGTGCCGCCGAGCGGTGCCCTGGTCCACGCGGCGTCGCGTACGGCGGGCAGTTCGGCGAGCCGGGCGAGGTCCCGGCCGAGGTCGAGGGCGGCCTGCGACCAGTCCAGGACGGTGCTGGTGTGCGGTGCCGGCGCGTCGGCCCAGGTCCCGGCCACCGCCCAGGTGGCCGCGCCGGTGCCGCCGCCCAGGTCCAGATGGGTGGCGGGCGTCCACGCGCCGGCCTGCTCCCGCAGCGCCTCCAGCGCGGCCCGGACGGCGGCGTAGGTGGCGGGCATCCGGTACGCGGCGTAGGCGGCGGCGTCGGCCGCGTCCCGCAGGACGGGCGCGGCGGTCGGGGTCGTACCCCGGTAGTTCTCGATCAGTCGCTCGACCTGGGGCCAGGCCCGGCTGGGCACGGTGGCCCGCAGCCGGTCGGTGAGCGCGTCGCGCAGGTCGTCGGGGAGAGGCACGGTGGGCACAAGCCCCAACTGTAAGGGGCGGCCACACCAGCCTCCTCACTCGTGCGGCCGCTTCCGCCGGAAGGGCCATACTTGCGTGAACTCGGTCATAACTTGGTCTCGAATCCGTGCAATATGCAGCGCGCGACCACCCGTTTGGCCTACCGTTCGCAGGTGTCAGGGCGCGACCAGCGCTTGGGGAAGTGCTGGGCCGCCCAGTTCAGTCGCGATGTGCCATGGGGGGTCCATGCGGCGTGTCGGAACAAACCCGGTCATACCGGGCGCGTCCACATCGGTGGAAAGCGAGCCCAGACCCGGGCGGAGTCCCACTCCGCCTCCCTTCGAGACCAGGGCATCGGGGACCACCGATGCCCTTGGTGTGCCCGGCGACTACCGCAGGCGCCGGCGGCACGGCAAGCACAGTGTGCGCGGCGCGCACAGCACGTACCGCGACAAGGCGGCCTGGTACCGGCCGCTCGCCCTCGCGGTGGACGTCCTCGGGATCGGCGTCCCCGCTTTTCTGGTCCTGCGCCACACCGGCCAGCCGCACCCGCTCGGGTGCGCCCTGGTCGCCGCGTCCCTGTGGACGGCCGTCCGCGCGGCACGGCGCCGGTACGCGGCCGACGTACTGGGGGAGACCCGCGGCGTCCTCGCGGCGCTCTCCGACTGGGTGGTGCTGCTCGGGGCGCTGGCCATGGTCCGCACCGCCTGCGGTGAGATCGTCGCACCGCTGCTGGCCGTCGCCGGCGTGGCCTCCGGGCCGCTGCTGACGATGGTCGCCAGCAACCTGACCCAGCGCCACCTCATCTCGGAGCGCCGCTCCGCGCAGGCGGTCCGCAGGGTCCTGGTCATCGGTGAACCGAGCACCGCCGACCACGTGGTGGGACACCTGGCGGGCCGCACCGACCACGCGTACGTGGTGGTCGGGGTGGTTCCGGTGGGCAACGCCCGGCTGGAGTGCGGGGCTCCGGTCACCGCGCGGCTCGGCTCGGTCGACCCGCAGAACATCACCGCGGACGCGGCCACCGTACTGGCCGCCGCCCGCGAGCACCACGCCGAACTGGTCCTGGTCTCGCCCGGCCCGCGGCTGTCCGCGGACCGGCTGCGCCGGCTGTGCTGGGCGCTGCACGACGCGAAAGTGCCGGTGGCGATCCTGCCGGGCCTGATCGACGTGGCGGTGCGCCGGGTGCAGCTGGACGCGCCCGGCGGGCTGGCCGTGCTGCACGTCGCCCCGCCGCTGAACCGCGGCTTCCAGGTGGGGCTGAAGGCCGTGGTGGACCGGGTGGGCGCGGCCTTCGGGCTGCTCGCGCTGGCCCCGCTGTTCGGCGTGGTGGCGCTGGCCATCCGGTGCACCTCGCCGGGGCCGGTGTTCTACAAGCAGACCCGGTACGGGCAGAACTGCACGCCGTTCATGATGTACAAGTTCCGCACGATGGTCGCCGACGCGGACGCCCGCAAGGCGGATCTGGAGCGCACGGGCGCCAACGAGAACGACGGCCTGATGTTCAAGATGCGCCGCGACCCCCGGGTGACCCGGGTCGGCGGGGCGCTGCGCCGCTACTCGCTCGACGAACTCCCGCAGCTGGTCAACGTGCTGCGGGGCGAGATGTCGCTCGTCGGTCCGCGTCCGCCGCTGCCCGACGAGGTGGCGCGCTACGACAAGGTCGAGGTGCGGCGGCTCGCCGTCAAGCCCGGCATCACCGGGCTGTGGCAGGTCAGCGGACGCAGTGACCTGTCGTGGGACGAGACCGTCACGCTGGACCTGCGGTACGTCGACAACTGGTCGTTCACCACGGACGTCGACGTGATGGCCCGCACCCTGCGGGCCGTCGTCGACGGACGCGGCGCGTACTGACGGGGGCGCCGGCCCCACCCGAACGGCCCGGCGCCGGGTGCCCTCCAGGGCCCGGCGCCGGGCCGCTCCCCGTCGGGGACCGTCACGGACCGTCCGGCCGCGCCTCCCCGGCCTCCCCGGCCTCCTTCGGCGGCACCCCCGGCTCCGGCGGCACCTGCGCGTCGCCTGGCGGTGCGGCGGGCGGCGGCGGAAGGGCGGTCGATGGCGTGTCGCGGGACGGTACGGAAACGGGTGGCGCGGAAGCGGACGGTACGTCGACGGGGGCCGTGGCGGCCGAGGACACCGGAGGAGCGGCTGGCCGCGCGTCGCCGCTTACGGAAACGGGCGGCGGCGGTACGGCGACCGGTGGCGCGGCAGGCTGCGGCGGTACGGCAGTCGGCGGCGCGTCGCCGGGCCGTACGGCGGCCGGGGCCGGGGCGGCTGACGGCCGGGCGAGCGGGGGGCCCGCGGGGCGGGGCGGGGGCAGGGCCTCGGCCAGCAGCGCGTCGATCCGGCTCAGCCCGGCCTCGCGGGTGAGGTGGGCGTCGGCGTAGGCGGGACCGGAGGCGGACAGGGCGGCGGCGCGGGCCGGGTCGGCGGTCAGGGCGCCCACGGCGGCGAGCAGCGCCCGCGGGTCCTCCGGCAGCACCAGCACGCCGGCGCCCGAGCGCCGCAGCTCCTGGGCGGTCGCGCCCTGCGGCGGGACCGCGGCGACGACCGGGCGGCCCGCGGCCAGGTAGGCGGCGAGCTCCGGCGGCACACCGGTGCCGCCGGCCGACGCCCGCTGCGCGACCAGCAGCACGTCGGCGGCGGCCAGTACGTCCGGGTACTGCGTGTCGTCCGGCGTCGGCGGGAAGTCGAGGTTGGGCAGGCCGCCAGCCACCGCCCGAAGCTCCTCGCGGCGTTCGCCCTCGCCCATCAGCACCACCCGCAGTCCCGGGTCGAGCCGGGCCGCCGCGACCAGCACGTCGAGGTCCTGCCCGGCGCCGAGCGCCCCGGAGTAGAGCACCACGGTCTGTCCTGGCCGCCAGCCCAGCCGGGCCCGCATCTCCGCGCGGGGGCGGGACGGCCGGGGCAGGTGCGACCAGTTGGGTATCAGCCGGATCCGGCCGGCCGGCACGCCGAGCGCGGCGACCTCGGCGACGATCGACTCGTGCACCACGCCGACCAGCGCGGCCCGCCGCAGGGCGTACCGCTCGGCCGCGCCGGCCAGCGCCGAGGAGGCCCGGCCGCGGGTGCCGAGGGTGCCGAGGGTGCCGAGGGTGCCGAGCAGGTTGCGTACCACGGGCACGTAGGGGACACCGTAGCGGCGGGCGAGCCGGGCGCCGATCACCCCGGCGGCCAGCGTGGGCAGTTGGGCGACGACCGCGTCGGGCGGCGGGATCAGCGGCGCGGCGCGCAGGCCGCCGCGCAGTACCGACAGCTCGAACCGGGCCCGGCCGAGGGCGCTCTGCCGGGCCGGCACCGTGTGGGCGCGGCGGTGCACCCGTACGCCGCCGCGGTCCTCCTCGGCGCGCCGGACACCCTCGTACGCCGGGTCGAGCCGCCACGCCGGGTAGTGCGGCATGCCGGTCAGCACGTGCACCTCGGCACCGCCGGCCGCCCAGTGCTCGGCGATCTGCGTCGCGTACCGGCTGGTCCCCGCCTGCTCGGGCGCGTAGTTGGTGGTGACCAGCAGCAGTCGGCGGCGCGTGCCGGAACCGGCCACGGTGTGTTCCTTCCCCCGGAGACGAGCGGAAGCCCACCCTACGACCTGGCGTACGGTCACCGCCCGGTGCCGCAGCGCTCCTTCGGCCGTACGAGCCATCCGTGCGACGCGGGCCCGGACACCCGGGCAGACGGGACATGACGCCCTAAAGTGATGCACGATGTCCATTTCGCGCCGAAATCTCCTCCAAGTGACCGCCTCGGGAGCCCTGCTGACCGGGTGCGTACCCGACGGCGGGCCGGCCGCGGGCGGCCACCCGTCCGCCGCACCCGCCCCCCACCGGAGCGCCGGGCCCGCCGCGGGCCGCAGCCCGGTGGGCACAGCCGGCACCGCCGCCCCTCCCCCGCTGCCGCCCGGCCTGCCCGACCAGGTCGAGCACGGCCCGCGGGACCGGCCGCGGGTCGCCCTCACCTTCCACGGCCAGGGCGAACCCGCGCTGGCCACCGCCCTGCTGACCGCGGCGGAACAGGCCGGCGCCCGGATCACCGTGCTCGCCGTCGGCAGCTGGCTGGACGCCTATCCGCGGCTGGCCCGCCGGATCCTGGACGGCGGCCACGAACTGGGCAACCACACCCAGACGCACCGGGACATCGGCGCCATGGACACCGCCGCGGCGACCGCCGAGATCGAGGGCTGCGCCCGGCGGCTGCGCGCGCTCACCGGCTCGCCCGGCCGCTGGTTCCGGCCCTCCCGGGCCCGGCTGACCACACCGCTGGTGGTGCGGCTCGCCCAGCGGGCCGGGTACCCGCACCTGCTGTCGTACGACGTGGACCCGCTCGACTACACCGACCCGGGCGCCGACCGGATCCGGGCCGAGACCGCCCGGCTGGCCGGCAACGGCTCGGTGGTCTCCCTGCACTTCGGGCACGCCGGCACCGTGGCCGCGCTGCCCGGAATCCTCGACGACCTGCACCGCCGGGGCCTCCGCGCGGTCACGACCTCGGAGCTGCTTGCCTGATGCGCCGTCACCGTCACCACCCCCGCCGCCCCCACCGCCCCCACCGCCCCCACCGCCCCCACCGCGCCGGCCGCCCTCGCCGCCGGGCGCTGTCCGGCGCACTGCTCGCCGCGTCCGCCGCGCTGCTCGCCGTGGGCTGCGGCGCCTCCGGCACGCAGTCGCACGCCCCGGCCCCGGCGACCCCCGAGGCCGTCCGCGAGGCGGCGGCGCGCCCGGCACTGCCCGCGGGACTGCCCGGGATGCCGCCGCCGCTGGACCCGAAGGACGTCTACGCCGCCGACCGGCCGAACGCGCTCTCCCCGGCGGTCCGGGACTTCCCGTCCCGGGTGTACGTCCCCAACACCGAGTCCAACACGGTCTCGGTGATCGACCCGCGGACGTACAAGGTGATCGAGACCATCCCGGTCGGCGCGCAGCCGCAGCACGTGGTGCCGTCGTGGGACCTGAAGACGCTGTGGGTCAACAACGACGTCGGCAACTCGCTGACCCCGATCGACCCGGCCACCGGGAAGGCCGGCCGGACCGTCGCCGTGCACGACCCGTACAACCTCTACTTCACCCCGGACGGCAGGTACGCGGTGGTGATGGCCTCCCTGGACCGGGAACTGGTGTTCCGCGACGCGCACACCATGGCGGTGCGGAAGTCGCTGCCGGTGTCCTGCTACGGGGTCAACCACGCCGACTTCTCACCGGACGGCCGGTACTTCATCGTCTCCTGCGAGTTCAGCGGCGAGCTGCTCAAGGTGGACACCGCGCGGATGAAGGTGGTGGCCCAGCAGCGGCTGCCGCTGGAGGGCGCGATGCCGCAGGACGTGAAGATCTCCCCGGACGGCGGGACCTGGTACGTCGCCGACATGGTCGCCGACGGGGTCTGGACGCTCGACGGCGACACCTTCTCCAAGCCGACGCTGCTGCGTACCGGCAAGGGCGCGCACGGCCTGTACGTCTCCCGGGACTCGCAATCGATGTACATCTCCAACCGCGAGGAGGGGTCCGTCTCGGTGCTCGACTTCGCCACCGGCCGGCTCGTCCACAAGTGGCGCATCGACGGCGGCGGCAGCCCCGACATGGGCGGGGTGTCCGCCGACGGCAAGGTGCTGTGGCTGTCGGGCCGCTACGACGCCGAGGTGTACGCCCTCGACACCGCCACCGGCGCGACCCTGGCCAAGATCCCGGTCGGCGCGGGTCCGCACGGCCTGGCGGTCTACCCGCAGCCGGGCCGCTACTCGCTCGGGCACACCGGGATCTTCAGATAGCGGCGGGCGGCGGGTCGCCGCCGCCGTCCCCGGGGCGGGCCGCCCCGCCGGCGAGGGCCGTCCCACCGGGGAGAGCCGATTCCCCACCGCGGCCGGTCTCCCGGGGCAGGACCGCGCGGGCCAGCCGGGTCGCCGCGGCGGCCCGCGGGGCACTGCCCTCACGCCAGGTGCGTGAGGGGTGGACGGAGTTGGCGAGCAGCACCAGGAAGGTGTCGGTGGCCGGGTCGAGGACCAGGCTGGTGCCGGTGAACCCGGTGTGGCCGGCCGCGCCCCGCCCGGCCAGCTCGCCCATGAACCAGCGCTGGTCGGTCTCGAACCCGGGCCAGGGCCCGCCCCGGTCCAGCAGCGCCCGGCACAGCAGCGCCAGGTCCCAGGCGGGGGCGAACAGCCCGGCGTGCCCGCTGACGCCGCCCATGGCGTACGCGTTCTCGTCGTGCACCTGCCCGCGCACCATGCCCCGGTCGAGCCTCCCCCACGGCCGGCGCTGGTCCTCCGTGGCGGCGATCCCCGGCAGCAGCTCCGGCGGCGGGTTGAAGCAGGTCCCGGTCATGCCGTGGGGCTCCGTGACGTCGGTGCGGATCAGTTCGGCGAGCCCCCGGCCGGTGGCCGCCTCCAGGCAGTGCTGGACGGCGATCAGGTTGAGGTCGGAGTAGACCCGCCGGGTGCCGGGCGGGTGCGCCGGAGCCTCCCGCCACAGCAGCCGGGCGCGGTCCTCCGGCGTCGGCTGATCGTAGAAGGGCAGTTCGGGGCGCAGGCCGGAGGTGTGGTCCAGCAGCTGCCGTACGGTGACGGCCGCCTTGCCCGCCGCGGCGAAGGCGGGGACGTACGAGGCGGCGGGCGCGTCCAGGTCCAGCCGGCCGGCGGCGACCAGCGAGGTGAAGAGCTTGGTCAGCGACGCCAGGTCGAAGACGGTGTCCGGCCGCATCGGCACCCACCGCTCGGGCGGCAGCTCGACGCCGAGGCCGGTGTGCTCGTCGTAGCGGGCGTACCGGACCGCCCAGCCGACCGCCTCGTGCAGCGCGACGGTACGGCCGCGGCCGGCCAGCACCACGGCGCCCGCGCACCACGGCCGCGCGGGTGCCGGGCGCAGGTACCCGGCCAGCTCGGGGACGATCCGGTTCAGCTCGTCGGCGTCGAGGCCCGCCTCAGGGCAGGTACCTCTCGACAGCGGCGCTGCCATGTTCCTCCATCGCTCGGCGGGCCTTCTCGACCAGCTCCGGGGTGGGCTCCCGGCCGGACGCCATCACCAGGTCCTCCGGGTCCACGGCGTGCTCGGACCCCGTGTGCAGTGAGCTGTCGGCGGTCTTGAAGGCCCAGGTGCTCTCGTCCGCAACCTCTTCTGACATCGCGTCGGACATCGCGTCCTCCTGATGACGGTGTCGGCGCCCGCCCCGTGGGGGTGCGCCCTACGGTTCTTCCACCGTACGCCGCCCGCGCACGCACAGCCCGAGGAAGGCCGCGCAGGCGACAAGGGTGCAGGTCAGTATGGTGACGGCCATCGGCACCGCGGTCCCGTCCCCGGCTATCCCGGCCAGCGGCGACAGCACCGCGCCGACCAGGAACGACGACGTGCCGAGCAGCGCCGAGGCGGAGCCGGCCGCGTATTTCGTGCGCAGCAGCGCCTGGGTGTTGGTGGTGGGCAGCACCAGGCCCATCGACGCCATCAGCACGAACAGCCCGGCGGCGACCTCGAACAGGCCCGGCCGGCCGAACACCCCGGTGGTGAGCAGCACCAGCGCCACCGCGGCGGAGGTGATCAGCACCAGTCCGGCCGCCAGCACCCGGTCCATGTCCACCCGGCCCACCAGCACCTTGCCGTTGAGCTGGCCGACGGCGACGATGCCGACCGAGTTGAGGCCGAACAGCAGGCTGAAGGTCTGGGCGGAGGCGCCGTAGATGTCCTGCACGACGAAGGCGGAGGCGGACACGTAGGTGAACAGGGCCGCGAAGCCGAAGCTGCCGGCCACCACGTACCCGGTGAAGACGCGGTCGGCGAGCAGCCGCCGCATCGCCCCGAAGGTGCCGGACAGCTCACCGGCGTGCCGCCGCTCGGGCGGCAGGGTCTCGTGCAGCCAGCGCCAGGCGACCGCGGTCAGCAGGATGCCGATCGTGGTGCAGACGACGAAGACGCCGCGCCAGTCGGTGAACCGCAGGATCTGGCCGCCGATCACCGGGGCGATGATCGGGGCGACCCCGGAGATCAGCAGCAGGGTGGTGAAGAAGCGGGCCATCTCCAGGCCGTCGTAGAGGTCGCGGACCACCGCGCGGGCGATCACGATGCCCGCCGCGCCGGCCAGGCCCTGGAGCAGCCGGAAGCCGATCAGCAGCTCGACGGAGCTCGCCAGCGCGCAGACCGCGGTGGCCAGGACGTAGACCACCATGCCGGCCAGCAGCGGGCGGCGGCGGCCCCAGCGGTCGCTGAGCGGGCCGATGACGAGCTGGCCGAGCGCCATCCCGGCCAGGCAGGCGGTCAAGGTCAGCTGCACGGTGGCGGCCGGCGCGTGCAGGGCGTCGGTGACCTGCGGCAGCGCGGGCAGGTACATGTCCATCGACAGCGGCGGCAGCGCGGTGAGGCCGCCGAGGACGAGTGTGACGAGCAGGCCGACACGGCGCTGGGCGTCGAGGGCGGATGCGGGGGACAGGGGGGCGGCGGGTGATGCGGTGGTTTGCGCGGGGGTTGACGGCCCGGCGTCCGGCACGGCGGCACTCTCCATCGGAAGTAGTTGAATCATCCTTATTCTTTCAGCCTGCGCAGATGATCGAGAACCGATGTGAGGACAGTTTGACGAGTTCGACGGGCAAGGACGGAACAGAGCACGTGACACAGGACGGGGCGATGGACATGGCGGCGAACGCGACGGCGAACGCGACGACCGACACGGTGACGAGCACGGTGGCGGACCCGGGGGCGAGCGGGAAGCGCAGGATCCGCTGGGGTGTCCTGGCGACCGGCGGGATCGCCGCGACCTTCACCGAGGCGCTGCTGTCTTTGCCGGACGCCGAGGTGGTGGCGGTGGGCTCGCGCAGCGAGGCGGGCGCGAAGGCGTTCGCCGAGCGGTACGGCATCCCCCGCGCCTACGGCAGCTGGGCCGAACTGGCCGCGGACGACGGGGTGGACGTGGTGTACGTGGCCACCCCGCACTCCGCGCACCGGGACGCGGCCGGGCTCTGCCTGGAGGCCGGGCGGGCGGTGCTGTGCGAGAAGGCCCTCACCATCAACGCCCGGGAGGCGCGGGAGCTGGTGTCCCTGGCCAGGGACCGGCGGCTGTTCCTGATGGAGGCCATGTGGACGTACTGCAACCCGCTGGTACGGCACATGGCCGGAATGATCGCCGACGGGGTGATCGGCGACGTCCGCAACGTCTCCGCGCACTTCGGCTTCGCCGGCGACTTCGCGCCCGAGCACCGGATGCGCGATCCGCGGCTCGGCGGCGGCGCGGTGCTGGACCTCGGCGTCTACCCGGTGTCCTTCGCGCAGCTGCTGCTCGGCGAACCGGACGCGGTGGAGGCGTGGGCGCACCTGACCCCGGAGGGTGTGGACGGCAACACCGGCATCCTGCTGGGCTGGGACGGCGGTGCGGTCGCCACGCTGAGCTGCTCGTTCACCGCGGAGACCGCCGCGACGGCGACCATCAGCGGCAGCGAGGGGCGGATCGAGATCGCCGAGGGCTTCTTCCACCCGGAGAGCTTCGTCCTGCACCGCCGCGGCGAGGACACCCCGACCACCGTGCACCTGGCCGACGTGCACACCGACACCGACCGGTCCACCATGCGGCACGAGGCCGCCGAGGTGATGCGCTGCCTGCGGGCGGGCGAGACGGAGTCCCCGCTGGTACCGCTGGACGGCTCGCTCGCGGTGATGCGCACGCTGGACCGGATCCGGCGCCGGATCGGGGTGCGCTACGAGGGCGTCGACCTGGACGCCGACTGGGCCTGAGCGGCGGCGTGCCCGGGGAGCGGTCCGGGCGGGGCCGGCCGGGCGACCGGGATGAGGCGGCGCGAGGCGGCGAGAGGCGGCGCGGCGGCGTACTGACGCGTGCGGCGGCTGCCCAGGACAAGTGGGCGGCCACCGCACGCGGCATCGGGGCCGGCGGACCTCCCCCGCCGTACGGGTCCGCGCGCCGGTGTGGCTCCAGGTGCCGGTGATGCAACTGCCGAACCCACGGCCCGTCAATAGTCCCAGCTCTGCCGGGAGTCGTCTCCCCTTGCCTCCCGGTTCGGGGTGGTTCCGGAGGTGGTGGACAACGGTATTCCGCCACCGGACATCGGAGGACCGCTCTCACCGAGTGGCCGGAAAACAGCCACCGGTGAGGCTTACCTCACACCTGCGTGACCTGCCGACCGACGGGGTGTAACACCGCGCTGTCACAGTCCCTGCGCCAGCAGCGAAAGGGGACATGACAATGAGTCAGTTGAATCGCCGTTCCTTCCTCCGGGCGGTCGGCGCCACCGGGGGCGCCGGCGCGATGTTCGCCACCATGGGCGCGCTGGGCCTGGCGCCCACCGCCGCCGCGGCCGCCGGCCACGAGGCGCCCTTCCGGGCCCCGCGGACCGGAGACTTCCACCTCACCCACAGAGCCGCTGCCAAAGTGGTGATCCTCGGCGGCGGTATCGCCGGCCTCACCACCGCGTACGAACTGGGCAAGGCCGGCTACGACTGCACCGTCCTGGAAGCCCGCGACCGGCCGGGCGGCCGCAACTTCACCGTCCGCGGCGGGGACACCACCACCGACCTCTACGGCTACCGGCAGACCGCCCGCTTCTCCGACGGCCAGTACATGAACGCCGGACCGGCCCGGATCGCGCAGTGGATGCTGACCCTCGACTACTGCCGTGAACTCGGCGTGCCCATCGAGGTGTTCACCAACGAGAACGCCGACGCCTACCTCTACAACGAGAAATCCGGCATGACGGCGCCGACCCGCTACCGCACCGCCAAGGCCGACGTCTACGGCTACGTCTCCGAACTCCTCGCCAAGGCAAGCAACCAAGGGGCCCTCGACCAGGACCTCACCGCACAGGACAAGGAGCGGCTGATCACGTTCCTGCGCGGCTACGGAGACCTGGGCCGCACCCTGGAGTACACCGGCAGCGAGCGCCGCGGCTACTCCGTCGTGCCGGCCGCGGCCGGCACCCCCGGCGTCGAGTACGGCAACGTGCCCACCGCCTCCGAGGTGTTCGCCACCGGTATCGGCCGCTACTTCTCCTTCGAGTTCGGCTATGACCAGGCCATGCTGATGTTCCAGCCGGTCGGCGGCATGGACCGGATACCGCACGCGCTGGCGGGCGCGATCGGCTCCCGGAGGATCCAGACCGGCTGCGCGGTCACCCAGGTCACCGACAAGGCGCACGGCGTCACCGTCACGTACACCCGCAACGGCCGCACCCACACCGTCGACGCCGACTACTGCGTCGCGGCGATGCCGCCCAACATCCTCGCCAAGGTCCCGCACAACCTCGGCACCGACGTCCAGACCGCGCTGTCGGCCATCACCCCGTCCTCGGCGGGCAAGATCGGCCTGGAGTACCGCTCGCGCTGGTGGGAGACGGACCACGGCATCTTCGGCGGCATCACCGAGACCGATCTCGACGTGACCCACATCTGGCACCCGTCCCACGGCTTCCTCGGCAGACGCGGTGTCATCATCGGCTACTACAACACCGGTTCGGCCGCCGACTCCTACGCCCCGCTCACCCCGAAGGACCGCGAGGCGCGGGCGGTGGCCGTGGGCGTGAAGATCTACGGCGACAAGTACCGTACGGAGCTCGCCACTTCCTTCTCGCAGCACTGGCGCCAGTTCCCGTACCAGGAAGCCGCCTGGCACAGCACCCCGGGCGGACCCGACGACCCGCGCTACAAGTCCCTCAACGACCCCACCGGGCACGTCTACTTCGCCGGTGACTGGCTCAGCTACATGGACGCCTGGCAGCACGGCGCCTTCGCCTCCGCCCGCAAGGCGGTGACGGCACTGCACACCAGGGTGCTGGCGGCCTGACCGCGGTGTGCGGCCAGGCGGAGGCGTCCGCCTGGCCGCACCCACGTGCGCCACGCGCGGCCGACGCCGCGTGAACGCCCGGCGCCGGAGCGCTCGGGCACCTGAGCGCTCCGACTCAACCGCCGTGGTGGCCGCCGGCCCGTTCAAGCCGCCACCGCCCCCGAAGCGGCCCCCTCCGCCGAAGCCGCCGTGGGCTCCGTGACCGCCGTGGCCGCCCCCGCCGAAGCCGCCGTGGCTCATCCCGAAGCGGTCTGGGACGACCGGTGGCAGACGTCCCCCCGGGTGTTGCTCCCGGCCCGGTAGGGCGGCGCCCCGTCGCCGGAGGGGCAGGAGTCGCCGAGCGCCGGGAACTCCTTCGGCGGGCACCCCTGGCTGTCCGCCGGCCCCTTGACCGTCGGGCAGTCGTCGACGGTGTCGACCACGCCGTCCCCGTCGCTGTCCCTCGGCACCGGGCATCCCCCGTCGGCGTCGGGGCCGGCGTCGTCGGGACCGTGGTCCCGGTGGTTGACGACTCCGTCGCCGTCCCGGTTGGCGGCGGGGTGTGCGCGGCGCGTGTCGAGCGCGCACCCGTCGGGGGTGGGACGGAGACGCGGGCCTGGCCGCCGGCTCCAGCGCGGTGCGGCCGTCGGCACACCGCCACCGCACGCATGACAACCCGTCGTCGGCTGCGCCGGGCGCCGTGCCGGTGAACCCGCCGGCGACGCGGCCCGGCCCGGCTGCGCCGGCTGCTCCGGCCGGGCCCGACGCGCCGCCTGGCGGTCACCTCGGGTCATAGACTGCCGGGCCTGGGTTCGGACGGCGCCGGCCGTCCGGCGGGGAGGCGGGGGATGGAGCCGTTACGGGCGGGGGACCCGGTGGCCGTCGGGGCGTACAAGCTGCTCGGCCTGCTCGGCAGCGGGGGGATGGGCGTGGTCTACCTGGCCCGTACCCCGGCCGGGCGGGCGGTGGCGGTGAGGACCGTCAAGCCCGGGTTCGCCGCGGAACCGCGGTACCGGGAGCGCTTCCGTGCGGAGGTCAGGGCCGCGCGCCGGGTCGGCGGCTCCCACACCGCGCCGGTGGTCGACGCGGACCCGGACGTTTCCCGCCCTGGCTGGCCAGCGCCTTCGTGGCCGGACCGTCGCTGGAGTCCGCCGTCACCGCGTACGGGCCGATGGCCGAGGGCCGGCCGCGGATCCTGGGCGCGGGCCTCGCCGAGGCGCTCGCCGCGATACACGCGGAGGGCGTCATCCACCGCGACCTCAAGCCCTCCAACGTGATCGTCGCGCCGAGGACGGGCCGCGCGTCATCGATTTCGGCATCGCGCGCGACCTGGGCGCCACCCCCGCTGACGGCGAGCGGCTCACCCGTCTTCGGCACAGCCGGCTATCACTCGCCGGAGCAGGCGTGCGGCCTGCCGGTGGGACCGGCGGGCGACGTCTTCTCCCTCGGCGCGGTGCTGGCGTACGCGGCGGGCGCGGCCGTCTTCGGCGGAGGCGAGGCGATGCTGCGGACGTACCGGGTGGTGCACGAGGAGCCGGACCTCGACAGGGTGCCGGCCGGGATGCTGCCGCTGGTCCGCTCCTGTCCGGCGAAGGATCCGGAACGGCGTCCCGACCCGACCCAGGTGCTCCGTGCCCTGGTGGACGGCGACGGGCCCGCCATGGCGGGCGGTCAGTGGCTGACCGAGCCGACGCGTCTTCTGGTCGACCGGCACCGGGCGGAGTTGGCGAGCGCGCTGGCCGTCCCGGACCGCGTGGCGACGGAGGCGCCCACGGCGGCGGACGTCCGCCCCGCACGGCGGCGGACCGGCCGGCGGCTTCCCCCGCGGCCGCGGCGGGGCCGGGCGAAGGCGGCGCGGTACCCGCTCCGGCGCCCCACCCTCCCCGACGTCCCCGACGCCCCCGCCACGCGACCCGCCCCGCCCGCTTCCGCGCGGCACCAGCACCAGCACCCGCCGCACCCGCACCCGCACCCGCACCCGCCGACGGTTCCGGCCGCCGGACCGGACGGGCCGGTTCCGGCCCCGGCCCCGGCCCCGGCCCCGGCCCCGGCGCATACCGCGGACCCGGCGTCCCCGTACCGCCCCCGCCGCCCGAACCGCCCGCGCCGCCCTGATGGCCGCCCCCCTCGTCAGCGGCTCCCGGGTGCTGGGCGTGCTGGGCGTGCTGGGCGTGCTGGAGGTACTCGACCCCGCCCCGCAGGCCCACGGCCAGCTCTCCGAGCTGGACCTGCTCAGCATGTTCGCCCGCCAGGCCGCCGCCGCGCTGCGCGTCCTCTTCGACCGCCCCGCCTCCGACCCCGGCCGCCGCGCCAACGCCCTCCGCCTCATCGGTGCCGTCCAGGGCCTCCTCCTCGACGGCTGAGGCCCGGCCGCCCGGCGCCGACGGCGGGCTGCCAGGCACGGTCGGCGAGCAGCCGCAGGCCGTTGAGCCCGACGATGACGGTGGAGCCTTCGTGGCCGGCGACACCCAGCGGCAGCGGCAGGTGCCCGACCAGGTCCCAGACCACCAGGCCGGTGATGAACACCCCGGCGATCACCAGGTTGTGCACCACCAGGCGGTGCGCGGTTCGGGACAGGCCCACCACGGTCGGGACGGTGCCCAGCTCGTCGCGGACGACGACGGCGTCGGCGGTCTCCAGGGCCAGGTCGGATCCGGCCCGGCCCATGGCGATGCCGGTGTGGGCGGCGGCGAGCGCCGGGGCGTCGTTGACACCGTCGCCGACCACCAGCACCCTGCGTCCGGCGTCCTGCATCTCCCGCACGGCGGTGACCTTGTCCTGGGGCAGCAGCCCGGCGCGGACGTCGGTGATGCCGGCCTCGGCGGCCAGTCGGGCGGCGGCACGCGGGTTGTCGCCGGTGACGAGGGTCGGGCCGGTCCCGGTGAGCGCGGCCAGCGCGGTGACGGTGGCGGCGGCCTCCGCCCGCAGCCGGTCGGCGATGCCCAGCACCCCCGCCGGAGCGCCGTCGACCAGGACCAGGACCGCGGTGCGGCCCTGGTCCTCCAGTTCCGCGGCCACCACCGCGGCGGAGCCGCTGTCGGAGGCGCTGTCGGAGGCGTCCAGCAGGCGCGCGGGACTGCCCACCGAGACCGTCCGCCCCTCGACGGCGGCGGTGACCCCGGCGCCCGGGGCGGAGGCGAAGCCGGCGGCGGGGGGAACGCCGAGGCCGCGGGCGCGGGCGGCGTCGGTGACCGCGCGCGCCAGCGGGTGCTCGCTGGCGTGCTCGGCGCCGGCGGCCAGGCGCAGCAGGGCGTCCTCGTCCAGGCCGCGCCCGGCCAGCGGCCGGACGTCGGTGACGCGGGGGGTCCCCTCGGTCAGGGTGCCGGTCTTGTCCAGCGCGACCGCGTCGATCCGCCCGAGCCGCTCCATGACGACGGCGGACTTCACCAGCACGCCGTGGCGTCCGGCGTTGGCGATCGCGGACAACAGCGGCGGCATGGTGGCCAGGACCACCGCGCACGGCGAGGCGACGATCATGAACGTCATCGCCCGCAGCAGCGTCGGCTGCAGCGCGGCGCCGAAGGCCAGCGGCAGGGCGAACAGCGCGACCGTGGCGGCGACCATGCCCAGGCTGTAGCGCTGCTCGACCTTCTCGATGAACAGCTGCGTCGGCGCCTTGGTCTGCGAGGCGTCCTCGACCATCCTCACGATCCGGGCGATCACCGAGTCCGACGGGTCGCGCTCCACCCTCACCCGCAGCGCCCCGGTGCCGTTCAGGGTTCCGGCGAACACCTCGTCCCCGACCCCCTTGGCCACCGGCAGCGGCTCGCCGGTGATGGTCGCCTGGTCCACCTCGCCGGCCCCGTCCAGGACCCGGCCGTCGGCGCCGATCCGCTCACCGGGCCGCACCAGGACCGTGTCGCCGACCGCCAACCGGTCCGTCGGCACCGTTTCCTCCCGGCCGCCGTCCAGCAGCCGGGCGGCCGTGGCCGGCGCGAGGTTCAGCAGGCCGCGCACCGAGTCGGCGGTACGGGCGGTGGCCAGCGCCTCCAGCGCCCCGGAGGTGGCGAAGATGACGATCAGCAGCGCCCCGTCGAGGACCTGGCCGACCGCCGCCGCGCCGATCGCGGCGACCACCATCAGCACGTCCACGTCCAGTGTCCCGGCCCGCAGCGCTTTCAGCCCGGCCCAGCCCGGCTCCCAGCCGCCGGCGACGTAGGCCGCGGCGAACAGCGGGCCCCACGTCCACACCGGCGCGGCCAGCAGATCCAGCGGCAAGGCCGCCAGGAACAGCACCAGCGCCGCCAGCGCCCAGCGGGCCTCCGGCAGCGCCAGCGCCCGGGTACGCCGCCGGGAGTCCGCGTCGCGGCGGACGGTCGCCGACGGGGCGGACCTGGTCACGGTGGTGGACATGGCAGGCGAGTCCTTCGCGGGAGGGAGGCCGACCCGCCCACCATACAGGACTGTATGAACAGTCATTCATTCGTTCATGTCCGTAGAATGGTGGCCATGGGCCATGGAGCGAACGTCCCGACCGACAGCGCCGCACCGCGCGCCGCGTTGACCGCGCAGAACGCGCCCAAGGTCGCGGCCACCCTCCAGGCCCTCGCCACGCCCTCCCGGCTGCTGATCCTGGCCCGGCTGCGCGAGGGGCCGCTGCCCGCCACCGAACTGGCCGCCGCCGTCGGCATGGAGCAGTCCGCGTGCTCCCACCAACTGCGCCTGCTCCGTAACCTCGGCCTGGTCACCGGCACCCGCCAGGGCCGCTCCGTCGTCTACGCCCTCTACGACGACCACGTCGCCGAACTGCTCGACCAGGCCCTCTACCACGTCGAACACCTCCGCCTCGGCGTCACCGACACCCCGGCCGGCGCGGACCGGCCGCACTCCGCCTCCCCGGCGCCCACGGCGCGCTGAGCCGCGGACGGCGTCCCGTTCGCGGCGGGCGTCCGGCACGCGTGCAGCGAACGCCGCGCCGGGAGGGGGCGCCGGGCGGCGGCCTTGCCCGGCGCCTCACTCGACCGCGCCGCGCACCAGTACGGCGGGCTCCGCCGCCCTCCAGTCGTACTGGCCGCCCCGCGCCAGGAACTTGGCGCGGTCCAGGGTCACCTGCCGCAGCGCGGCGGCGGCTCCGACGCTCAACACGCTTTCGCTGTAGGAGTAGTGGCCGTCGACGTTGTCGAAGAACCGGCCCGCCGGATCGAGCATCGCGTAACTGCCGGTCATCGCGTCGTTGTCCTCACAGACGACGTCGATGCCGTGCCGCGCCACCCACAGGTGCCGGGAGGCGAAGGCCCGGAACTCCTCGTCGGTGACACGCAACGGATTGTCGTACCCGCCGTTCTGCCCGTCGATGGGCAGCATCTGCAGGATCTTCCAGCGGCGAGGCGCGGCGTCCAGGAGGAACGACGAGAGGTCCTCCCCCAGGTTCGCCCGGGTGACGACGGTGTTGATCTTCAGACTGATTCCGGCGTTCCGCACGTCCAGGCACAGCGACCGGTAGGCGTGCTCCGGTATCGCCCGGCCGGCGGTCGTCCTGCCGAGCCTGGTCAGCACGTCGGGCACGAGGCTGTCGACGCTCAGCACCAGCCAGTCCAGTACGCCGGCGAGCCCGGTGACGTCCTTCACCAGCGAGCCGTTCGTGACGATCGAGGTGACCATCCCCCGCTGATG
The DNA here is from genome assembly GCF_031844685.1 of Streptomyces sp. ITFR-21. Lineage (NCBI taxonomy): Bacteria > Bacillati > Actinomycetota > Actinomycetes > Kitasatosporales > Streptomycetaceae > Actinacidiphila > Actinacidiphila sp. ITFR-21. The sequence continues at coordinate 1,563,375 of NZ_CP134605.1, forward strand.
GGCCCGTGCCACGAGATCGGGCAGCCATGGGCACAGGAAGGGCTCACCGCCGGCGAAGGTGATCTTCTGGAAGCCCTCGTCCGCCAGCGCGTCCACCACCCGCAGGGCGTCCCGCGCGGGCAGGTGGCCGGCGGGCAGGACGTCCCTGCGGACGTCCTTGAACTGCGCGAAGCAGAAGCCGCAGTGCATGTTGCACGGCTGCCAGATGTGGAAGTTCACCGCCTTTATCGGGGGCGGCACCCGTGCGGTGCCGCCGACGGTGCTCACCATCCCGGGACGGCGAGCGCCAGTTCCGACAGGTCGGCCGCGAGTTTGCGGCTCCTGGCCGCGACGAAGGAGACCGGCGAACTGTGCAGGGACTTGCGGAGTTCGAGCGGCCGGCCGTCAAGGCCGAGTACGGTCCCGCCCGCGGCCTGGACGAGAAGGATCCCCGCGCACACGTCCATGAGTGCCGCGTTGCGGGCGACCATGGCGTCGATGGCCCCGCTGCCGACCAGGGCCAGGTCCAGGGCCGGCGCCCACATCGTCGTGACGCGCTTGCAGTTGCCGCTGAGCATGTCCTCGATGTGCCGTCCGGTGACCCTTCCCTCCACGGAGTAGTCCGTGACGAGCGCGACGGTGGCGTCGCGCAGGGCCGTCGCCGCGGCAAGGTCGCCCGATCGAGGCGTATCGCCGGCGGTGGCGGTGAACGTACGGCCGAGGAGCGGATCGAGCACCACGGCCAGCACGGCCGCGTCACCGGCGAACAGGGTGATGGCCACAGCGCAGTGCGCGATGCCGTAGCCGAAGTTGTTGGTACCGTCCAGCGGATCGACCACCCAGGTCAGGTCCGTCTCGTCCCAGCCGCCCTGCATTCCCTCCTCGGAGACGATCCCGTAGTCGGGGAACAGGTCGGTCAACTGTCGGACGATCACCCGCTGCGACGTCAGGTCGGCCCGTAACTGCACGTCATAGTGGCCCTTGCGTTGTACGACCTTGCGGTCCCCGAAGTCCGCGCGGATCACCGAGCCGGCCTCTCTGGCAGCCGAGACGGCGGCTTTCATTTCCTTCTGCCACCCCTTGGTCAGTGTGATCGACGGATTCATTACGGGTACTCCTCCTCCGCAGAATTCTGATTCTGCTGTCGTCTGATCTTGTATTCCTCTACCACAACGGGAGGCGCCAGCGCTCCGACGGCCGCCACAACAGCGGTGCCCACCCATTTCGCCAACTGCCCTAAGGCAGATCCGCCGGATGCGCCGATGATGTTCAACTGCCGGAAAGCGAGAAGGACGACGAAGACGGTGAGCAAGGAAAGCCATGCGGTAGTCACATACGACCGCGCACCGCTGGTCAACGGGGCGGCAGAGGAGGAGATCCGCTTTCCGAGGGATTTCTCCAGAGCCTCCAGCTGTCTTTCGTGATAAGCGGAGAGGGCGACGGCGTCCAATCGCTCGGCACTGCGCGCGGTGATGCTGCGCAGGGCGAACAGCGCGTCGTGGCAGGCCCAGACGGGGAAATCCCCCGGCGCGGTCAGCCCGCTCCGCCAGGCCCCGTCCGCCGTCTGCATGCGCAGGAGCTTGAGAGTGCCGTGCAGCAGCGTCGGATCGCTGAGGTCCCGGCCCGTCGCGCTGAGGGCGGCCAGCGCCCAGGGCGTGGCGAAGTGCCTGAAGTCCAGCCGCGCGAAGGAGTTGTTGTCGACGACCGTGGTGAAGGAGGTGGAGGTCCACGGCTCCTCCCGTGCCGGGTCGAAGGCGCCGTCGAGGTAGGCGCAGCCCCTGACGATGTGGCGCTCGCCCGGGTCGACGCCCTGGCTCAGCAGCGCGAGCAGCGCGTGCGCCGTGTAGGCGGGGGACGACGTGGACTCCGCGTCCGCGGCCGCCGACCTCGGGTGGCGCGCGACCGGGCCCCAGCCGCCGTCGGCGTTCTGCGCGGTCCGCAGCCACTCGACGCCGCGGCGCGCGGGCGTGGTGCGCCCCAGGGTCGCGAGGACGCGGACGGCCCAGGCGGTCGCGACCACGTTCGACGTACTGTCCGCCGCCGACGACTTCCAGCCGCCGTCGGCCTGTTGGGCCGTCTCCAGCCATGCGAGCCCCCGTTGCACGGCGGGGGTGTCGTCGCCTCGGCCCGCTTCGCTGAGGGCCATCAGGCAGTAGGCCGTGCTTTCCGTGATGGACACGTCGCTCAGCGCCCCCACCAGGGCACGGCGGATCTGCCAGCCGCCGTCGGGGTTCTGAAGCGCCCCCAACGTCTCCCCCGCGGCGTCCACGATGCGCACCCGGCTGCCGGCGTACACGTGCGAGAGCAGGGCCTGGGCCGTGGAGAGAACTCCTATGGTCCGGCCGTCCTGGTATTGGTTCCACCCCTGCATGCCGCTCTCCACCGAGACGTGCGCGTCCAGGTAGTCCACGGCACCCTCCACCGCCCTGCGCAGGGAGAGGCCCAGGGCGCCGGCCGTGCTCTCCGCCGTCCGCCGTTGGAGCGCCAGGGTGAAGACGCCTTCGCCCGGCAGGTCGCCGGTCAGATGGGGGAGGTCCTCGACCCGGTGGGACGTGAGGCGCTGCGCGCCCCGCGCGGCCGCGTTCACCGGCGGCGTCTCCGCTCCCACGAAAAGGCGCAGGTCCTCGGCCGCCTCGTCGACGGCCAGCACGCCGAAGTAGGAGATGTCGAGGTGCAGCTGGCTCCTCGCCGCCTCCACGACGGCGGTCCGCAGGTCCGTCTGACGCAGCCGTCCGACGCCGATCACCAGTCGAGGACAGCGCCTGCGGCCGGGTTCCCCCGTCAGATAGAAGACCTCCGCGTCCCGCTGCACCAGCATGAGCCAGATGATCAGCTTTCCCATGTCCTGCGCGTGATGCGATCCGGCGGTCGCCAAGGACGCCTCTCAACGGTCGTCAGACGCGGAAGCGTGTGGGACGACGCTTCCCCCGGAGTACCCGAAGGGGCAAGGTTCCCCACCTGCTACGGAAATCCCCATAATGAGGCTCGATCACACGGCGGACCACTGAACTTTACGTATGCTTTACCCGCATATATGCACGCCAGCGCCGTGCCAGCACCCACGAACCATGGCGGACGACGACCTCCAGCTCTCGGCGGCGGGGAAGGCCGATGACGCGGGCGGCGGCGAACAGGCCGGGCCGTACGCCGGGTATGCGGCTCCCGCCGGCCCGACCAATCCCTGACCTGCTGCTCTACGCGTCCCCCGGGTCCGATCCGCACCCCGGGGAATTCCCCGGGGCCGCGGGTACCCGGCCAGCCCCGAGAGAGAGCCGTGCTCCCGCCCGCGTCCCTGCCCGTCTCCCTGCCCCACGAAGGCCCGCCGCCCTCCGCCCACCCCGTCACCACATGGCGATCCCGCCGTCCCGAGCGTCGGCAAAGCCCCCTCGCCGCTTGTCGGTACGGACCTCCGACAGCCGTATCTCGGCGCCCTGCATGGCGGAGAGGATCAGTCCTGGACGCCGGGCCTCCCCTTCACCCGACACCGTGTGCGCGTGCCGCCCAAGGAAGTACGCTCACGCTTCCGCGTCTTCCTTGTCGGGCCGCTTCCTGAGCCGACGGTCTTCCATACAGCCAGCCCTTCATCCCGGGCTCTCCCTGCCATGTCGGTGAAACCTGCACCAGGGAAGGACTCAGGATCAGTGGATCGCCGGGTTCCGCGCGCCCGCGCTGAATGAGCATGCTTTCCGGGGCCCGCTGGGCAACGACGATCCGGATTTCGTCACGTCATCCGAGGCTTGATGCGCTGACCCCGGGAATGGCCACAGGCACGGGCTGCGAGAGGACCGGACGCGCATCCGGCAACCACGCACGACGAGTACGCGAGGCGTCTCGTCTTGCCTCAGGCCCTGACGTGCTGCCAGATCGTTCCCCCCGCGCCGGCGAGGGATAACAACCTGTCCACTCCGGGCTGCCTTCCGGCTGGTGACGAGGTCCTTACGCGACTTCGTCTCGGGCAACTCGAACCGCCCCAACCACGCCATGCCCGCCCCCTGCGATGGCGCAACGCCTACGACCGCCGCCCTGACATCCTGGCGGCCCTGCGCCGCGAACGCGCCAGGATCAGCTGCGAACGCCGGCCACACCGTCGCCGTCCGGGCGTACGACGTGATCCGCATGTGTCGCGGGACGGGCGGCCGACCCCGCTGGGCGACGCGATCGCGCACTACGGGCGGATCGCCAAGTCCTGGCACATCCTGCGCCTGGCCGACCAGCCCGGCTACCGCCGCCAGATCAGGGCACAGGCCAACCTCCAGGAAGGCCGCCACGCGCTCGCCCGGAAGATCTTCCACGGCCGCGCGGGGCAGCTCTACCAGCGCTACCAGGACGGCATAGAGGACCAGATCGGCGCCCTCGGCCTGGTCTTCAACGCCGTGGTGCTCGTCAAAACCCGGTACATGGACGCAGCGGTCAACCATCTGCGGGCGGACGGGGCCGAGGTTCGCGACAAGGACATCGCCCGCCTCTCACCGTTCGTACGCCAGCACATCAACATGCACGGCCGGTACTCATTCAAGCTCCCCGACCTGCCCGGGGGCATGCGCTCCCTGCGCGACCCGGACATGGCCGACGAGGCGTAACCGCGGCCGCCCCGCAGGACGGGGCGGGGCCGGGAAGCCGCTGTTCGGCTTCCCGGCCCGCAGGGATCGTAGTGCGACCGTCAGCCGGCGACCGCGGCGGTCGCCGCGGTGTAGCGGGCGGCGACATCGTTCCAGTTGACCAGGTCCCACAACTTGTTGACGTAGTCGGGGCGGACGTTCTTGTACTGCAGGTAGTAGGCGTGCTCCCAGGCGTCGAAGACCAGAAGCGGGACGCTGCCCTGGCCGACGTTGCCGTGGTGGTCGTAGACCTGCTCCACGATCAGCCGCTTGCCCAGCGGCTCGAAGGCCAGTACGCCCCAGCCGGAGCCCTGCACCGAACTGGTGGCGATGGTGAGCTGCTTCTTGAACGCCTCGAAGCCGCCCAGGTGCTCGTCGATCGCGGTGGCCAGTGCGCCGTCGGGGCGGTCGCCGCCGTCAGCGGAGAGGTTCTGCCAGAAGATCGAGTGCAGGACGTGCCCGGAGAGGTTGAACGCGAAGGTCTTCTCCAGACCGACCAGGCCGGTCGGGGTGATCGCGTCCTTGTCGCGGACCTCGGCGATCTGCTCCAGCGTGTCGTTGGCGCCCTTGACGTACGCGGCGTGGTGCTTGGCGTGGTGCAGCTCCAGGATCTCCGGCGTGATGGACGGCGAGAGCGCGGAGTAGTCGTACGGCAGGTCGGGAAGCGTGTACGTGCCCATCAGACACGGCCCCTTTCAGCAGTTGGGTGATCGTCAGGACTCACCCTAGGCCGTTATTGCGAGAGAGTTGCAACAACGCACAGGATGCACCACGATGGCGTTCAGGCGGGGCCGACCCGTCAGCCTCCGGACTTCGGCACCCCTGGGTGCCGCCCTTCCGACAGGTGATCGTCTTTCACCCGGCAACCGCCGGTTCGAGCGGGTCGGCACCGTCACCGTCCAACGGCCACCGCAGTGGCCCGCATCCGCCCCTCCCGTCACCGGCGGCTGTCGCCGGGCGCCAGCAGGCCGGTCACCTCGGCGATGGCGTCCGGGGAAGGCTTGAAGTAGCGGCGGACGTTCTCCGGCTTCTTGTGCCTCGACTTGGCCATCAGCATCAGCAGGGAGGCGCCCTGCTCGCCGAGGTGGGTCAGGCCGGAGTGCCGCCACTCGTGCAGATCCCATCCGGTACCGGCCACGCTTCCGACTGCCGTGTGCCGGTCCGGCAACGCGCGAGCCTGACCGTACGACAGCCGGGCCAGCCCGGTGTCCGGGCACACGTCGCGCGGCCCGAGCACCTTGCCGGGGTTGGGGCGGCGATGAGTGACGAACACCGGGCCACGGGTGCGGCCGCGCAGCAGCCGGGGCAGCAGCCGGGGCAGCAGCCGCGCGGTACCGGTGTCCCGGTGGACCGTCTCCAGCACGAAGTCCCCGCGCGTCCGGCCGCCCCGGCGGCGGCGGGCGGCGGCTCCCTTGGCCTTTACCGGCGCCCGCCGGCCGGCCAGGTCGAGGTCCTCGATGTTCGTCCCGAGGATCTCCTCGGCCCGCGCACAGGTCTCGTAGAGCATCCGCCACAGCGTCTTCTCCCGCAGCGGGTCCTCCCGGCGGGCGATGAGCCGGTCGACCATCACCTTCGGCCGAACCTGGGTCTCGGAGTCCGGCGGGGTCATCCGCTTCACCCAGGCCGGGGCCGCCGGGCCGTCGTAGCCGTGGTCCGCGCACCAGCCGAGCCAGGACAGCACCGCCGCGCGGCGGGCATTCCAGGTGTTGACCGCGGCGGTGCCCCACAGCAGTTCCAGCGCCTCGCCGACCTCGTCGTCGACCACGGCCGCCAGGAGCCGGTCCTCGCCGAGCCGTTCGGCGGTCTTCTCGACGCCGATGCCGTAGCCGCGGGCGGTGTTCGGGTTGGCAAGTAAGCCGAGGAAGACATCGGCCGCCGACCAAACGCTCAGCGCCTTCCCGGACTGGAGCTGGACGACGGCGGGCACCGCTTCCCCCATACCGCAGACAACGGGGTCGCTTCGCGCAGCGGCTCGGCGATGTCGCCGCAGGTCGGATATGGCGATGCCGCAGATATTAGGGCGTTATCTGCGGGAAGACTTCCAACCCGCCCGGCCGGCCGTACCCCGAAGTGCGCCCGCCAGAGCCGCCGGGGGCTTGGCGCCGGTTTTCGTTCCGATGTTTCTCAACCCCCGTGAGGCCCGTGGGTTCAGCGGAACTGAAGCTTGTTCAGCGGGAACTCGAGGGTCGGTCCGTGTGCGTCGGCTGGGGGTATCCGTGGGTTCGGTAGGAACGTGGGGGTGAGCTGCGTGGTCGCGCAGACTATCCCTGGGCGGTGGGGCGAACCACGATGTCGCCTACATCGACACCGTCCGGCTGCTCGATGGCGAAGGCGATGGCGCGGGCCACCGCGTCGGGCGAAAGAGCGGTCTCCATCATCTTGTCGATCTGGGTTTTCACCGCCGGATCCATGCGCTCTGCGAAGTCCGTGCGGACGGCGCCGGGAGAGACGACGGTGACGCGCAGGCTGTCGCCGGCCTCTTGCCGCAAGCCCTCGGAGATGGTGCGGACGGCGTTCTTCGTGCCGGCGTACACCGACTGGAGCGGCACGATACGCAGTCCGGCGGTGGACACGGTGTTGACGAAGTGCCCGAAGCCCTGCTCCCGGAAGACGGGAAGGGCCGCGGCGATCCCGTACAGGACCCCTTTGAGGTTGACGTCGATCATCTCCTCCCAGTCCTCGACGCGCAGGTCATCCAGACGGGAGATCAAGCCGATCCCGGCGTTGCTGACGAGGACGTCGAGCTGGCCGTATCGATCGCTTGCCAGCTTGACGAGGCCGGCAAGGTCCTTGCGTCGCGTCACGTCCGTGCGGGCCCAGACGGCTTCACCGCCCGCCTCTTCGATGCGGGCGGCCAGAGCCTCAAGACGCTCCGGACGGCGTGCCCCGAGGACGATCTTTGCACCGCGCTCGGCGAGCAGAAGCGCGGTCGCCTCGCCGATGCCGCTGCTGGCGCCCGTGATCGCCACGACTTTGCCTTCGATTCCCGACATGATGGACAGTCCTTCCAGCGGAGGAGTGGGGGCGGCCGTGCCCTACAGTGAAAGTGGAGGCTCCGCCACTTCGTTCACACTAAGTGGCGGAGCCTCCACTTAGCAAATGAAGACAAGGGAGAGCCACTGATGGCCCGGGATGCAGGACGCCCGCTGAGGGCTGACGCACAGCGGAACCGGGAGAAGATCCTGGCCGCCGCGGTGCACGTGTTCACCGAGGAGGGACTGGATGCGCACTTCGAGCGCATCGCCAGAGAAGCGGGCGTGGGAACCGGCACCCTCTACCGCAACTTCCCGACCCGGGAAGCTCTGATCGAGGCGGCGTACCGCAACGAAGTGGCCCGGCTGTGCGACGCCGTCCCCGGTCTCCTTGCGGCGATGTCACCGCCTGAGGCGCTGCGAGCCTGGACCCGCAGCTTCATCGACTACGCCACCGCCAAACTCGGCATGGCCGACGCCCTGCGGGCCGTCGTCAGCTTGGGAACCGATCCCTACGCCGAAAGTCACGAGATGATTCAGACCGCCCTCTCCTCCCTCATGGACGCCAATAGCGCTGCCGGAACGATCCGGTCCGACATCAGCCCGACCGACATGTTCGCCGCCCTCGCCGGCATCGCCCTCACCTCGGCTAAGCCCGAGCAGCGGGAGCAGGCCGAACGCCTCCTCGACCTCATCCTGGACGGACTGAAACCCGTGCCGTCGCGGCCCCCCGAAAACTGACGCCAGAAGCCCGGACATCATCGAAGCTGCTGTTCAGCGGCCTGTTCCAGTAGTGCTCGTGCGGAGTCCGAGTAGCGCATCGCGGTCTTCTCGTCGAGCCCGAACACCTCGGCGAGGTGGAGCGGATCGGGCCCGTGGGTCAGGGCCTCTTCGAGTTGCCGGTCAACGCGGAGCCGTTCCAACGTCGCGTCCTGCCCGCGCATCGCAGCGCTGATCCAGTGGTTGCTGGCGCGGCTGGTCTTGGTGGCGGTCTGCTGGTTGATCAGCAGGTGGAGATTCACGGTGTTCGGCCACCGGCTTCGCCGGTGCTCCAGCCAGTCCAGCAGCAGCTTCGAGGTGAGGTCGTCGAGCGGCCGGACTCGCCCGGCGATGGCCAGCCGGCGGTTCCCGAGATCGACATCGTCGAGCATGAGCGTGCCGATCTGAGCGACCCGGGCGGCGTGGATCGCCGCGAGGGCGAGGATGAGCCGCGTCGCCGGGGTGGTGGCCACCGCGACAGAGCGGTCGACCTGGTCGGGGACCAGCGGTTGCAGCACGGCGTACTCGTACTGCCCGACCTTGATCCGGCCGGTCGGGTTGCGGAAGATCAGCCCATTCCGCTTGGCCCAGATGAATAGCGAACGCGGGGCCACGAGTTGGTCATGCCGCTGCCGGCCGCGCAGTGTCTTGACGTAGGTGCGGACGTCGTCGCGGGTCACTTCCCGCAGGTGGTCGTAGCGGTTCGACCACTCCGGCAGCGCCGGTCGGGCCCGGTTGCGGTAGAGCCAGACCGTGCCCTGTTGCCGAGGCAGGCTCCGTGGGCCGCCGTCGCGCAGAACCCGGGTCCAGCGTTCAGCCTCCGCAGCAATGCCGGGGGCGAGACCCTTCAGACGATCGGCGAGCCAGCGTTCGAAGGACGGTTCACTGTCGTCCAGGAAGATCCCCATTTCCTCAAGGACCGTGATGACGTGACCAACCCGCAGGTCGAGGGCACGGAGCTGGGTGAATATCTCACTGTGGCGGATGACGTCGCCTCGACGTATCCGGTGAGCACGACGGCCAGGCCGCGGTTGACAGCGAAGCGGATGCCGCGTCCCCAGCCCCGGGCTTCGGCGAGTTGGTGGGCGAGGTGCTTCGCCCAGGCCAGCCATGGGCTGGCCGGGTCGGCGGCGGCCGGGTCGAGCCGTCCGAAGTCACGCGGAACCTGCTCGAACAGCGGTAGTTGCCTCCAACCGGTTCTCGGCTGTGAGTGCGACATGGGTGGTGGCCTGCGGGATGCTTCTCGCGCCTTGACGTGATGCAGGGCGGTGAGAGCTGATCCTCTGCGGTAGTGCAGTCCCACGAAGAAGAGCTGCTGATGGCGCACGGCCTGAAGCCACGGGGTCATCACTTCTCCGTTGACGGTCGGCATACCGGTGGCGGTCTTGGCGTTGAGTCGGGCCTGGCAAGGGATCGGCCGTCCCGGCGCTTGGGGATCACCGCCGGTGTGGCAGTCCCCGCGCTGACCGCCACTCGTTCCGTCTCCGTCCGCCCTGGGCGGCTGACCTTCTCCGGCTCGGGGATCAGCAGGTCGCCGATCTCGCAGCCGAGGACGACGCAGATGACGTCCAGATCCTCCAGCTTGAGCGAAACGGGCTGCCCGGACCACAGGCCGGACATCTTCCCCGCCGAGATCACCAACCCGTGCTCGCCCAGGTTCCGCTGGAGCTCGGAAGCCTTCCAGACTCCTTTGTTGGCGGCCGTCAGCCGCAGGTTCCACCTCATCAGGCCAGTCCTTCCAGCCGCTTCGCGGCCCGTTCCATCCCGGCGACCCAGGCGTCCTCGACCCGGGTCTGCTGGACGTGGATGTATCGCATCGTGGTGGCGATCCACGAGTGTCCCAAAACCTCCTGGATTACGAGCAAGTCCAGCCCATTCCCGTAGAGTTGCGACGCGCAGAAGTGCCCTTTGTCCGCAGAGGCTGTGTGCGGTGAGCTCGTGTCGTCATTGAGCAGGTCCGCTGCCAGGACCACTTTCGCGATGATGGGAACGACGCGTGTTGCATCCCGGCCCTTGTTGATGTGGCGTGGATCACTCGATTGAGGGGCGGGGGCGCCGTCTGCGGAGCCCCCGCCCAGTGCCCGGTCAGCTCCAGGTCATGTTGATCGCACGCTCGAAATTGATGTATCCAGCGCGCCGGAAGGCGTTCGCCATCGGGAGGTTGCCGAGGTCTGTGGACGCGCGGATGCGGGGGACGTTCTGCTCGGCGAGGACTCGGGTGCCCTCGGCGAGGATGTCGTCGATGTAGCCGTTGCCGCGGTGCGAGGGCAGGACCGCGATGTAGGCGATGATCGCGTTGTAGTCGTTGCGGGCTGGGATGACGAACCCCACTGGCTGTCCGTGAGGCAGTGTTGCGATGCGCCACCAGTCCCGCGGGCTGGTGTAACGCGCCAGCTCGTCCTCGTAGTGCCGGACGGCCGCTTCGCGTACTGACATCCGCGTCATGTCGTCACGACCGTGTGCGTCCAGCGTCCCGTCCAGAACTGAGGTCATCAGAGCCACAAGTTCCTCGTCGTCGTGGACCGGCCGGAAGGCAAGGCGCCCGCTGGGCTCGGGGGCTGGCGATTCCGGACGCCATTCCAGGCGCAGTCGTTCGACGAAGAGTCGGGCGCCGGTCCGTTCAAGTACCGTCATACGGTCTTCGACGGCTTGTCTGGTTGCAGCGTTCTCACGCCAGTCCGGGGGGACGAAACGGTTGTACTCAGGTGGGCGCGACCCGTTCGGGAGGGTAGCGGTCATCGCGGTGCGCAGAAGTTGCGCCCCGATGTCCAGGTGATCGGAGCCTGAGGCGCTGTCTTCGATGTCGAGGATATCCAGGATGAGTGGTGCGTCGCCGACTGATCGGCTCCACCAGGCTGCCCTGGCGAGCAGGCGGTCGCCCCGCAGGGCGACCCACATCCACTCGGGACGCCGACGGCCGCCGGCAAGGTCGTCCGCCAGCTCCCCGTTGAGGACGTAGGGCAGTTGGGAGAACAGGTCGAGTTCTTCGTGTCCGGTGATCGGACGCATGGTCAGGTCGTTCGTTTTCACGGTCAAGGCACGCTCCGGTGAAGGCGCCCGTCCGCTCCGGGGTCAGACGCAGTCTGCACCCCGGGAGGACACAAGCGCGGTGATCATGGGGATCATGGGCTTATCTCTCCTCTCGCTGTCGTGACCCCTCAACCCTCGTGGTGGAGGTCCAGCGATAACGTCTATCCAACCGCAGCCCTCGTCCGCAAACCCTTTTCGATCACCCTGCTTTCGACGGTGCCGAACAGCGAGCCGGGGGGTGTGTCAATTTAACGGCTGATCTTGGGGTTTGAGGTTCAGTTGTTGGCCGGGGTGAGCCGGCCCTCGAAGGCGATCTGGAAGGCGTTCAAGGGCGCTATCCAGCGCATGGTCCACCTCTTGCGGCCCTTGCCGGTCGGGTCGAGACTCATCAGCGCCATGTACACACACTTCAGGGCGGCGGCCTCGGTGGGGAAGTGGCCCCGGGCGCGGACGGGCTTGCGTATCCGCGCGTTGACGGATTCGATGGCGTTCGTCGGGCAGATGACGGTGCGGATCTCGACGTCGAAGGAGAGAAACGGCACGGACTCGGCCCAGGCGCTCTCCCACAGTTGGACGATCGCCGGGTACTTCTTCCCCCAGGCGTCCTGGAACTCACCGAAGCGTTCGCCCGCCGCGCTCTGGTTCGGCGCGGTATAGACGGGCTTGAGCGCCTTGGCGGTCTTGTCCCAGTCCGCGCGCGAGGCGTATCGGAAGCTGTTGCGCAGGAGGTGGACGATGCACTTTTGCACAATGGTGCGGGGCCAGACCGTCCCGACCGCGTCGGGCAGGCCCTTGAGCCCGTCGCAGACCGGCATCAGCACGTCGTCCAGGCCGCGGTTCCTCAGCCCGGTGAACACCTGCAGCCAGTACTGCGCACCCCCGCCGCCGTCGCCGGCCCAGATGCCCAGGATGTCCCGGGTGCCCTCGGCGGTGACGGCCATGACCACGGAGACGGGCCGGTTCGCGACCTTCCCGTCCCGGATTTTCACGTTGACGGCGTCCACGAACAGGACCGGGCAGACGCGGTCCAGCGGCCGGTTCTGCCGTTCGGCCATGCCGTCCATCACCTGGCCGGTGATGGTGGAGATGGTCTGTTTCGAGACCCCGGCGCCGTAGACCCCGGCCAGGTGCGCGGAGATCTCCCCGTGGGTGGGGCCCTTCGCGGACAGCGACAGCACCATCTCATCCACACCCGTCAGCCGCCGCCGCCGCTTCCTGACGGTCTGCGGCTCGAAGCTGCCCTCCACGTCCCTCGGCACCTTGCCCTCGACCGGCCCGACATCCGTCAGCACGGTCTTCGCCCGAGTGCCGTTGCGGCTGCTGCCGCTGTTCTTCCCCGCCGGATCGTGCTTGCCGTAGCCGAGGTGACCGGTGATCTCACCCTCCAGCACAGCCTCCAGCACACCCTCCAGCACCCGCTTGGCCAGCTGCTGCAACAGCCCACCCGCACCAGTCAGCTGCACGCCCTCACTCCGGGCCCGCTCGACCAGCATCGCGATCAACCGCTCGCCCGACGTGACCACACCGACCGGCTCAGCCACGGACTCCGGCTCGATCGTCATCTCACTCACTTGGCGTCTCCATGATCAACAGATCCGCCGTTTATGAGACACTCTGAGGTGCCCCGAAGCTTCCGGACAGGGACCCAATAGGGTTGTCCTGTCAAGGAAACGAGGAAGCACGAAGTGGCGCCACCCAGTAAGTACACCCCGGAGTTCCGTGAGGAAGCTGTCCGGGTCGCACTCCAGTCCAGTAGGACCATCTCTGAGACGGCCCGCGAGCTCGAATTGAACCCGGAGACGCTCCGGGGCTGGGTGAAGAAGTACCAGAAGCAGAACGAGCCAGCGGCAGGTTCGCCGTTGACGCTAGATGAGCGGGCACGCCTGAAGGAACAGGACCGGCGTATCCGTGAACTGGAGATGGAGAACGTCTTCCTGAAAAAATGCGCGGCGTACTTCGCGAAGGATCCCCGGTAGCGAGCAGGTACGAGTTCATCGAAACGATGCGGCTCGACACCACGGAGTACGCGCATCCCGTCGAGTTCATGTGTGAACGGCTCGACGTGTCCAAGTCCGGCTACTACGAATGGCGGAACCGCCCGGATTCTGCCACAGCCCAGCGGCGCGAGGAATTGAAACTGCTCATCAAGAAGGCATTCGACATGTCGGACAGCACCTACGGATACCGGCGCGTCCACGCCCAGCTCGTCCGCTGGGGCCGCCCCGCCGGCCTGGAGCTGGTCCGCCTGCTGATGCGTGAGCTGGGTCTGGTGCCCTGCCAGCCCGAGCCGAAGCGGTGGTCGCTCACCCAGGCCGCAGCCAGCGACGTGCCGGACCTTGTCAGCCGGAACTTCACCGCCGACGCGCCCGGCGAAAAACTCGTCGGCGACATAACCTACGTAAAAACCGGAGAAGGATGGCTTTATCTCGCGACCGTCATCGACTGCTGCACGAAGGAAGTCATCGGCTACGCGATGGACGACCACTACCAAACTCCTCTCATATCCCAGGCCATCCGCAACGCGGCGCGGAACAGGAAACTCGCCGACGGTGCAATATTCCACTCCGATCGCGGATCGAACTACATGTCCGCCGAGTTCGCGGCGACGCTGAAACGGTTCGGACTCCGCCGGTCATCCGGACGTACCGGCGTCTGCTGGGATAACGCGATGGCGGAATCATTCTTCGGCGCTCTGAAGAACGAGCGGGTTTCCCGCGTGACGTACCCGACCCGAGAGGACGCCCGACAGGACATCACCCGATACATCGAACTCTGGTACAATCACAAACGCCTCCACTCGGCTGTCGGATACCGCCCACCGCGAGAAGTTCACGCCGAATACATGGAGTTTCGTATAGCCGCGTGAAATAAACTGTCAGATCACTGTCCGGAAAATGCGAGGCCCCTCACTCCCCACCCGGCAGGTGCGCTTTGGCCGCGTCCTTGAGCCCATTGCGCAGGGCGTCGTCGCCCACCCGGCGCGAGGACCCGTCGGCGTTCTTGCGCTCGGAGGGGAACAGCGGGGCGCCAGGGCGGGTGTGGTCGTCGTCGAACCGGCCCCAGACGTCCTCGATGAACCACCGAAGGGTCCGGCCGGCGCCGTTGATCAGCGGCACCATCCGCTCGCGCGGGCCCGAGCCGCGGGCGCCCTTGCCGTGGCGGACGTGGGGCTTGCCGAAGCGGCCCAGGTCCCACTTGATGTCATCCAGGTCGAGCCCGCACGCCTCGCTCACTCGCAGGCCGACCTGGGACAGCAGCTTCGAGGCGGTGTAGTTCCTGGCGGTAGGAGCGAACTTGCGGCAGGTAGCCAGCTCGCCGCCCCAGCCGGTGAAGAGCGCCCCGACCTCCGGCTCGCTCGGTGGAATCCGCAGCTGGGCGTCCTTCGCGCCGCGCGGCTTGTTCATCTCGTCGATCGGGCACTCGATGACCCGGCCGGTCATCCGGTGCAGTTCGACCTTGTGCCGCAGCTCCAGAAACATGAAGTACGTGCTCAGCGCCTGGGACCGGGCCAGCCGGGTGCCGCTCGGCGAGCCGCGCAACACCTTCCCGAAGTACGCGTCGGCGTCGGCCGGCTCCATATCCCACAGCGGTCGGCCGAACCAGGTCCTGATCGGTCCAGGTGCCCGACATCCCCGCGGATCGTGCCGTCCGCCAGTCCTGCCGAGGCGCGTGCGAGGACGAACCCAGACAGTGCGTCGGTCTCGAACTGCTCCAGTTCCTGTGCCGACGCGGGCGCCCAGTACTCGCACAGGTCCCGTACAACTGCCAGCGCCGCCAACCCGAGCCCCCTCACCTTCAGCCCGACTGCGGATCGGTCGGACACGGTGAGAACGCTTCAAGAATCCCGAAGTTACGTCACGCGACCACAGAGCACTCGAAGGAGGAAGAACCCCCTGGCCACAGGGTCAGAGACTCAGCGAGGCTCAGAAGAACTCACGGGATGTCGCACATCCGTCGGTGTTCGGCCGACCGATCTCTGCACGGGCGGGCCGCACGGCCCTCGTACATGGCCTCACCGACCGCGCCGCCCTGGTCGCCCTTTTCGCCCCCTCGCCCCGGCTTCGCAGGACAGCGACCGGTTTCCCCGTCCCAACCCCACTTTCCACGCCGGCGGCATCCCCACGTCGCGATGTCCTCGTTCACCTGGGATGCTTGCCACGCCCGGAAACGTCCAGCCCTTCGGCAACGTTCTGTCTCGCGGGAGCCCGGTCCCGTACGAATGCCGGCGTGCCAGTGCCCGTCCCCTGGCCCCAGGCGTCGCCCGCGTCTCCGGGCCAGGGACTTTTCAGGGACTTTCAGCGCTGCCCGAGGGGGTTCCGAGGGACTTTCCACCGCCCGAAGCGGCAAGCGGCTGACAGCCGAGAAAGGTCCCCGACGCGCAGGTCGGAGGGCCTTTGCGGTGCCGCTGGGGGGGCGGAGGCCCCGGTGGTGGCAGACGAGTCGGGCTGTACGCCGGGTTCTGTGCCCCGGGGCCTCGCGGTCGTCGGGGCGACGGCCATCCATCTAGGACTGCCGTTGCCGGCAGCCTCGTGCGGTCTACCCGCGGACTCGGGCGGGCAGCCCTCGGACGTCCGCGCGGGCGCCGTATCGCTACGGCGCCCTCTTGACCTTGCTCCAGGTGGGGTTTACCTAGCTGCCCAGGTCGCCCTGGGCACTGGTGGTCTCTTACACCACCGTTTCACCCTTACCGGCGGCCGAGGCCGCCGGCGGTCTGTTTTCTGTGGCACTGTCCCGCGGGTCACCCCGGGTGGGCGTTACCCACCACCCTGCCCTGTGGAGCCCGGACGTTCCTCGGCGGGTCCCGTGAGGGATCCGACGCGGCCGTCCGCCCGGCTCGTCTGCCGTGCCGCCCATCTTAGGGGTCGCCCGCAGACGGCGCGAACAGCGGCTTCGCCGGTACGCGTCAGTGCGGGAGGGTACGGGACGCGGCGGGCCGGGCCGTAGGCTGCGGGGTGAGAGTCAGCCGGAGTCCCGAGGAGAATGCCGTGCTCGTCCTGTTGCCGCCGTCGGAGGGCAAGGCCACCGCGGTACGCGGTCGGCCGGTGGCGCTCGAGACGCTGTCGCTGCCGGGGCTGACGGCGGCGCGGGCGGCCGTACTGGACGAGCTGGTCGAGCTGTGCGCGGCCGACGCGGACAAGGCGGCCGCGGTGCTGGGGCTGAGCCCGGGGCTGCGCGGCGAGGTCGCCAGGAACGCGGGGCTGCGGACGGCGCCCGCGCTGCCGGCGGGCGAGCTGTACACCGGGGTGCTCTACGACGCGCTCGGCCTGTCCACCCTGGAGGCCGCCGCCCGCCGCCGGGCCCGGCAGTCGCTGCTGGTCTTCTCCGGGCTGTGGGGGGCGGTCCGGCTGACCGACCGGGTGCCGGCGTACCGCTGCTCGATGGCGGTACGGCTGCCGGGCGCGGGCGGGCTGGCGGCCTACTGGAAGCCGTTCATGGACGAGGTGCTGCCCGAGGCGGCGGGTGACGGCCTGGTCCTGGACCTGCGCTCCGCCGCCTACGCGGCCGCGTGGAAGCCGCGCGGCGAGCTGGCCGGGCGTACGGCGACGGTCCGCGTGCTCCAGGTGGCGGTGGTGGACGGCGTCGAACGGCGCAGCGTGGTGAGCCACTTCAACAAGGCGACGAAGGGCCGCCTGGTCCGGGCCCTGCTCACCTCCGGCGCCCGGCCCCGGACCCCCGCGGCCCTGGCGGGCACCCTGCGGGACCTCGGCTTCACGGTGGAGGAGGGGACGGCCGGCCGGCTGGACGTGCTGGTCCGGGACCTCCACTAGCGCCCCGGGGCGCCGCGCGCCCACAGACCGGCACCCCGCATCGCCCGGCACCCGGCACCCGGCACCCGGCACCCGGCACCCGGCACCCGGCACCCGGCACCCGGCACCCGGCACCCGGCACCCGGCACCCGGCGGACCGTACGCCCCGCAGACGCCGCACCTCC
Organism: Streptomyces sp. ITFR-21; assembly: GCF_031844685.1. Taxonomy (NCBI): domain Bacteria; kingdom Bacillati; phylum Actinomycetota; class Actinomycetes; order Kitasatosporales; family Streptomycetaceae; genus Actinacidiphila; species Actinacidiphila sp. ITFR-21. The sequence goes on from NZ_CP134605.1 coordinate 1,580,645, forward strand.
GCGGACCCGCGCCCCGCGAAGCCCGCGCCCGCCAGATCGCGCCCCCACAGACCCGCACCCCGCACCCCGCGGACCCCGTCCCCCCGCGCCGGCCGTCCGGGGCCCCGGAACCCGCCCCGGGCTCCCCCGCACCGCCCCCGGCCGCCCGCTCACGGGGACGCAAAGACCGTCGTACCGACGACGGTCTCCACCGCCACCCGCTCCCCGCCCTCATCCGCAGCAGCAGATCGACAGCCGTCTCCGCGAGCCGCCGCGGGTCCTGCACGACGGTGGCGCGGAAGGGCGCGGCGCCGGACCTGATAGTGGCGGGCGCGTCGGGCGTCCCGTCGACCCCCACGATGAACAGGGCCGGGTACCTGCTCCCGCACGCCTCGTGCTCCCGTACCGCGTCGACCGCGCCCAGCGCCATTTCGTCGTTGGTGCAGAAGACGGCATCCAGGTCGCCGCCGCGGCGGCGCAGGCCGCGCAGGTGGCGGTCGACGACGTCCCGGGCGCCTTCCCGGCTGAAGCCGCCCCGCGTGCTGAGCTCGATCCGCGCCAGCGGCGCCGCCTCGCGCATCGTGACCACGAACGCCTCGTGGCGGGCGACCTGTTCGTCGGCGCCCACCGCCAGGACGGACGGCCGCTCCTTGCCGTCGGCGAGCAGGTCCCCGGCCGTCCACCGCGCCGCCCGCTCGCCGATGTCCTCGGGGCTGCAGCCGATGAACACCGCGTCGGCGGGGTAGTCGGCGCGGTCGGTGAAGGGGCGGATGTCGACGAGGACGACCGGCAGCCGGATCGTCCGGCGGAACTCCGCCAGTTCCTGGCGTACGGCGGCGGGCCGTGAGGCGACGATCTGTCCTCCCGCGTACGAACTCCGCCTTTTCTTCAACGCGTTCAGCTGGAGCGGCTGGCTGCGACCGGTGAAGTCGTGGGCCTGTGGCTTGACGACGAGGTCGACGGCGTGCCGTTCGAACGATCGCACGGTCGCGTCGAGCAGCCCGGCGAGGAACCGGGTCTGCGCGAACGACGAGATGACGAAGAACACTTCCCGCGCGCCGCGGGGGAGGCGGCGTGCGGCGAGGAAGGTGCCCGCCGCCAGCAGGAGAGCGGCGGCGAAGGCGGCGCCCAGCAGCCAGCCGGGGACGGGTGTGTTCCAGTGCGCCGCCGCGAGCGCCGCCGTGCTGCCGCCCGCGGCCAGGACCGCGCCGCTCGCCGACGACACCGCGATGTCGGTGAGCAGGGCGCCGGGTAAGCGCCACCGTTCGCTCGATTCCGTCCTCCGGAGCGCCCAAGGGAGTAGGACCGCCGCGGCTCCCGCCCGTGCCGGCGGGGGTCCGGGGGCCCAGGCCAGCGTACTGAACACGGCCGGGGGCCGCCGGGCCGTTCTCCGGGGACCGGGCGCTTCCCGGACGCCACCGGCGCGGGTGTTCGGCGGCCACCGGGCCCCGGGAACACGTCGTCGTTGCATCCCGCGCAACGCCCGTTGCAGGAGTCGGGTCCGCCCGGCGAGGATGAGGCCATGACCTCCGTGCTCGATCTCGCCCCCGTCATCCCGGTGATCGTCCTGGAGGACGCGGCCGACGCCGTACCGCTGGCCCGCGCCCTGGTGGCCGGCGGGCTGCCGGTGATCGAGATCACGCTGCGTACGGGGGCCGCGCTGGAGGCGATCGAGGCCATCGCGCAGCACGTGCCGGACGCGCTGGTCGGCGCCGGTACGGTGCTCGGGCCGGACCAGGTGGCCGCCGCGGGGGCGGCCGGGGCACGGTTCCTGATCAGTCCCGGGTGGACCGACCGGCTGCTGGACGCGATGCGCGGCTCCGGGCTGCCGTTCCTGCCGGGGGTCAGCACCGCCTCCGAGGCACTGGGGCTGCTCGAACGCGGCGTCACCGACATGAAGTTCTTCCCCGCGGAGGCCGCAGGCGGTACCGCGTACCTGCGGTCGCTGGCCTCCCCGCTCCCCCGGGCCCGGTTCTGCCCGACCGGCGGCATCGACGCGGCCCGCGCGCCGCGGTATCTCGCCCTGCCCAACGTGCCCTGCGTGGGCGGCACCTGGATGGTCCCGCAGCGCGCCCTGCGCGAGCACGCCTGGCAGGAGATCGCCGAACTCGCGCGCGGCGCCGCCGCGTTGGCCGGTTAGCGTCCCCTTTCCGGTTCCATCCGGGCCGCGTTCAGCGTCTCCCCCACGGTCACGTCGATGATCCGGTCCCGGTCGGCCGGATCCGGCGCGGGCACGTCCGACCGGTCGAGTTCCTGCCGTACGTGCCGCACGAGCGCCTCCGGCGGCGGCGCCGCGGTCTGCCGCCGCAGCGTGGCGTACGCGGCCAGCGCCAGGTTGGCGACGCTCACCAGCAGCTCGCCCCACTGCGCCGCGTCCACGTCCCGCTCCACGTCCTGCTCGGGCCGGGCCGCCACCTCCCTTTGGTAGAGCGCGGTGTCGACGTCCTCCACCAGGTGGGGGCGCTGCGGGGTGACCAGTCGGCGGGCCACCGCGCGGGCGACCAGGGCTACGGGATCGTCGGTCATGAGGGCTCTCCTGTCAGGGGGGATCGGTCGGCGTCGGACGGGGCTTCGGGGCGCGGGTGCGCGGGTACGTGCGGTCGTGCGCGCGTACGCCGCGGAAGAGGGGGCCCCGGTGGCGGACTTTCCGGGGCGGGCGTCGGCACTGACGCGGCCGACGGTCGGGCGGGGAACTGGAACCGGCCCGGGGCGGTCCCGGCGGCCGGGCGCGGGAACGGCACAGCGCCCGTCCAGGAAGAGACCCGCACCGGCCCGCCGGGCCGTAAGTCCGCCAGCAGTCGCTCTGCCACGCCGCGCTCCCCAGCGCTCAGGACCGTGGACTGCGAGGATATGCACTGCGGCCCGGTTCCGGCCCCGCTCGCGCGGGAATTCCCGGCCCGGCACGGCGAATCGGCGCCCCGCACCGCCGAGGCGCCACCCGTCGGGCTCCGGAGCCGGTGGCCGGAAAGGCCCGCCGGGCCGCCCGACCGGCGAAACCCGCGGCCCCCGCCCGGGACACCCCTACGGCCACCGGATCGGACCCGTCCCGCCACCAGCCCCGTTCGCCCGCCCCCTCCCCCGCGGCCCCCGGCCCGTCCAGTGCCCCGCCCGCGAAACCCGGGGCACCCGCACCGCACCGCCGCCCGCACCCCGCCCGCGAAACCCGCGGCACCCGCACCGCCGCCCGCACCCCGCACCCCGCAGGAAGCCTTCAGCCCCGCAGGTGCCCCGTGTCGTTGTACGACCGCAGCGACGTGCGGCCGTCGCCGAAGTAGGCCACGGCGGACAGCGCCGCCGGGTCCAGGTGCATCCGGAAGAGGGCCTCGTCCGGGGCGCCCAGCGCGAGCCGCACCAGCGTCTTGATCGGGGTCACGTGGCTGACCAGCAGCACCGTACGGCCGGCGTGGGCGGCCAGCAGTCCGTCCCGGGCAAGGGCGACCCGCTCGCTGACGGCCCCGAAGCTCTCGCCGCCCGGCGGGGCGGCGGTCGGCGAGGCCAGCCAGCCGGCCATCTCGTCGGGGAAGCGGGCCCGTACCTCCGCGGAGGTGAGCCCGTCCCAGATGCCGAAGTCCGTTTCGCGCAGCCCCGCGTCAAGGGAGACGTCCAGCCCGAGCAGCTCGGCCGACGCGGCGGCCGTCTCCTGGCAGCGCCGCAGCGGGGAGCTGACCACGGCCGAGATGTCGCCGCGGGCCGCCAGCGCATCGGCCGCTCGGGCGGCCTGCCACCGGCCCCGCTCGGACAGCGCGGGGTCGCTGCCGCCGCTGCCGGAGAAGCGGCGCTGCCCGGTGAGCACCGTCTCGCCGTGCCGCAGCAGCACGAATGTCGTCGTCTCGAACGAGGGACCGGCCACCGCGGCGGCCCCTACAGCCCGGAGTCCGCGGTGCGCACCAGGATGCGGCGGCAGTTCTCGCAGCGCACCACGGTGCCGGCGGGCGCCGCCCGTACGTCGTTCAGCTCGGTGATGTTGAGTTCGAGCCGGCAGCCCTCGCACCGCTTCTGGTAGAGGCGGGCCGCGCCGATGCCGCCCTGCTGGGAGCGCAGCTTGTCGTACAGCTTGAGCAGGTCGTCGGGCACGCCCGCGGCGAGCTCCTCGCGCTCCTTGGCGATGGTGAAGCCCTCCGCGTCCAGGCTCCGCAGCGCCGCCGCCTTGCGCTGCTCGGCCTCGGCGACCTTCGCTTCGAGGGATTCGACCCGGCCGGTGAACTCCGCGCCGCGCTCCTGGGCGCTCTCCCGGCGCTCCATGATCTCCAGGACCACGTCCTCCAGGTCGGACTGCCGCTTGGCGAGCGAGGCCAGCTCGCGCTGGAGGTTCTCCAGGTCCTTGGGGGAGGTGAGCACGCCGGAGTCCAGCCGCTGCTGGTCGCGGACCGCGCGCTGCCGTACCAGGTCGACGTCCTGCTCGGCCTTGGTCTGCTCGCGTGCGGTGTCGCTCTCCTCGGTGGTGGCCGCGACCAGCAGGTCGCGCAGCTGGGTGAGGTCGGCGTTGAGGCGTTCCAGCTCGGCGTGCTCGGGCAGGTTCCTGCGCTTGTGGTCCAGCTGCGCGATACGCGAGTCGAGGGCCTGGACTTCGAGGAGGCGGATCTGGTCGGCGGGCGCGGCGTTCAGCGGGGGGCTCCTGAGCTGGAAGGGACGGGGGAAGACGGTGCGTGCGCGGTCCACGGGTCGGTGACCGCGCCGGAGACGTAGGTGCGCAGCGCCCAGCCGTGCCGGTCCGAGATCTCGTCGAGCTGCCCGGCGGCCTGCTCGCACCAGGGCCATTCGGTGGCCCAGTGGGCGGCGTCGACCAGCGCGGGGGCGCCGGTCTGCCGGGCCTCGGAGGCGGGGTGGTGGCGGAGGTCGGCGGTGACGAAGACGTCCACGCCGGCCGCCCGCACCTCGGCGAACAGGCTGTCGCCGGAGCCGCCGCAGACCGCGACGGTACGCACCGGGGTGTCGGGGTCGCCCGCGATCCGCAGTCCGGCGGCGGTACGCGGCAGCCCGCGGGCGGCCTGCTCGACGAAGGCGGCGAGGGTGAGCGGGGCGAGCGGCTCGCAGATCCGACCGAGGCCGCGGCGGCCGGCTGGATCGGCCGGGTCGGGTACCAGGGGGCCGGTCACCCGCAGGTCCAGGGCGGCGGCGAGCGCGTCGGAGACGCCGGGGTCGGCGCGGTCGGCGTTGGTGTGCGCGACGAGCAGCGCGACGCCGTTGCGGATCAGGTCGTGCACGACGCGGCCCTTGAAGCCGGCCGGGCCGACGGGCGCGACCGTGGTCGTACCGCGCAGGTAGAGGGGGTGGTGGGTGACCAGCAGGTCGGCGCCGAGCCGCACCGCCTCGTCCACGACCTCCCGCACGGGGTCGACGGCGAACAGCACCCGCGTCACCGGGGCGGCGGGGTCGCCGCAGACCAGGCCGACGGCGTCCCAGGACTCGGCGAGCGCGGGGGGCCAGAGGGCGTCGAGGGCGGCGGTGACGTCGAAGAGGGTGGGCGGTGGCGCGGACACAGGCACGTAGCGAAGGTTACCCGGCCGACCGGGGCCGCCGGGCTGGCCGGGTCGGGCCGGCGACCCGTGGAGCACAGATGCCCCTGACCTGCGGCGAAATCGGTGGAACTGCCATCCTTACGGGTGAACCGCACCCACTCGCACTGATCGTCCGCAAGTATGAAAACTATGGTCGTGCGGAGGAGGTGGAGATCTCATATGACCGCTGGTGCTTTGGATCATCCCCCGGCCGACCCCGCGCCGCGCGGGTCGGGCTGTACGACGGCCGCGGACGGCTCCTGCGCGGCGCGCCTCGCGGACGCGGCGAAGACCGGTGGGGAGACGGGGGCTGCCGCCGAACCGGTACGGGAGGCGGGCGCCCCCGCCGAACCGGTACGGGAAGCGGAGGGTGCCGCGGAACCGGTACGGGAAACGGGCGCCGCCGCCGAACCGGTACGGGAAACGGGCGCCGCCGCCGAACCGGTACGGGAAACGGGCGCCGCCGCCGAACCGGTACGGGGGCCGGGGGCGGAAGGTGGCGGTCGGCCCGCCGGGCGCCGGGCGCTCGCCGTACTCCCCTTGCAGCAGGCCCCGTTGGCCGCCGCACAGGTCCGGTGAGCGGCATGGCCGAGCGGACGCGTGTCACGCCGGGCGTCCGGCCGGGGGCGCGTCCGGGTTTCCAACTGCCCGCCGCCACCAGGTCGTTCCGGGTGCCCCGGCCACCGGTCGGCGGGGTGCTCCCGCAGGTGGCGCCCGCGGTCCGGGCGGAGGTCGCCGGCGTGCCCGGAAAACAGCGGACACGCCGGGCGGGGGCAACCTTCGGCGCGGGCACCCCGTCAGTAGACTCGCCCGCAGTCGCGAGCCTGGGCGCCCGAGGTGACCGACGCCAACTGGCGTACCCACCACACGGGTTCACCCTCTTCGCGCGTTTCCGGCGCAAGCCGGCCCGCCGTTCACCGGGAACGGCCGCACCGTCACAGGGGATCACGGGGAGACCGCACATGTCCGAATCAACCATGCCCGATCACGCGGCCCAGAGCACCGCAGGCCGCCACCGCGGACCGGCCTCGGCCGACGAGGCCGAGCGCGCCGACAAGGCCCACCAGCCGCACGGCAAGCACCGCCGCCCGTCCGAGGACTGACCTACCGGCCGTCGGCCGCAGCGCCCGCCGCTCCCTCCCCGGCTGGGGGGAACCGGCGGGCGCCGCCGTTGCGCCACCGCCACCGGGACGGGGACGGGGACGGGGACGGGGACGGGGACGGGGACGGGGAGGGGACCGGGATCAGGTGCGGGACCGGGTGTGGGCCGCCCCCGCCGTCGCCGTGCCCGCCGCTCCCCCGGCACCCCCGCAAAACCCCCGCTACCCCCGGGAAAGCGGCAGCCGCACCGCCGGCGGGAGCGGCGCCGGGACCGGGTCCGCCCGGAAGGACTGGAGCATCAGGGCGGCGAAGCGGCGAGAGGCCGCCAGCCGCATCTCGGGGGACTCCGCGCGGATGCCCTCGTTCGCCGTCAGCGCCAGGCTGATGTCCTCCACCACGAAATCCCCCCGCAGCGGCCCCGCCTCCTTCGCGCGCCGTACCAGTTCGAGCAGCAGCCGCAGCGTACGGTCGCGGTCCGCGGTGAGGTCGACCGCGTCGGGAGGCGGCGAGGTGAAGGCGCGGGCGAAGCCGCGGTCCAGGGCGTGCACCGCCATCAGCTTCTCGATCACCAGGCAGAACCCGCGCCACGGGTCGGCCGCCGCCAGGCCCTCCGTCACGATCGCCGAGCAGGAGGCCATCTGCTCGGCGAACGCCTCGTTCAGCAGCGCTTCCTTCGTCCGGAAGTGCCGGTAGACGGTCGCGACGCCGACCCCCGCGCGCCGGGCGATCTCCCGGATCGGTATGTCGAGGCCCTCGGCGGCGAAGGCCGCGCGGGCGACCACGAGGATGCGGTCGAGGTTGTCGCGGGCATCCGAGCGGAGCTTTGTCACCACTTGCGTCGTCACCTCTCTCACTTGAGCCAACCGGACGGGGTGCTCCGTTACGGTCCGGCCCACGAGAGCGATCCAGTTCACCGAGTACGGTCCGCCCGGCGTCGTGCACGTCGCCGAGGTGCCGGAGCCGCACGCCGGGCCGGGCACCGTCCGCGTCGCCGTACGGGCCTCCGGGATCTCGCCCGGCGAGACGTACATCCGCGCCGGCACGCTGCGTGACGTCGTGCCCATGACCTTCCCGTACCGGACCGGGTTCGACGCCGCGGGCGTGGTCGACGAGGCCGGCGACGGCGTCACGGGCACAGCGGTCGGCGACGAGGTGTTCGGCATGACCGGTACGGCGGCGCGCGGCGCCAACGCGGACTTCGCGGTCCTCACCGCGTGGGCGCCCAAACCGGCGGCGTGGAGCTGGCAGGAGGCGGGCGGCGCGGCCGGCGGCGTGGAGACGGCTACCCGGGTCCTGGACCGGCTGGCGGTCGCCCCCGGGCAGACCGTGCTGGTGCGGGGCGCGGCCGGCGCGGTGGGCAGCGTCGCCGTCCAGCTCGCGGCGGCCCGCGGCGCCACCGTCATCGGTACAGCGAGCCCGTCCAACCACGACTTCCTGCGGTCCCTCGGCGCCGAGCCGACGACGTACGGGACGGGGCTGGCGGCACGGGTCCGCGCGCTGGCGCCGGCCGGAGTGGACGCGGTCTTCGACTGCGCCGGCGGGGCGCTGCCCGACCTCGTCGCCATCGCCGGCGACCCGGCGCGGGTGGTGACGATCGCCGACTTCACCGCGGCGGCCCACGGCGTCCACCTGTCGTACGGAGTGCCGGCCGACGACACCACCGCCGCCCTGAGAGCCCCCGCCGACCCGCTGGCGCTGCACAACCTCACCCTCGCCGTCACACTCGCCGCCGAGGGCCGACTGCGGGTCCCGGTCGCGGCGGCCTTCCCCTTCCCCCAGGCGGCAGCCGCACCCGAGCTGAGCGAGAGCCGGCACGCGCGGGCGAAGATCGTGCTGATGAACTGAGGGGGGCCGGGGCCGGGGCCGGCCAGGGCCCCGGCCGCCGGCCGCGGGCGTGCTGCCGCTGGATGACGCGGGGGGCCTCCGGGTTCCGGCGGGCGCCCCGGGGGTGGTCGCCCGGAACGCGTGCTACTGCGCGAAGCCGCCCGATCCTCGCGTCGCGCCGCCGCCCACTCCGACAGCGGTTCGTCGTCCATCCCGGTCTTTTACGGTTCGGCGCCTGCTCTCCAGGAGGGTAACCGGCTGGGCGGCCCGACCACCCCGATGCCACTCAAGCGAGGCGGTGCTCCCGGCGCAGCGGCGCCTTGCCCCCGATCCGGTACGTGTCCGGGCCGGCGGGGACCCGAAGCGGACACCGGGCGGCGCCACGACGCGCCAACGGGCGTCACCGCCGGTGGGAGACCCCCAGCTCGATGAGGTAGCGCCTGGTCACCCTGCCGTCGTGACGCCCGTCGATCAGGTCCGCGATGGCCGCCAGCAGGCCGCGCCGGGCTGCTTCCGGAAGGGCCCGGTGGCCCGAGTAGGTCCGCAGTAGATCCAGGTACTCCGGCGTGGTGTACGTGAGGTCCCGCTCGTAGCGGCGGAAGACGGTGGGGCCGAAGCGGCCGCTTCGCGCCACCTCCTCGGCATGGTCCGCGTTGCTGACATCGTCGGCCGCGGGAGGCCGCAGGCCGGGCGGTGTCTCCGGGTCGAAGCGCTCGTAGCAGCGCTGGACCTCGATGAAGAACTCCTCGGTACCGCCCCTGACATGCTGGGTGCGCACCACGGCGAGCGCCCCGCCGGGACGCAGGGCATCGGCGGCTTTGGACGCTCGCACCGCCGGGTCAATCCAGTGGAACGCGGTCGCGGCGAGAACCGTGTCGAACGGCTCCGCCGGCAGCGGCCAGTCCTCGAATGCGGCCGTCACCACCTCCACCGCCGGGAAGTCGGCCAGCTTGCGGCGGGCGACCGCGGCCATGTGCGGTCCCGCCTCGACGGCCGTGATCCGGCAGCCCCGGTCGGCCAGGGGGACCGTGGCCTGGCCGGTTCCGCAGCCCACCTCCAGTACGCGACTGCCGGGACGGGCGCCCGCGAGTTCCGCGAGGTCGTCGTACAGCCGTGGCGGATATCCCGGCCTGGCCCGGTCGTACAGTTCCGCGTCCTCGTCGAACGTCCGTCCCAGACGCTCCCGCCGGGACGCCTCGGGATGGTCGTCACGTCGCGAAGGCATGCTGATGTCGGGCATGCGGTGCAGGCTATGCGATGTCCGCCCGCCCAGTCCCGCCGTTTTGGCCGGACGGGCGCGCGGCAGGGGCGGCGGGATCGGGCAGGCGTCCGCTCCCGTGGGAGCCGAGGGCCGGAGCACCTGTGCGGATCGGCGTTACGGATGAGCTGTACGCCGGGGCGGCCGGTCAGGACCGGTTGGCGACGCCTTCCCGGAGCTGATCGGCGGCGGGTGCCTGCTATGTCAGGCGGGTAACGATCCCGGCGGCCCGGCCGCCCCGATGCCGTTCAGGCGAGGCGGTGCTCCCAGCGCAGCGACGGGCTGTCCCCGATCCGGTACGTGTGCGAAGCGGCGGTGACCTGGAGCCGCACGGTGTCGATGTCGGGACTGCCCGCGCCCTGCCACGCGACGAGGGCTTCCTCGACGGCGTCCCACAGGGCCACGGGGCCGCCCTGCCGGACCGTCCAGCCGAGGCCGGCAGCGGTGAACTGGGCGAAGGACTCGCGCTCCGGGTCGAAGAGGTACAGAAGTCCGGTCCCGTCGCTCCGAGCGGCACGGACGAGCTGTGCGCCGGGGGCGGCGAGTTGGGCAAGGAACGCGGGCATCCAGTCGTCGAGCAGGGTGGGTGGCACCTTGGTCTGCCGCTCACTGTCCGCATAGGCCGTCCGTGCCGACAGATCACCGGCCACCGGTACGACGGCCTGGGCCCGCGCCTGCATGAACGAGGACCGGCCGATGATCCGGCCCTCGGCCGTACCGTTCCCGTCCACGGTGACTTCGGCGAGACCGGTTCCGTACGGCCAGGAGCCGACGGTGCTCAGGATGATGCCGCCGGGCCTGGTCTGCCGGACCCAGGTGTACGGGATGCGGCGCACGGCGCAGGTGGCGATCACGCGATCATACGGCGCGTTGCGGGGATACCCGAGGAGGCCGTCGCCGGTGACGGCCCACGTCGAGAAGCCCGCCGTTTCCAGCGCGGCGTCCGCGCGCTCCGCCACCCCCGGATCCACCTCGACCGTGGCCACGTTGTCCGCACCGAGGTAGTGGCACATCAGAGCCGCGGAGTAGCCGGTGCCGGTGCCGATCTCCAGTACGGTGGCCGGCCTCCAGACCAAGGCTCTCGATCATGCCGACCACGGTGGCCGGGGTGGTGGAGGAGGATGTCGGTACGCCCTCAACGAGGTCGGTTGCCTGGTCGGCGGTGAGGTGGCCGTCGAGCTGCGTGGTGAGGGTGTCGTAGCTGTACGCGATCTTCAGCCATTCCGCCGGGTCGGTATCGGCTGAGATCACCGGTCGCCATGCGTCTCCCTCGTCGAGGAACACGCCGGGCCGAAGGAACAGTTCGCGCGGTACGGCCTCGACCGCGACGCGGAGCCACGGGGACACGAGGACGCCGTTCTGCGCCAGCAACGCGGCGAGACGGCGGCGCTCGGCGGCGGAATTGTTCATGTGGCGCCTCCTTGTGTGAGGAGATCAGCGAAGGCGGCGGACATCGGAAGGCCGGTTTCCGACTCCAGCCACCCCCACTGGCCGTTCGGGTTCAGCTCCAGCCACCAGTAGTCCCCCGCCCGGTCCACGGCGAGGTCGAAGCTCCCCGACACCAGGCCGAGCCGCTCCGGGTAGGCGAGAAGCACCGCGTTCACCCGGTCGGGCAGGTGCTCCACGGCGTAGGTGAGGGCGCTGTAGTCCTTGCGCCAGTCCAGTAGGCCGGATGCGATCCGTACGGCGAATGTCCGCCGACCGACGACCAGCACGCGCAGGTCGGCGACCTTGTCCACACGGGTCTGGAACAGGTGGGGCGTCACGCGCACGCTGTCGTCGATCTCGGCGGCCGTGACCGGCTCCGCCCACCCCGTCAGCGGGACCCCGTTCCGTGCATAGGGCGTCCACCGCAGCGGCTTGTAGAGCACCTCGTCGTGGGCTCCGACGAACTCCCGTGCCTCGTCCGGGTCGTTGGTCGCCAGAGTCGGTGGCACGGCGAGACCCATCCGCTGAGCGAGGGCGAGTTGGGCAGGCTTGTAGTCGGCAGCTGCGATGCGCAGGGGGTGATTCACCCAGAGCGGGCCGTCCAAGGCGTACAGACTGCCTCCCAGTCCGTAGCGGACTTGCGCGGCGGCGAACCGGGCGTCATCAAGCTCCAGGTGGGAGAAGTCCGGCCAGTGCGGGCGGCGCCAGTACACCGCTCGGACACGGGCCAGGTCAGCGGTCCTCGACGACGTGCGTACCTGCCCGACCACGGGGGTGGGGCGGGTGCCGAACCGGGCCGAGACCGTCAGGCCGGCGCCGATGTCGGCTGGGTCGAGCCTGACCACCGGTACATTCCGCCGGTTGAGCTCGGTGATCACCATGTCGGCGGTCAGGTCGTCCGCCTCAGTGGCCACCAGGACCGGCTTCTCCTCGGCCATGTCGTCAGTCCTGCTCGGAGTCCTGGTCGTGGCCGTGGTCGTTCGCGGAGTCCGAATTCGTGGTGGTCGAGGTCTCGGTGCCCTTGCTGGTTCCGTGCTTACCCATGTCGACCACCAAGCCGGCGCGGTCGCGGAACACGCCGAGTTGGGTATCAAGGTCGATGACGACCGAAACATGCGGACGGTGAGAGGTGGTGGGGTAGGGCGCGAGCCGGCCGGCGCCCCACGGGCGGCAGGCAGTGGGCTGTTCGGCGGCGGTCGTCACTGCGTCTCCTTGAAGCGGAGCGGAAGGTGGGGCGAAACGGATGGACGGGCCTGAGAGTGCACGTCTTGAGCGTGCCGCTGAACGGCATCTGCGGGAATGACCACCTGTTGCACTTCGAGACTCCGCTCCAGCGCGTCCAGATCGAAACCGCGCACGCCCACATCCTGCTCACCGACCCGGCCACCCGCAGCAGCGGGCACGCCGTACTCGACCGGGCCTCAGCCATCGCCGCCCGATACGGCCTGAGACACCAACTGCGCAGCATCAAGTCCGTCCGCAACGGCGAGGAGTACAGGTGACCGCCCATCAGGAGGCAGCGATCAGCGACGCGGACCGGGCCGATGCCCGCACCATCTGGGACTTCCACCAGATGGGCCACGGGTTGCGGCCGTGCTCGGCCGCGATCGCTCTCGGCAGCCTCGATCTCGGCGTGGCCACCACCAGCGCCGAGCTGTACCACGCCGGCATGTTCCCGGTCGCGCCCACCGAGGGCCTTTGGAGCAACAGCCGTCGGCTGTCCGCGGTGTACGCGCTCGCTGCGCTGGGAGCGGCGGGCCTGGCTGCCGCCCCTGCCGCGACGGTCCCGGGGAGGGGCGCCTCCCGGCCGTCGCCGAGAACCGCCTGAGCAACCGCGTCACCGCCGCCGGACACTGACCCGCACTCCGCGGTGGGCCGTCCAGGATCAGGTGGCGTCCGCCATGGCCTGGAACCAGGCCGCGTCCGGCCGCCGCTCCACGAAGCTCTGATACTGCGGAGGTTCGCCGAGGCGAAGGCGTCGATCGCACGGGCGTCCGCTTCGGCCCATGCGCGGCACTGGGCTGCGTAGGCTTCGGCAGCTTGCAGAGCGTGCCCGGCCGCGACGAGCTGAAGGACCAGAACGGCCGGGTCGATGAAAGCCGCACCGCGCGTCGGCCATGACCAATCCACCAGCCAACCGCTCCGGCCCCCGATGAGTACGTCGTCGGGGTTGATGTCCGTGTGCAACAGCACCTCCCCCCGGAACGACTCCGTATCCGCCGCGCCGGCCGCGAACCTGTCCCACCGTGTCTCGGCCCAGTCCCGCGCCACCGCAGGGAGGGGAAGCGATCCGAGGGCGTTGACGAGTCCGATCACCATGGGCAGATCCCGCGAGCCCGGGGTGAGTTCCGAGGGCAGCCCCTCGACGGCCTCGAACCCGAGCACGCTCCATAGCGCGGTCTCCGAAGACCACCGGAGGGGCGGTGAAATCGGCTGCACGAATTCATTGACGAGCCGCTCCCGCGTGATGGAGTCTTTTCGGCCCCCCGGCCGGTTACGCATCGCCTTGACGAAAAACGGCCCCTTCTCGCACTCCACCATGGCTGTGAGGTCGGAGCTGTGCCCGTACGTCGTGGGGCGGATCTCGGACACCTCACCCGTGTGCGGGTGGAGCAGAGCCCGAAACCCGGCGTCGGGGGTCATTGGTGGCCATTCCTGGGGTTGCACGTGCTGGGCGGGGTTCCCGGACCGCACTCTTGGTTGTCCTCGAGCCCGCACGGCTGCCGGGGGGCGTCGAGCCCGGTGCCGGCTTGATCCCGACCTGGCCGTCGTTCTTGTGGTGGCGCGGTGCCTGTAGTCGCCAGGTCAGAAGACGTGCGGAACCGCGCAACGCCAACCCGCCCATGGCGAACTGGTCCAGGGGCGGGCGCCCAGTAGGAGGCGGCCGGGCGGGAGAGGGGGTGCCTCTCCCGCCCGGGGCGCCGGGGTAGGGCGTCAGGCGGTGGGGAACTCGCCGCGGGCGGTGGCCTGAACGAAGGCGGTCCAGGCGGCGGGCGTGAAGGTGAGCGCGGGCCCGTGCGGGTCCTTGCTGTCACGGACCGGGATCACGTCGGGCAGGTTGTCGGCGAACTCGACGCAGTTGCCGCCGCTGCCACCGCTGTACGTACTCTTACGCCAGCGGGCCGTGGTCAGGCTGTCGCTGGCCTCGATGCAGTCGTCGCCCTCACCACCGCTGTAGCTGCTCTTACGCCAGCTGGCGGTGGTCAGGCTGTCGCTGGCCTCGATGCAGTTGCCACCTTCACCACCGCTGTAGCTGCTCTTACGCCACGCCACCGCCCGCAGGCCGTACTTGGGCTCCATGTTCGTACTCCTCGGCTGCCGCTTCGATGAGGGTCAGGGAAGCTTCCGGCGACAGGGCCGCCGCTCCGAGAAGATCGTATGTCAGGACGCTGCGCTTGACAGTTGCCGGATTGTCGGTCAAGGAACCAGTCTCTTGCGCCTGGTAGTACGCCATCGGGGTGTCATCCGTGAACGTCATCAGTTTCAGCGGACCGGTCATGCCCGCGTGCGCGCCCGCGCCAAATGGCAATACCTGGGCGATGATCCGGTTGCGGCGAATCATCGCGATGAGGTGGCGGAGCTGTTCAGCCATGACAGTGGACCCACCGACCGGTCGGCGGATCACGGCTTCATCCAGTACGGCCCAGTAGCGTGGTGTCTTCGGATTGGCAAAGATCCCAGCACGCTCCATCCGAGCCGTCTGCCGCTCCCTGGCCACGTCGTCAGTGGCGACCGGGTCATACGCGCGGATGACGGCCGCCGCATAGGCTGGCGTCTGGAGCAGACCCGGCACCAGGAGCGGCTCCCATTCCCAGATGCCCGCCGCGAAGGTCTCCAACTCGGCGACATCCGCGAAGAATTCCGGGTGCGGTGACGACCGCCCCGCCTCCAGGTTCCGTACGAAGAACCCGTCCGTGTTGAGGATCCTGTCCAGCTCCTTCGCCATGTCGAGCTGAATACGGCGCTGCCCGACCTCCAGATTGGACAGGTGGCTCTTGGTGATGAAGAGCATGGCACCCATCTCCTCCAGGCTGAGCCCGGCCTGCTCGCGCTTGTAGCGCAGCTCGGCCCCGTACAGCTCCCTTGAGGACGCCGTGACGTCCAGCTTCTTCGCTTTCCCCGGCTGCCGACTGGCCATGGCACTGCTCCCCTGTGTGCGACGGCGTGAGCTCCTGCGGAGCTGACAACCACCGTAGCGACTTCGCACTGACTACGCGGTGGATTCACATAACTACGCACCAAGTAGCTTATGTTCGATTGCGGACGATCTCCCGACGCGGCCCGCACCCAACGGCCCACGCCCCACGGCCCGGACACCACGCGCCCGCGGCACGGCGGGGCAGACCGGGACCCCCCTTCCCCGGACCTGCCCCGCCGTCCGACGAAAACGTCAGCGTCAGCACCAAAAGGACGCCCGCGGCGAACGGTCCCGGCCCGCGATGCGCACCGCCGCTCGCCGTCATACATTGCCCATGGAACATCCACTTCAAGGAGAAGGTGATGATATGCCCGGTATACACAGCGGCAAGGTCGCCATCGTCACGGGTGCCTCGGCGAACATGGGCAAGCTCTTCGCGACCGCGCTCGCGAAAGACGGCGCGGACGTGATGGTGCACTACAACAGCGACTCCAAGCGCAAGGCCGCCGAGCAGGTCGCGGATGAGCTGCGGGACGAAGGGGTCCGGGCGGAGACGCTCCAGGCCGACCTGACCAGGCCGACGGAGATCACCCGCCTGGTGGATACCACCCTGGAGAAACTGGGCAGGTGGGACATTCTCGTCAACACCTCCGGAATGATCGTCCGCAAGCCCATCGCCGACTGCACCGAGGCGGAATGGGACGCGCTGTTCGCGATCAACGCCAAGATCCCGTTCTTCCAGATGAGGGAAGCCGCCGGGAAGATGGCGGACAACGGCCGGATCATCAACATGATCACCACGCAGGTCGCCGTCACCGCGGCCACCTACGCGGCCTACGCCGGCAGCAAGTCCCCCGTCGAGCACTACACGAAAGCCTTCGCGCAGGAGATCGGTCCGCGCGGCATCACCGTCAACTGCGTCGCCCCCGGGCCGCAGAAGACCGACTTCTTCTACAACGCCGAGACCGACAAGACCATCGAGTGGCTCAAGGGCATGACCATCAACGGCGACCTCGGCGAACCCACCGACGTGGTCCCCGTCATCCAGTTCCTGGCCTCGCCCGGTGCCCGCTGGGTCACGGCCCAGACCGTCTACGTCAACGGCGGCATGATCTCTCCCGCCAGCTGACGCCGGCAAGCCGCGTCAGGATGTGCTTCGGGGTGGACCGCGGTGTGAGCGGGTTGTCGACCTTCACCCTTTTCGCCTCGGCCTCCCAGCAGTGCAGAGACGCCGGCCCTCCGGCGGCGTGCGGCGGTCGCGTCGGCTGCCACGGCCCGATCCGGCGGCCCTCGGAATCGGTGACCCAGCCGAACCGGCCGACGCCCGCCATGTCCTGCGTCTCCTCCGCCACGTCCGCGCCCCTGGCGCGCAACTGCGCGAGCACGGCGTCCAAGTCGCGTACCCGGAAGTTGAGCATCACCTGCTGGGCGCCGGACCCGAAGTAGTCGGTCCCGGCCTCGAACGCCGCGGACACCGTCGGCCCGGCCCCCTGGGCCCACAGCCCGTTCTCATCCGCGTCCAGCCCCAGGCAGTCGCGGTACCAGGCCCCCGGGCCCGCCGGATCCCCGGCCCGCGGGAGATACCCACCGATCCCGAGCACACGTTCCGTACGGCCGTCCTGCCAGCACACCGCCCGGACGGGACGGCGCCACCCGAGGGGCCTGGTGCGGCGACGGCCGGGCGCATGCCGACGCGGCGAGTGGATGCGCCGGCCGGCATGACGGCATGCCCATGGGGTTCCGCACCAGCGCCGGTACCCCCGGGAGAGCGGAACCGGCGCCGACTGTCCGGTCGGCGTAGCCGGATCCCTCACCGGTCCTGGGAGAGTTTGTACAGCTCGGCGAAGATCCCGCCTGCGTCCAGGAGGGCCTCGAACGTGCCGGACTCGGCGACGCGGCCCCGGTCGAGGACGATGATGCGGTCGGCGATGCGGGCGTTCTCCAGGTTGTGCGTGACGAACACGGCGGCCTTGCCCGCGGCGAGTTCCCTGAAGCGGCGGATCACCAGGTGCTCGGCGCGCGGGTCCATCGCGGACGTCGGCTCGTCCAGCATCAGCATCGCGGCGTCGCGGTAGAAGGCCCGCGCGACCGCGACCCTCTGCCACTGTCCGCCGGACAGGTCGGTGCCGCCCCAGTTGGAGCCGGCGACCAAGGTGTCGAGGCCGTACGGAACCCCGGCGATGACGCTGTCCGCGCCGGCCGCCTCCGCCGCGGCCAGGAGCAGGGCGTCGCCCCCGCCGCGGGGTTGGCCGAGGTGGATATTGGCCCGCAGATCCATGGGCCAGCGGGTGTAGTCCTGCGGGACCAAGCCGACCTTGGACCACACACTGTGCGGCTCTACTTCGGCGAGGTCGACACCGTCCCAGGTCACCGTGCCGCCGGTGTCCGCGACGCGCAGTCCGGTGAGCAGAGCGGACAGGGTGGTCTTGCCGCTGCCGTTCTCGCCGACCAGCGCGATCAGTTCGCCGCGTCGCAGGGTCAGGCTGACACCGTCGACGGCTGGGGCGGTGGCGCCGGGATAGGTGTACGTGACGCCCTTCGCCTCGATCACGGCGGGTGCTCGGTCCGGGATCGGCGTGCTGCCGCGTACGGCGCGCAGGGCCTTCGCCCGGCGCAGGAACGTCTGCCAGTCGTCCAGGTAGAGCGAGGTGCGGAACAGCCGCGCCGAGGCCATGACCAGGGAGGTCAGGGCACCGGTCGAAGTGCGCACCGCGATGACGGCGGTGGCGGCGATCGCCAGGTCCATCCGCCCGGTGGCCGCCAGCCATCCCAGCGCGACCCAGGTTGCCCCGAGCATCAGCCCGCTGACGGCGGAGCCGAGCAGGGTGACCCGCAGGACGTGCGGGGCCGCCGCACGGTGGGTGGCCTTGATCCGGTCGGTGATCTCCCGGTACCAGGACTGGAGGAAGCCGGCCATCGTGGTGGCGCGGACCTCGGCGGCGGTGCGGCGGTCGGTGGAGTAGTACCGCAGCAGGTAGCGCAGATGGTTGTCCGAGATGTTCCGGTGGTCAGCCCGGTGCTGAATCCTCGCGGTGGTGATCGCCGCCGCGCCCTTGGGGACAACGGCCAGCACGAGCAGAAGCAGAAGCACGGGGTGCAGGACGGTCAGGACCGAAGCCGCGGCGGCGAGCTGGGCGAACGCGGAGACCAGTGCCTGGGCGTCACCGATCAGGCCCTCCGTCGCCTCGGCACCCTTGCCCGCGGCCTGGAGCCGGTCGATGAAGCCGGGCCGGTCGTACGCCGCCAGTTCCACCTCCGGCGCGACGGCCAGGATCTGGAGGTCCGCCTCGGTCGCGACCTCCGGCGACAATCGGGCGGAGGCGTATACGGCGAGCGCGTCGGCTCCGGCCCGCACCCCGGTGGCCACGGCCACCACGATCAGCGCGGGGGTGGCCGCGCTCACCCGGTCGGCGACCGCTCCGCCGTCGAAGAGCTGGTTCATCGCGCCCGGCAGCGCGCCGAGCGCGACAACGGAGGAGGCGGCGACGACCAACTGGCACAGGCCGAGCCAGAGCGTCGCGGGCCGGTCGGCGGCCCAGCCGAGGCGGCCCGCGGCAGCGAGCGTACGGGGCAACCGGGCCGCCATCCGCCACCAGGAGGCGTTGGCGATGTCCTCGACGTGCGGGTCGCTCCGGTAGCCGACCTGCTGCGGGGATCCGGCGGTTTTCGGGACTGGTGAGGACGCGGTCACCCGCCCCATCCTGGTGTGTCCGACGCGGCGTCCGGAGCCCGTTGAGCCGGACTCGCCCGCGGCGGGGTACGCGCTTGCGCCTACAGGGCCCGTAGAGCCAGTTCGACGGCCGCGATCAGGAACAGCCCGGTGCGGTACGGCGCCGCCTCATCCGGCCCGAGGGCCGCTCGCTCGACCGTCTCGGTGAGCACCACCGGATCGAGGTAGCCCTGCTCGACCAGGTACATATCCCTGCCCCAGCTGCGGAGCAGTCCGCTGCCGTACTGATGCACCGCGCGGTTCATCAGGTGACCGAAGTTCTCCCGGAGCACCGGATGGACGACGCCGTCCGGGAGACCGCGAGCGGCGAACCGCTCGGTCAGCAGCCGCTTGTCCCGTTTCCACTCCAGTGGGAGGCGCTGACCGAAGCGGACCAGGTCGGGGTCGGTGAACGGAGCCACGGCCCACAGCCCCCGGCGGGCCAGCAGCGGGGTGGCGACCTCAAGGGCGACCAGCGCGGTCTCTGGTGCCACGGTGGCCGGGGAGATTCCGGTGTTGACCTCTCCGAGCAGGTCGCAGACCCGCTCGCCGCACCAGGCCGGGGCCTGCGGTGCGCGTACGGGCCCGCCGTCAGGACGTCGTACGCGGGCGACTTCGTCGCCACCGAACCCGGCGACCACCGTGGTGATGCCGCGTGCCATCAGCGCCTGGGCCAGCGCGTCGGCGGCTTCCAGGTGCGGCTCGTCCAGCGGGCTGACCGCCTCGGGGTGGGCCCGGCGCAGGCCGTCCGGGGCGAGCGGCGGGTGGTCGGCGGTGGACACCGTGACATCAGAAGCGAAACCGGTGTGGTCGATGACCATCCGGCGGCGCGCGATCTGCTGCGGGCCGGCCTCGCCGCCGATCAGCAGCGCGCACGGAGTGATCTGCCCAGGGTGCCCGAGAGCGAGGGAGATGGCGAGGTTGGTCGAGTCCTTCCCGCCCGACAGCTGCGCTGCGGTCCGAGCGGGGGTGAGGGGACGGCGGGCATGGATGTGGTCGACGAGAGCCTCGAACGCACCCACCAGGGCTGGGCCGTCGGTGCCCTCGGACAGTTCGGAGGGCTGGGCGTGCTCGGCGGCGGCCGGGTAGACCATGCGCAGGCCCTCGGCGTCCGCATACGCGGTGGAGCGTTCCGAGAGCCGCTTGATGCTGGTGAACAGTGTGTCGTGCCCATAGCGGGGGTGTCCGGTCAGCAGTCGCATGACCTCCTTCTCATCCAGCCCGTCAGGCGCCTGGTGTGCCCTCAGGTCCATCAGCTGCCACGACCCGGCCAACCGCCCGTCGACCTGAGCGAGGTAGAGCGGGCACACCCCGCCGAGCCCGGTCTGGAGCCGGAGGCCCTCAGGGCCCGACTCGATCCATACAGACTGGAGCGGCCAACTGCGGCACTCCTCCAGGACTCGGGCGTACACCGCGGCGTCCACCCGCACCGGAGCCGCCGCCCTCAGCAGCGAAGCGCGTCCCGCAGCCCGCTCGCGCACCACCATCAGCGTGGCCGTACCATCCGTGACCGCTCGCGCCTCCAGCGCCGGGTTGACCAACGGCCGGATGCGGTCCCCAGCGCGTATCCAGTGGCCATCACCCTGCTCACGCCACTGCCACGGACCCGTATCGGCCCGCAGGTCCATCGACAACGTCAACATTCCCGAACTCCCCTCGTCCCGTGATGGGCAAGCGACGGGGCCCGCGCGGCTCTCGCCGGACGCGAGCCCCGGTGACACTGGTGGATCAGTCCTCGAACCGGCCCTGGTCCGAACTCTCCTGCGGCTTCTCCTCGAAGCGCACGGTGTCGCTGGGCACGGCGGTGATCTCCGGCCCGGCGAACACGGTCTCCCACGGGCGCGTCTGATCCTTCATCACGGTTTCCTCTCCCCTCGGTGAACCCGTTGACGGACTGTCATCGGGCTTCGTCAATCAGTTAACTGGGCAGGGGAGTTGCCAGACAGTGCACTGAGCACGCGAAGCCGTATATCGGGTATACGAGGGCGGGCCCCATGACCCAGCGCACAGTGAACCCCCAACTCAAAAGGCTTACCGACGAATCTGGGCCGTCGTACGACGCCGTCGCGCGCGCGGTGAAAGCCGTTGCGCTGGAGAGCAGCCAGCGGCTGGGGACCAACAAGTCCACCGTCCACCACTGGACACTCGGCGCCGTGCCGGACGGGCCCACCCCCGGATACCTGGCCGAGGCGCTCTCCCGGCACTTGGGGCGCCGGATCACCCGCAGCGACCTCGGACTGGGCTCCCCGCTCGACGCCGAAGATGAAAGCATCGGGCTGACGCTGGACTTCGACCCCATCGAGACGCTGACCGCCATCGGGAGCGCAGACGTGAACCGACGCCGTTTCCTTGCCGCCTCCGCCTTCTCCGTGGCAGCCTCCGTCGTGCCCCTGGAGTCCGTCCGGGAAGCCGCCGCCCGCACTCGTACCGTCCGGGGCGGGGCGCTCGCCGGACACGCCGACGTCGCGGCGGTGCGCGACATGGTGCAGCTCTTCATGGACATGGACGAGAAGCACGGCGGCCAGCACGGCCGGGCCGCGTTCACGCAGTACCTGATCACCGACGTACGTGAGCTGTGCCGGGCCCGCTTCAGCAGTGAGGGAGCCCGCGCCGAGGCACTGTCCGTTGCCTCCGCGGCAGCCCACCTGTGCGGGTGGAAGGCGTACGACAGCGGGGAGCAGGGCCTCGCGCAGCGGTACTACATGCAGTCGCTGGGGCTGGCAAGGGAGTCCGGGATCCCAGGCCAGGACGGGTTCGTGATGCGGACCATGGCGCAGCAGGCGATGAAGCTGCGCCGGCCCGAGCACTGCCTGGCCCTGGCCGGGACCGGCTGGGAGAGGGCCAGGGGACGCGTGGACTCACAGGTCGAGGCGCTGTTCGCCGTGACGCACGCGCACGCGCTCGCCAGGTCGGGCCGCCACCGGGCCGCGCTCGCCGATGTCGACCGCGCCCACGCCTGGCTCGCGGCCGGGGCGGCGGCCGGGGACGAGGTGCCGTTCTGGGCGCTGGTGTGGGGGCCGCCCGCGGCCACCGTCCACTCGCGTACGGCAAAGGTGTTCGAGGCGCTCGGCGACCGCGGCAACTCCGCACGCAGCTACGCGGCGGCTGCCGCGAACCGGCCCAGGACGACGTACGCGCGGATCGTCGCGCTCGACCTGATGGCGCAGGCCGAGCAGGAGGCCCGGCAGGGCGGTATCGAGCAGGCGTGCGCGACCTGGGACCGGGCGATCACCGCCATGGCCGGGGTGAAGTCAGCCCGGACGCTCAAGGCGGTCCGCTCGCTGCGCGGAGACCTGCGTCCGTACCGGACCCGGGGCGTACGGGTGGCGGCCGAACTCGACGAGCGCGCCCGGGTCTTCCTCACCCACCACCGCTGACGGCGCGAGCGACCGTCCGCCACCCCGCCGTGTCAACAGGCGGGGTGACCCGGCTGCACAGCTCGGGGGGGCAGTGGGATCCGTCAGCACCCTCCGCCGGCACCACCTCGACGCCCCGCCGGTCCAGGACGCCCCGCCGACCAGGGCATGCGAGCGCACGGGGCGCCGTCGGCGGGACATATGTACCGGGGGATCGCGGACGGACGCCTCTGCCGGGGCGGCGGGGCGGGACCGTACCGTCGCGGGTATGGCGGTGGACATGCACGGGGGACCGGTCGGGGGCGGCGCGGTGGGCGGGCAGGAGTGTCGCGGGCGGGGATGGTGGCGGAAGGAGGCGCCAACACCGGCACCAACCTGCGCGGTCTGGCCGAACGCCTCGCGGCGGCCGGCGGCTCCCTGACCTCGGGACCCGCTCCCGGCGGCGGCTTCCGCGTCACGGCGGTCCTGCCGGTGGAGGCCGACGCACAGGCGGCGTAACGGTCCGGCTGGCGGCGCGAGGCGGGGCGGTTCGGCAATCGGCGGCCCGGCGGTCGGGCAGACGGCACGGGGGCGGCCAACGGTCCAGCCGACAGCCCCGGGAGGGCGTGACCGCTCGGCCGACGCCGCTGGGCCCGCGGCAACCGCTCGGCCGGAGGCGCGGACGCCACGGCAACCGCTCAGCCGCCAGCACCGAGAGGCAGCTCAACCGCCCGGCAGACGACACGGGGGCGGCGTAACCGTTCGACGGGGCCCGGCCGCGGCACGGGGGCCGCACTGAAGCGCTCCAGCGTCGAGGCGCCGGAGGGAAGCCCGGCCCGCGGCACGAGGGCCGCACACCCTGTCGGCCCCGGTCGGCCCCGGTCGGCCCGCGGCACGGCACCGCGCCGCCCACCCCGGCGGGCGCGGACGCCGCGTCAGCGCAGCCCCGGGGTCAGCCCTGCCGGCGGCGCCCCGCCAGCCACCAGATCGCACCGGTCGCGACGGTCACCGCGATGGCCGCCGCCGTGACGGCCGCCGACCCCTCCAGGGGGCCGTCGGCGCGGCGGGTGCGGATGCCGCCGCTGGTCTGCCAGGACAGCAGGGAGTGGTCCGACTGGCCGGACAGGGCCGACGAGAAGGAGCCGTACGACGCCGCGGAGAAAGCCGACACGGCGGAGGCGAACGACCCGATCGAGGCGAAGGACGCGCAGGACCCGATCGACAGGGCGGAGCCCGTGGAGCCGATCGACAGGATCGACTCCGAGGAGCAGATGGACAGCAGCGAGTTGCGGGAGCGGATCGACCATCGCGAAGGCATGCCGCCATTCTTGCCGACCCCGCCGCCCGGCGCGCGAAGTGCCCCCGGTTCGGTCTGCGGGCCGCTCGTAGGATGATCCGTATGACCGACGTGCTCGCGGCGTTCGAGGCCGCCAAGGGGTTCATGCCGCTCGACGAGGGTCTCGCGCTGTACGCCGCCGCCAAGGACGCCGCCGGGCTCGGGCTGCCGCTGCTGGAAGTGGGCACCTACTGCGGGCGCTCCACGATCCTGCTGGCGGACGCCGCCGCGGACGCCGGCACCGTCGCGGTCACCGTGGACCACCACCGCGGCAGCGAGGAGCAGCAGCCGGGATGGGAGTACCACGACGCGGAGCTGGTCGACGCGGCGACGGGGCGGACGGACACCCTGCCGACGTTCCGCAGGACGCTGTACGGGGCCGGTCTCGAAGACCACGTGATCGCCGTCGTGGGCCGGTCGCCGCAGGTGGCGAAGCTGTGGCGGCAGCCGCTCGGCCTGGTCTTCGTGGACGGCGGGCACACCGACGAGCACGCGAACGCCGACTACGAGGGGTGGGCGCCGCTGATCGCGGTGGGCGGCCTGCTGGTGATCCACGACGTGATCCCGGACCCGGCGGACGGCGGCCAGGCGCCGTACCGGATCTACCGGCGGGCCCTGGCGTCCGGGGTGTTCACCGAGGTGGCCGGGGTGCGGACGCTGAAGGTGCTGCGCCGGGAGCCGGGCGACCTCACGCTGCGAACGGGGTGAGGGGGGCGGCACCCGGCGCGGGGACCGCCGGCGGCGGCCGGCCCCACGGCGTACCGGAATGCCGCACCGGAGAGCCGCACCGGAGAGCCGCCCCCCCGCCGCGCGACGGCGGCCCGCCCGCGCCGTACCGGAGAACCGTTCCGGAAAGCCGCACCGGAACGCCGTCCCGGAACGCCCCACCGGAACGTACGGGAAAGCCACCCGCAGGGCCGGTGCGGGCCCGCGGGATGGGCCGATAGAGTCACTGGCGTGTTCAGCAACGAGTCACGCGGGGGCGGCCGGGGCGCTCCGCTGCTCGTCGCGGTCGCCGCGCTCACCACGGTCGCCGCGAGCGCGGTCTGCCTGGTCGGCTGCGGGTCGCAGACCGGCGCGGGGCGGTCGGACGCCGGCCGGCCCGGGAACCCGGCGCCCGTCACGGCCACCCGGCCGGCGAACACCGGCGCCGCGCCCACCCACACCACCCGGCCGAGGCTCCCGCTGACCGGCAAGGTCGTCGTGCTCGATCCGGGGCACAACCCGGACAACTACCTGCACACCGCCGAGATCAACCGCAAGGTGGACATCGGCAACGGCCGCAAGGAGTGCGACACCACCGGTACGCAGACCAACGCCGGTTATCCGGAGGCCCGTTACACCCTGGACGTGTCCCGCCGGGTGCGGGCGCTGCTGGTGGCGCGCGGCGCGCGGGTCGTACTGACGCAGAACGGCGACCGGCCGTACGGGCCCTGCGTGGACCAGCGGGCCAGGATCGGCAACGGGGCGCACGCGGACGCGGCGCTGTCCATCCACGCCGACGGCGCCCCCGCCGCGGACTACGGCTTCCATGTGATCGCGCCCAAGGCGCTGCACGTGGGCGGCGCCGACACCCGGGCCGTCGCGGCGCCCTCGCTGCGGCTGGCGGTCACCCTGCGCGCGCACTTCGCCGCCGCGACCCGGGAGCCGTTCGCCGACTACCTGGGCGGCGGCAAGGGGTTGATGGTGCGCGACGACCTTGGCGGCCTCAACCTGTCGACCGTGCCGAAGGTGTTCATCGAATGCGGCAATATGCGCAATGCCCGCGACGCCAAGTCGCTGACAGACCCGGCCTGGCGGCAGAACGC
Source organism: Streptomyces sp. ITFR-21 (assembly GCF_031844685.1). Lineage (NCBI taxonomy): Bacteria > Bacillati > Actinomycetota > Actinomycetes > Kitasatosporales > Streptomycetaceae > Actinacidiphila > Actinacidiphila sp. ITFR-21. Next base: position 1,606,059 of record NZ_CP134605.1, read on the forward strand.
CGCGCGGGGTATCGCCGACGGACTCACCGCGTTCATCGAGGACGCGGCGAAGGGAAAGGGGTGACGGGACGGTAGCAGTCCGGTACGGATCGTGCGCCAATGGGCATACCCACTCCCTCGGTCATGATCACCCCCGTACGATGACACCGTCCCGAATATGAGCACCAGGTATGACCAAGTCACCAGGTACGGTCACGTACCGACAGCCGAGCGCGTTCGGCACCGCCGAACTCCGCGGAACCACCGAATGAACCGAATCGACAAAGGACAGGACCTGACGTGAACATCCGCTCCCTGACCCGAGGTGACGGCGCGGTCATCGGAGCAGCGGTGCTGCTCCTGATCTCCTCGTTCCTCCCGTTCTTCAGCTACAAGGTGTCCTTCGCGGGCGCGGAGTCCTCGCAGAACCTGTGGCACTCGGGCCTCTTCCCCATCCTCCCGTCGGTGACGCTGGCCGCGCTCGTGGCCGCCGCGGCGGTCTTCCTGGCCCGCTCGGGGCAGTTCGACGACCGTCAGCCGCTCGGGCTCTCCCTTGAGCAGTGGGGAGTGGCGATCTCGCTGTTCGTCGGCTGGACCGCCGTGTGGGCGACCCTCTTCAACAACCCCGACGGCGTCAGCAAGGGCATCGGCAACTGGCTGACGCTGATCTTCGGCGTGGTCATCGGGGTCGCGGCCCCGCTGCGCACCCGGCTGCCCGCCCTCCAGGCGCCGCTGCTGAACGCGCCGCGTCCCGCCCCCCAGCCGTACGGTGCCGGCGCGCCGCTGACCGGTGGCGCGCAGCCGTACGGTGCCGCCCCGCAGCAGGCGGGTTACGGCTACCCCGGTGGCGCGCAGTCCGTGGACCCGTCGTACGGCCAGGCCGCCCAGCAGACCACGCCGTACGGCGCCGCCCCGCAGGCCGCGGCCCACGCGCCGGCCGCCGAGTTCACCGCGTTCTGGTTCGCGGTGCCGGTGCCGCGCCCGCTGTACGCGGAGGACGGCTCCGGCGCCCAGATCGCCGAACTGACCCCCGGCACCTGGTACCTGGCGGTCGACCAGCACGGACAGTCGCTGATCGCCCAGACCCAGGACGGGCGCCGCGGGGTGCTCCAGGACAGCAGCGGCATCCAGCGGGGCTGATCGCCTCCGCTCCGCCGACCGGCTCTACCCGCGGTCTGCGGGCCCGCGACGTCTCCACCGCTGTTCCGGCGGCCGGTTCCCCCTGTGCCGGGGGACCGGCCGCCGCCGTTTCCGGTGGAGTTTCAATCACCCGTTCGAGGCAATGCGAGAGGCATGGCCAGACGGTATGGCGGCAACCCCGCCGCGGTGATCATCCTCATCGCCGCAGACATCGCAGCACTGATCCTGATCCTGTGGATCCTCTTCTTCGTCTTCGACGCCAACCGCGCGAACGACCTGGTCGACTGGGTGCACCACTCGGCCAACTGGCTGGCGGGCTGGTCGAAGGACCTCTTCACCGTGCACAACCTCAAGTGGCGCACGGTTCTCAACTACGGCCTGCCCGCGGCGGTCTACCTGCTGGTGGCGCATGCCGTCGCGGGCCGGGTGAACCGGGCCTGACCGGCACGGGCCGGACGCCGGGAAGCGGGCCGGCCGGATGCCGGGAACCGCTTTCGGCAGCACCGCGGCAGCACCTCAGCAGCAGCCGGGCGGCAGTCCGTCCGGCAGCCGCTCACCTCCGAAGACGGCGGTGGTCGCCTCATGTCCCCCGAGCGCGGCCACCGCCAACAGCATCGCGCCCGCCGTCCAGGTGGTGCGCTCGACCGGCCACACCTCCTGGTTCTCGAACTCGTAGCCCGTCCAGTACAGGCCGTCGTCGGCCCGCAGGTGCTGGATGTCGGCCAGGATCCGCACCGCGCGGTCGGACTCCCCCACCGCCCAGAGCGCCAGCGCGAGTTCGGCGCTCTCACCGCCGGTGACCCACGGGTTGGGAAGCACGCAGCGCACCCCCTGCCCCGGCACCACGAACCGCGCCCAGCCCTCCTCGATCCGTTCCAGGGCGCGCGGTCCGCGCAGCGCCCCGGACAGCACCGGGTAGTACCAGTCCATCGAGTACCGGCTCTTGTCGAGGAACCGCTCCGGGTGCCGGCGGATCGCGTGGCCGAGCGCGCCGGTGGCCAACTCCCAGCCGGGCTGCGGCTCTTCGCGGTGCTCGGCAATGGCCAGCGCGCAGCGCAGGGCGTGCTGCACCGATGAACTCCCGGTCAGCAGCGCGTCGGTGACGGCCCGTCCGGTGGCCTCCCGCTTCCAGCCGATCTGGCCGCCCGGCTGCTGCAGCGCGAGCACGAACTCCACGGCCGCGTAGACGTAGGGCCACATGCGGTCCAGGAAAGCGTCGTCGCCGGTGGACAGGTAGTGGTGCCAGACGCCGACCGCCGGGTACGCGCAGAAGTTGGACTCCCGGCCGCGGTCGGTGGGCCGTTCCGGGTCGCCGTCCTGGTATCCGGCGTACCAGGAGCCGTCGGGGTTCTGGTGCCGGGCCAGCCAGGTGTACGCGGCCGCCGCCCGGTCGTGCTCGCCCGCCGCGTCCAGCGCCATCGCCGCCTCCACGTGGTCCCACGGGTCCAGGTGGTGGCCGGGGAACCACGGGATCGCGCCGTCGGGGCGCTGGGCCGCGGCGATGGCGGCGACCGTGCCGGCGGCCTGCTCCGCGGTCAGTACGCCGGGCAGCACCAGCTGTTCGAGGCTGCCCTGGCCCTGCTCCTGGTCGGGCCAGGTCACTTGACCGCGCTCGCGGGCAGGTGCGGCTTGGTCGCGTACGCCACGAAGCTCTTGCCGATCACCGGGTTGAGCGCCTGCTCGGCGAGGCGGGTGGCCAGCGGCTTCTTCATGATGTCCCACACCAGCAGCCTGTGGTACAGCTTCACCGGCAGCACCTGGTCGTTGTCGACGCCCAGCGCGCACTTGAGCCACCAGTAGGGCGCGTGCAGCCCGTGCGCGTGGTGCGTGCCGTACGGTTCCAGGCCCGCCTCGCGCATCCGGCCGAGGAGTTCGTCGGCCTTGTAGATGCGGATGTGGCCGCCCTCGACCTCGTGGTACGCGTCGGACAGCGCCCAGCAGACCTTCTCCGGGCCGTAGCGCGGCACGGTCACCGCGATCCGGCCGCCGGGCCGCAGCACCCGGACCATCTCGGCGAGCACCCCCTTGTCGTCGGGGATGTGCTCCATCACCTCGGAGATGATCACCACGTCGAAGCTGTCGTCGGGGAACGGCAGCCGGAGCGCGTCGCCCTCCAGGGCGGCCGCCGTGGCGCCCCGCGGGGCCTCGCCGGCCTCGGCCATCGCCGCGAACCACCGGGCGACCTCGCGGATCTCCCCGCCGTCGCGGTCCAGCGCGACCACCCGCGCGCCGCGCCGGTAGCACTCGAAGGCGTGCCGCCCGCCGCCGCAGCCGAGGTCCAGGACCCGGTCGCCCGCGGCGACCGGAAAGCGGGCGAAGTCGACGGTCAGCATCAGCGATCGCTCCCCACGGTGGTTCCCGTTCGTGCGGTGGTGGTGCGGGCTGCGGGCGCGGCCGGGGCCGGGGCCTGCTCGGCGATGGCCGTCCGGTACAGCTCGGCGGTGGACTGGGCCGCGCGGGTCCAGGTGAAGCGCGCCAGCACCCGGGCGCGGCCCGCGGCGCCCAGGCGGCGGCGCAGCCCGGGGTCGCCGAGCAGCCGTTCCAGGGCGGTGGTCAGCGCGGCCGGGTCGCCCGGCGGCACCGCCAGGCAGCTCTCGCCGTCCGGCCCGGCGACCTCCGGGATGGCGCCGCCGGTGGTGGCGACCAGCGGCGTACCGGTGGCCATGGCCTCGGCGGCGGGCAGCGAGAAGCCCTCGTAGAGCGACGGCACGCAGGCCACCTCGGCGCCGCGGATCAGGTCCACCAGGTCCGCGTCGCTGATGCCCTTGACGAACGCGACCGCGCCGCCGAGCCCGTACCGCTCGATCGCCTCGGCGACCGGGCCCTTGGCGGGGCGGGTGCCGACGACCACCAGGTGCGCGTCGGGGCGGCCGGCCCGCAGCTTCGCCAGCGCCTCGACCAGGAAGACCAGGCCCTTGAGCGGTACGTCGGCGCTGGCGGTGGTGACGATCCGGCCGGGGATCTCGGGTACCGCCGGGTCGGGCGAGAACAGGCGGGTGTCGGCGCCGACCGGCACGGTGTGGATCCGCTCCGGCCGCACCCCGAGGTCCTCGGCGATCTCGTCCTTGGAGGACCCGGAGACGGTCAGCACCGACGGCAGCCGGCGCGCGACGCGCCCTTGCATGCGGGTGAAGCCGTACCAGCGGCGGAGCGACAGCCGCCGCTTCCAGCTGTCGGCGGCGGCCAGTTCGAGCCGGCGGTCCACCGTGATCGGGTGGTGGATGGTGGTGACCAGCGCCAGGCCGAGCCGGTCCAGGCCCAACAGGCCGTAGCCGAGGGTCTGGTTGTCGTGCACCACGTCGAAGTCGGTCCGGCGGGCGGCCAGATGGCGGCGGGCGCGCAGGCTGAAGGTGAGCGGCTCGGGGAAGCCGCCGGTCCACATGGTGGCGACCTCCAGCGCGTCGATCCAGTCCCGGTACTCGCCGCGTCCGGGCGTACGGAACGGGTCGGGCTCCCGGTACAGGTCCAGGCTGGGCAGCTCGGTGAGGGTGACACCGCCGCCCACCGCGTCGAGCACGGGGTACGGCTGCGCGCCGATCACCTCGACGTGGTGGCCGAGCGCGGCCAGCTCGCGGGACAGGTGCCGGACGTAGACGCCCTGGCCGCCGACGAAAGGATTGCCCTTGTAGCTGAGCAGCGCGATCCGCAGCGGGGTGTCCGGGCCCGGTGCGGCGGAGGAGGTCGCGGCGGCCCCTGCTGAGGTCACTCAGACCCCCTTCTCGCTGCGGTCGGGCCAGGGCCCGACCGGTCGCGCTAATCTAGAACAAGTTTCAGACGTGATGGTACAGAAGGCGAATCCGCCCGGCCCGGGAAGGTCCCCCCGGGCACCCCCTCCGGCGATGCGCACCACGGCTCCCGCCTGCCATCATGCACAGGCGCCGGCGACGGCGCGAGACAGCGGTGAGGCGGCAGGCACATGGCAGTGGGTACCGCGCGAACCGGCTCCGGCGCCCCTGGCGGCGAGGCGGGGGCCGCCGCGGGCGGCGCGGGAGCGCCCGGCGGCGCGGGAGTGCCCGGCGGCCGGACGGGTGGCGGCGCGGGTACGGGCGCGGGTGGCGGCGCGGGAGCGACCGACGCGGGGGCCGACGCCGGAGCGGGTGCCGGCGCGGACACGGGTGGGGGCGCGGAGACGGGTGGGAGCGCAAGGTTCGGCGGCCGTACGAAGGGCGCCGCGGGGGCGGGCCCCCGGGTCAGAACGGCGCCGCCGCCGCTGACCGAGCGGCAGGAGGCGCGGCGGCGCCGCATTCTGGACGCCAGCACCCGGCTCGCCTGCGGAGGCGGGTTCGACGCCGTGCAGATGCGGGAGGTCGCCGAGAGCTCGGGGGTCGCGCTGGGCACCCTCTACCGCTACTTCCCGTCCAAGATCCACCTGCTGGTCGCCACCATGGAGGACCAGCTGGGACAGCTCCACGGCACGCTGCGCAAGCGCCCGCCGGCCGCGACCGCCCCCGGCGAACGGGTCGCCGAAACGCTGCTGCGCGCCTTCCGCACCCTCCAGCGCGAGCCGCAGCTCGCCGACGCCATGGTCCGGGCGCTGATCTTCGCCGACCGCTCGGTCAGCGCGGAGGTCGCCACCGTCGCCCGGCTGACCAGGACGATCATCGTCGACGCCATGACCCCGACCCCGGCCCCGACCCCCACCGGCGCCCGCCTCTGCGCCGTCCGGGTGATCGAGCACACCTGGCACGCCGCCCTGGTCAGCTGGCTCACCGGCCGCTCGACCGCCACCGAGGCCACCCAGGACATCCGCACGGTCTGCACCCTCCTCGACCCCCTCCCCCCGGCGGACACCGGCCGCTGAAGGGGACGGCCGAGTGCTGGCGGTTCGATTTCGGCCAGGCCGGTGTTCGAATGGGAGGCGTGGCGCTGCCGGTTCCCGGCCAGGAGGGTGCGGAATCTGGTCGACGGGTCGCCGGGTGGGGCCGGGGCGGTGCGGCGGCGGGGGGGCGCGCGCGGGTGGCGGAGGGGGCGGGGTTGGGGCGGGGTTGGGGCGGGCCGGGCGGGGGGACGCCGGGCGACGGGCCGGGGGCGGGGGCGGCGGGCGCCGCTCCTCCCGGGCGGCGGGGTCCGGGCCCGGGGGAGGCGTACGGGCACTCCCGCGGCGGCGTGCGCGCCGCCGGAGCCGCCGCCGGCAGGGCGCCCCGGGCGCCGACGACGGCCGTGGGCGCGGCGCGGTGGCTCCGTAAGGCCGTTGTCCTGGCCGGATTTCGCCCGACCGGGCCGCCCCACCACGGGTTCGGCGGCCCTCAGCGGTGCACCCGAGCAACAAGCAGACCGCACAAGGGAGTTGACTGTCCGCATACGATTACCCCAGAAGGGGTTATGGGGCAATAATGCACCTCTGCAACTTTGTCTCCGAATTTTCCAGAAACGATCTGGACCCCGCGAGAGCGGAACGGCACACTCAGAACCAGCGTCAAGAAGGGACACCATGCCGCTCAGAAGCACCGCAACCGCCCGCCAGGAGCGCCTCGGTGCGGAGCTACGGAAGATGCGGGAGGCCGCTGGCACCACCGCCCGGGATACCGCGCGGCTGCTCGGCACCGACCCGGCGAAGGTGAGTCACATCGAGGCGGGCCGACTGGGCGTCAGCGAGGAGCGGTTACGCCGTCTCGCCGCGTTCTACGAGTGCGGGGACACCGCGCTCATCGACGCCCTCGTCGTGATGGCCAACGCACAGGGCCGCAAAGGCTGGTGGGAGGCGTACCGCGGTGTCGTACCCGCGGGCCTGCTCGACGTGGCCGAACTGGAACACCATGCGACGCACCTGCGGACCATCCAGATCACCCACATCCCCGGGGTGTTCCAGACCGAGGACTACACCCGTACGGTCTTCGGCTACGCGATACCCCAGCTTCCGGACAACGAACTGGAGGCGCGGGTCGCCCACCGCCTCGAACGCTCCGGAGTGCTCTACCGGGACGCCGCGCCGCCGTACGAGGCGCTGATCCACGAGGCGGCGCTGCGGATGCGGTTCGGTGGCGGCAAAGTGGCGCGCGCCCAGTTGGAGCACATCCAGGAACTGAGCCACCTGCCGCACATAAGCGTCCGCGTCATCCCCTTCACGGCCGACGGCCATATCGGGTCCGGGCACGCGATGCTCTACGCGAGCGGCCCGGTGCGCCCGCTCGACACCGTGCAGATCGACTCCGCGCACGGCATCAGCTTCCTGCACGCGGCACCGCACCTGAACAACTACCGCCTTCTGTACGACTCCCTTTCCGAGGTGGCCCTCGACCGGTCCCGGTCACGTGACTTCATCCACACCATCTCCCGAGACCTCTGAAAGGCATCGACCCATGACCGCGTCCCTGATTTGGCAGAAGTCCACGTACTCCCAGGAACAGGGCGAGTGCGTCGAGCTGGCCGCCGACGGGGGCGCGGTCCTGCTCCGCGAGAGCGACGCCCCGACGATCGTCCTCACCACCACCCCTAAGGCGCTCGCCCGCTTCCTGCAGGGCATCAAGATCAGCCGCCGCGGCAGCTGAGCGCGACGGTCCGGGCCCCGCCGGGGTCCGGGTTCGCCGCCAGGGGCGCGGCCGGGGCAGGTGCCGGAGCGCCGGGGCCGCGCGGGTTAGGGTGAGGCTCCCGTCCCCCGAAAGGCGGCTCGCTCCCATGTCCCCGCACCGCCGCGCTGCCGCCCTCGCGGCCGTCACCGCGACCGCCCTCCTCGCCCTGACCGGGCCGGCCGCCGCGGGCGAACCGCGCACGGGCACCGCCGGGTACGCCGTACGGCAGGCCGGACAGGCCGCGGCGCCCGCCTCCGCCGCCGCGCCCGCTTCACCCTCCGCGTCCGCGCCGGGCGGGGAGAAGAAGGACCCGGAGCACAAGAAGAAGGACGGCGGGTCCAGCGCCGGTACCTGGCTGATCGTGGGGGTCTTCTTCGTCGCCAGTGTCGGCGTGGGCTTCCTGCTGAGCGGGCGCAGGCGGCGGCAGGACTGACGCCGACGACGCGCGGACCCGCAGGCCGGACGGCCCACGGGTCGCGGTGGTACGGGGGTCCGCCCCGAGGGCGGGTCGGCGTCAGCCGACGTTCAGCAGCTCGTGGGTCAGGTCCCGGTAGCGAGTCAGCGCGACCCGGAGCTCCTCGGTGCCGGTCTTGTCGCCGTTGTCGTCGTGCCAGCTGCCCCGCAGCGAGTCGCGCCGCTCCTCGATCACCCGGGTGAGCCGGCGGACCGCCTCGTCCAGTACGGCGTCGGCCTCGCGTACGGCGCGCCGCGGGTCGTCGACGAAGCCGCCGAGCGCCCGCTCCATCCGGCGGTTGAGCTGGTCCGGGTCCCCGGCGGCGGCCGAGTCGGACCGCGCGACCGCGCTGCCGTTGTCGGTGCCCTTGTCGGTGCCGTCGCTCGGCGCGGTACGGGGCCGGGCGCCGGCCGACGCGGTCGTCGGCGTCAGCGGCCGGTGCATGCCGGCGGCGGCCGGGTTCTGCGACATCCCCGAGCCGGTGCGGGGCGCCATGAGGTCGCCGTCCCGGACCGTCTCGTCACCCTTGCTCTTGCCGGTGGCCGGCCGCGCGTCGGTACGGGTCCCGTCGGCGCCGGTCCCGTCGGTACGGGTCCCGTCGGTACGGGTCCCGTCGGTACGGGTCCCGTAGGCGCCGGTGCGGGCGGCCGCGTCCGTCCCGGTGCGGCGGTCCGCGTCGGTGTGGCGGTCCGTGCCGCCGCGGGCGTCCGTGCCCACGGCCGTGCCGGACGTCCTGCCGGACACCGCGCCGGACTGGGTGCCGGACGCCGTGTCCGCGGTGACGTCCTCGGCCGTCGCGCCACGGTCGACGCCGTCGGCGGTCGAGGAGGCGGCGGTCGGCGAGGCGGCGGAAGAGGGGGTCGCGCGACTCTGGGCGCCGGCGTTGGGGGCGGCGCCGGCGACGATCACGCCCTTGTCCGCGTCGTCATCGCCGTCGTTGTCAGCCGTGGCCGCCGGGTCGGGGGCGGTGGTCGGCCGCTGCGGGACGGTCGTCCGGCCGTCGGCGCGGCCGCCGGCCGCCTGCCCGTCGCGCCGGTCGGTGGCGGCCGTGTCCCGGCCGTCGTCCGTCGCGGCGAGCGTGCCGTCCTGGTCGTCCACTGTGCCGACGGCGTCGGCACGGTCCTCGGTACGTGTGCGGTTGAAGGTCATCGTCTTCGTCTCCTCGGATACCTGCTCGTCACGTGCGCCTGACCGTCCGGCACCGCCACCGCCCCGACAGGGCGGCTCTCGGGGGGTGCGGCCGGACCGGGTCAGCTGTGGTCGTCGGTGCTGCGGTCGTGCCGGGTGCCGGTCAGGGCCGCGAGGCGGTGAGTCGGCGAGCGGTGGTGCCCGCCGCCGTTGCCGTTGCCGTTGCCGTTGGCGTTGGCGTCCGCGGCCGCGTCGGTGCCGGCGTCACGGCCCGCGGCGGTGCCGGTGGTGTCCTGGTCGGCAACGGCGGTGTCCTGGTCGGCGACGGGGGTCCTCTCGGCGGGACCGGCCGGCGCGTCGGGGGCCGGCTGGGCGGCGGCCGGTCCGGTCGCCGTCGCCCTGCCGCCGACCGCGGGCCGGGTACCGGTGCCGCGCAGCATCTCGTCGAAGAGCGCGCGTGCCGCGACCAGCGCCTGCCGCATGTCCTCGGTCGCCTCGCGCCCGTCGGCCTCGCCCCGCGCGGTCAGCGCGTGGGCCTGGCGGTAACCCTGGACCTGGTAGGGGTGGTGCACGGACAGCGCGTCGAAGTGCTCGGGCGAGTCCGCGGCCGGGAAGCCGCGCTCGGCGGCGACCTCGGCGGTCAGCCGGTCGGCCTCCTGGAGCGCCTGGCCGGGCCGGTCCACGAAACGGGCCTGGATCTCGGCCCAGCGCTGCCCGTACCGCTCGCGCTGCTGCGCGTCGACCGGCTGCCGCTCGATGCCGCCGTACCGCTTGACGCGCTCGGTCAGCTCTTCCCGCGTGGCCTTGTCGTCTCCGTCGTGCTGAGCGAGCGTCCGCTCGTACTCGGGGCCGAACCGGCGCTTGAGGCCGACTCCGCCGGTCCCGCCACCGCGCATCAGCGTCACCGCCGCGACGATCGCGATCACCACAACTACCGCCACGATGACGGCGATTATCGCTCCTGTGGACATGAGTGCCTCCCGTTTGTGCAGCTCTCACCACGTCGGCTTGCCGCAGCCCGGCACCCCAAACACCCCCCTCACCCCATGTGCCGTTAACGGCCCGTGCCATCAGCGGAGTTGGCCCCGGAATCCGATCCCGGCCGGGTCCCGTTCGACCCGCTCCGGCCCGCCCGCCCGCACAGGCCCCCGCCAGTCCCCCGCGGGCTTTCCACCCGCCCCGCACACTCCGCACAGGCCCCCGCAGGCCCTCCTCAGGCCGGCTTCCGGCTCCCGGCCGCGCGCCGGTCGACCCGCTCGTGCGGCTGGTCGGCGTCGCCGCCGCACAACTCGGTGCTCAACTTACGGACCAGCGCGGCCAGTTCCGCGTGCTGGTCGGGGTCCCAGTCGCCGAGCAGTTCGGCCAGGACACCGCGGCGGGCCTCGACGAGGTGCTCGGCGGTGGCGCGGCCGGAGTCGGTGAGGACCAGCGGACCGCCGGACCGGGCGGCGTAACCGGGGGCCCGTTCGGCGTAGCCGCGTGACTCCGCCTCGATCACGGCCTGTTCGATCACCGCGGCGGGTACGGCGGTGTGCTCGGCGAGGTCGACGGGATCGGCCTCGCCGACCCGCGCCAGACGCAGCAGCAGCCAACTGGTGGCCGGCCGGATGTCCAGGTCGGCCATCCGGGTGATCCGGACGTAGAGGCCGGCGCGGGCCTCACGGCTGCCGATCACCGACAGGCAGCGGGCGATCTCGTCCAGCGAGGAGCGTTCGACGGGGTTGGTGCCCAGCGTCTCGCCGCCGTCGGGCGCGGTGACCGAGCCCCGCAGCGGCTGCTCCCGCAGGAACCAGGCCAGGACGAAGCCGGCCAGCGCGACCGGCACCGCCCACAGGAACACGGTGGTGATCGAGACCGAGTACGCGTGCCGGACCGGCCCCCTGACCGCCGCCGGCAGCCGGGCGATCGACGTGGGGTCGGCCTGCAGCCGGGACGGCCGTACCCCGGGCGGCAGCGCCGTCCCGCGCAGCGCCGAGGAGAGCTTCCCGGAAAGCCGGTCGGCGAAGATCGTGCCGAAGATCGAGACGCCGAAGGACGCGCCGATGGAGCGGAAGAAGGTGGTGCCGGAGGTGGCCGAGCCCAGGTCCTCGTAGCCGACCGAGTTCTGCACGGCGAGCACCAGCACCTGCATCACCAGGCCGAGGCCCAGGCCGAACACCAGCAGGTACAGGCTCGTCACCCAGACCGCGGTGTGCTCGTCGAGCCGGTGCAGCAGGAGCAGTCCGACGGTGGTGACGCCGGTGCCGGCGATCGGGAACACCTTGTAGTGGCCGGTGCGGCTGACGATCTGCCCGGAGACGGTGGAGGAGATCAGCAGCCCGACCACCATCGGGATGATGTGCACGCCGGAGAGCGTCGGCGAGTAGCCGTGCACGACCTGCAGGAACGTCGGCAGGTATGTCAGCGCGCCGAACATCGCGAAGCCGATGACGAAGGACATCGCCGCGCACAGGACGAAGGTGCGGACGCGGAACAGCCGGGGCGGCAGTACGGGTTCCTCGGCGCGCCGCTCGATCAGCACGAACACGGCGACGAGGACCGCGCCGGCCACCGTCAGCCCGATGACGGCGGACGAGCTCCAGGCCCACGTCGTACCGCCGAGGGAGGCGACCAGCACCAGGCAGGTCGCGGCGGCGGCGACCACGGCCATGCCCGCGTAGTCGATGCGGTGCGAGGTGCGGCGGACCGGGATGTGCAGGACGGCGGCGATCACCGCGAGCGCGACGGCGCCGATCGGCAGGTTGATGTAGAACACCCAGCGCCAGGAGAGCTGTTCGGTGAAGACCCCGCCGAGCAGCGGCCCGAGTACGCTGCTGGCGCCGAACACCCCGCCGAACACGCCCTGGTAGCGACCCCGTTCGCGGGGCGGCACGATGTCGCCGACGATCGCCATGGACAGCGCGATCAACCCGCCGCCGCCCAGGCCCTGGAGCGCGCGGAAGGCGATCAGCTCGGTCATGTTCTGCGCGATCCCGCACAGCGCGGAGCCGATCAGGAACAGCACGATGACGGTCTGGAAGAGCCGTTTCCGGCCGTACATGTCGCCGAGCTTGCCCCACAGCGGGGTGGCGGCGGTGGAGGCCAGCAGGTAGGCGGTGACGACCCAGGACAGGTGGTCGATGCCGCCGAGCTCGCTGACGATGGTGGGCAGCGCGGTGGAGACGATGGTCTGGTCGAGGGCGGCCAGCAACAGGCCGAGGGCGAGCGCGCCGATCGCGATCCGTACCGCCCGCTTGTCCTGGTGCTCGCCCGGCCGGGCGGCCTCGGGCCCCGGCGCGGTCGGGGTGTCCTGGGCCATGAAGGCTCCTCCTGTCGCCCCCCGATGGCCAGACACCTCATATTGACATTGTTTGTGCGGTTATGTGCTGTGACCTTCGACGACTGGCGGGTCGCTTTGCGGTGAGCGGATGCGCGACCGGTCGGATGATCGGCATAATCGCCGCTGACGTTGCGAACACGCGAACGACGACCGGGAGGGGACCCAGTGGCGTCGCAGCACGACGAGGACGCGGCGGGGGAATCCGCCGGCGAGCGGAACGGGCGCGGCGAGCCGGACCGGCGGGGCGGACAGGTCGAGCAGGGCGAGCTGCGGGCCGCCGAGCGCTCGGCGGAGCGCGCCGCCGAGCTGGCCGCGACCGAGGGCTTCCACCCGCTGCGGCTGCGGCCCTACGTCGTCGAGCCGGCCGGCGGACCGGCCGAGACCGCGGGACGCCCGCCGGCCGCGGCCGGCGGGGACGGGCCCGCACCGGCCGATCCGCAGCAGCGGTTCCCGGCGACGTACTCCGGTATCGAGTACGCCCCGCGCGGGCCGGAGCCGGCCGACGCGGCGCCGGCGGTCGTACGGGGACGGCACCGGCGGCACCGGCGCGGCGTCGTGATCGCGACGGCCACGGTCGCGGCGTCGGCGCTGGCCGCGGGCGCGGTGGCGGTCACCGGCCAGGTGATGGGCGCGCAGCAGGGCACCCAGGACCGCTCGCTGCCCGACCTCAGCACGTCCATGCCGGATGTCGAGCTGCCCCACGACGCGGCCCACGCCCAGGCCACCGCGGCGCCCCCCGTCACCCGCGCGGTCCCGACGGCCGGCTCCGCGCCGACCCCCGCGCCGACCCCCACCGCGTCGCCGTCGGCCTCGCCGTCGGCCACCGTGACCCTGCGCGCCGCCGTCGCCCTCACCACCGCGGCCGCCCCGCCGCCGGCCGCCCCCGCGACGACACCCGCACCCGCCGCGTCCACCCCGCCGAGCACCGCCCCCGCCGGGGCACCCGGCCGCCGGCCCGTCCGGTCCGCTCCGGCCCCCGCCACTCCGGCCCCGGCCCCCGTCCCGGCCTTCGCCCCCGACGTCCTCCAGCTCGGCGACACCGGCGGCGCCGTGGCGGACCTCCAGCGCGACCTCCGTGCGATCCACCTCTACCGGGGTCCCCTCAACGGCCGCTACACCCGCACCGTCGAGCTGTCGGTGGCCACCTTCCAGCTCTGGCACCACATCACCGACCCCCCGCTCGGCACCTACGGCCCCACCACCCGCGCCGCCCTGGCCCGGACCGTCCCCCACCACCGTCCGCGCGGCGTCTGAGCCCCCACCGTCAGGCCCCGGCCGGGTCCGCCCCCGCCGACGCGCGCCCCGAGACCCCGGCCCAAGACCCCGGCCCAAGACCTGGGCCCCGCACCCGCACCCGGCCCCCCGGGAACGCGGCGCCTAGGATCGAGCCGTGGGTATCGCAGAGCCGTTCGGTCCCGAGCACTTCCAGCTGGTACTGCTGCGCCGGATGGCGGACCACCGTCCCGAGCTGGTGGACGAGGCCCTCAAAGCCCTGGGCGCCACCCATACGGAGCTGCGGGACGCCCACCGGCGCTGGCAGGCGCGCCTGCACGCGCGGACCTTTCCCGGCGGCGAACGCCGCTACCGCGCCGCGCTCGGCCCCCCGCAGTCGCAGCGGACGCAGCGCGTCGGCGATCTGTCCTGCAAGGCCCTGCTGTGGCCGGTCCCGCTCTGGCCGGACCTGCGCTTCGAGGTGCTGTGCGCCCCCGGCGGCGGCGCGATCCTCAACGAGTGGCTGGTCCGGGCACCGGACGCCCCGCCGCCCGCGCTGACGGGCGCCGCCGACCTGACCCCCTGGTCCTGCACCGTGGAGGACGCCGCCCGCGCCTTCCCGCCGGCCCGGCCGCTCCCCGCGGACGCCCCGAGCCGCTCTGTGCTCGCCCTGACCGTCCCCGGCGTCCCGGGCCGTACCATCGCCCATTTCACCTGGGGACTGCTGCAGTACGCGGCCCCCGGGCAAAACTCCCGCCCGGAAAGGCTGGCGTAACCCGCCTTTGTTTTGTATCGTGATGGAACAAAGTGGTTCCGCTCGCTCCCCCTGACCGGCGAGCGGGGCCACGTTGTACGACGTCCGCGTACAGCTTCCGTGCCAGCGGGCCACTCCGAAGGAGCCGCATGCCGTCCGCGTCCGCCACGTTCACCGCCCGCGCCCTGCTGCTCGACATGGACGGCACCCTGGTGAACTCCGACGCCGTGGTGGAACGCGTCTGGAGCCGCTGGGCCGAGCGGCACGGACTGGACCCCGCCGCCGTCCTGAAGGTCGTGCACGGCCGCCAGGGCCACGCGACGATGGCCGCGCTGCTCCCGGACCGCCCGACGGCCGAGAACCACGCGGAGAACGCGGTGCTGCTCGCCGAGGAGACCGCCGACGTCGCGGGCGTCGTGCCCGTCCCCGGCGCCCCCGCCTTCCTCACCGCCCTCGGCGGCCACCCGCACGCCCTGGTCACCTCGGCCACCGAGGCGCTCGCGCGGGCCCGGATGGGCGCGGCCCTGCTGCCGCTGCCCCCGGTCCTCGTCACCGCCGAGCGGGTCAGCGCCAGCAAGCCCGACCCCGAGGGCTTCCTCAAGGGAGCCGCCGAACTCGGCTTCGCCCCGCGGGACTGCCTGGTCTTCGAGGACGCCGGGGTCGGCATCGCCGCCGCCCGCGCGGCCGGCATGCGCGTGATCGGCGTCGGCCCGCGCGCCGCCGCCCACGACCCGAGCGCCCACGTGGCCTCCCTGGAGCGGGTACGCGTCGAGGCCGCCCCCGGCGGCGGCCTCCTGATCACCGCGAACTGAGCACGCGCGCGCGGCCGTCGTACGGACCGGCCGCGTACGGACGCCGCGGGGGCGCGGGCTCCGGCTGCCCGCACGACACCGTACGGACCGGGCACGTACGGACCCCGGCCCACCGGCCCCGGGAGCGGGGACGCCGCCTGCGCGCGTGTACGGGTGCGTACGGCACCGGACAGGCCCGTCCGGCGGGTCCGGGCCCGCCGCGTACCGAGCGGGCGGGCGGTGTCCGCACCGCCGCCGCCGGACCGCGTCCGCTCAGCCCGCGACCGCCTCGTAGAGGCTGAAGCCGGCCAGCGCCACCATCACCGCCGCCGCGACCTTCGTGATCAGCCGCAGCGGCACCCGCTTCATCAGCAGCTGGCCGCCGAAGATACCGAGCGCGGCGACCGCCCACAGCCCCAGCACCGAGCCGATGCCGACCGAGACCGGGTCGCCGTAGCGCGCGGCGAGGTTCGCGGTCATGATCTGGGTGAGGTCGCCGAACTCCGCCACCAGGATCAGGGTGAAGCCGGTACCGGCCACCTTCAGGAAGCTCTGGTCGGCGGGCACCCGCACCTTCCCCTCCTCGTCGTCATCGTGCGAGAACAGCAGCATCGCCGCCCCGCCCAGGAACAGCAGGCCCACCACGCCCTGCACCAGGCGGTGCGGCAGCAGGGTCAGCAGGCCGCCCGCGGCGATGGCGAGGGCCACGTGGACGACGAAGGCGGCGGCGACCCCGCAGAAGACGTACGAGGCCCGGTAGCGGGTACCGAGCATGAGTCCGGCCAGCGCGGTCTTGTCGGGCAGTTCGGACAGGAAGATCACGCCGAAGACCACGGCGATGACGGTGATGCTGAACACGGAAGTCGGTCCTCGATCGGTCAGGGCGGCCGTACCGAGAGGAACCGCGGGGCGCGGGGTCGCTTCGGCACGGCAGCGTCGGAACACTGCGGCCGAAGGTCTCGCTGGCGGCGCCGGCCGGAAACCCGGCCGCCCCGCCTCCGGGCGCCGGCCCGGTCCGCCATGACGCCCGCACTCGCGGATGCCCTGAACGGCCCGAGCAGTATGTCGACGGTCCGGCGAAGAGCTACTCCCCTTCTGCTCGGCCCAGTCTACGGGACCGGTCCGCCGGGCCGGCGGCGGGGGGAGCACGGTTCCGGGCGGTCGAAGAACGCCGCGCGGACGATCATGAGCTGTCCCGCGGACGATCAAGGAGCGACCCGCGGACGATCACGTGGTGCCCCGCGGACGATCAAGGGATCGAAGATCGTGAAGCAGTTGTGCGCACGGCCGCCCCTTGCCGCCGCGGCGCGGCGACGTACGCTCGACAGCAGGCACTCCGAACTGCGGGAACGCGGACCGTGACGTTTTCGCCGAAGTATTCCCGCCGTAATGACGCCGTGATTGTCTCGTACGTCACGTGACCTGGACGGAACCGCCCAAGGGTACTGGCGTACGCTGTACGGCTGACGGCAGATGAAGATCGGCCGCCGTTGACGCGACACCGGAACCACGTTCGATCCGACCAGGTCAGACGCACAGGTACAGGCAACTCGGCGCTTCGCAACGGACTCGCAGGACCAAGTACGCACAACACGCGCAGGAACTGGCGAAGGACGAGGAGGCGCAGTGCTGCACGGCGTGGGCTCCCTGTTCGACTGGCCGTGGATCTATCTGCTCGTGGGCGTCTCGGTGCTGCTGGACGTCTTCGTCCCGGTGCTGCCGAGCGGGGTGTTGGTGATCAGCGCGGCCACCGCGGGGTCGACCCAGGCCGGTGACGGCATTCTCGACGTCTTCGCGCTGCTGGGCTGCGCGGCCACCGCCTCCTGCGCCGGCGACGTACTGGCGTACCGGCTGGCCTGGCGCGGGGGCGCCTGGTTCAACCGCAGGCTCGCCGGCTCCCGCAAGCTGGCCGCCGCGCACGAACGGCTCGGCCAGGTGCTGACCGGCGGTGGCGGCGCGTTCGTGGTGCTGGCCCGGTTCGCGCCGGCCGGCCGCAGCGTGGTCAGCCTCGGCGCCGGCGCGGCCCGGCGCCGCCCCGGGGAGTTCCTGCCCTGGTCCGCGCTGGCCGGGGTGTGCTGGGCGACGTACAGCGTCGGCCTGGGCTGGATCGGCGGCAGGTGGCTCGGCGCCAGCTGGCTCGGCACGGCCATGTCGCTCGCCGCGCTGGTGGGGGCGGGCGCCTTCGCCGCCTACGTCTTCAAGCGCGAGCGGCGGCTGGCGATAGCCGCCGCGTACGCGACCGTTCCGCTGACGATCCCCGGCCAGGGCACGCCGCCCGACCGCGGTTCGGTCGTCGAAGCGCTCTGAACGCGCGCCGGACCACGTCCTCAGCCCGTCCGGACCCTGCCCGGGTCCCGTCCTTCGCCGTCCCGGGTCACCCGGTGCCGTCCCGGGCGCAGCCCGGTCCGGCCCCGCGTGCCGCGCGGCGCCCGACCGCTCAGCGGCGGCGGCGCGCTCTGCCGTAGGACCAGCCGGTGCCCACCCCGGCCAGGTGCAGCGCGCAGAAGAACAGCCCCGCGACCATCAGGCTCCACGGCGTGAACGCCGCGTCAGTGTGGGTGTTGGTGACGTTGATGAGCCATGCGATGAAGAAGATGACGGCGCCGACGGCAGCCAACATGTGGATTCTCCCTTGGTTCCCAGGGCGCCGGCGGCGCCCGTCACCGCTCGACTGCCCGCCAACCGAAATTCGACGCACACGGGTTCGAGTGGACGGTCGCGCGTCGCCCGCGAGGGCCGTTCCGCCCCCGAACCGCCGTACCGGCGGCCCCACTTACCCGTTTTTCGGAAAGTAGTCTCACTCGTTTCGGCAATAGTCAGCACAGAGCGTGATGGCAAGAATGAGCGCGTACCAGCCACAACGGGAAGGACAGCACATGTCGGTCGACGCGGGCCAGGACACGACACAGGGCGCGCCGCGCAACGGTCAACCGCGGACAAGTCTGGACACGGCCGCCGCCAGGAACCTGGCGACCACCACCAAGTCCGCACCGCAGATGCAGGGCATCTCGTCCCGCTGGCTGCTGCGCGTACTCCCGTGGGTCCAGGTCAACGCGGGGACCTACCGGGTCAACCGCCGGCTGAGCTACGCGGTCGGCGACGGCCGGGTCACCTTCGTGAAGACGGGGTCCGAGGTCCGGGTCATCCCGCAGGAGCTCGGTGAGATCGCCGCCTTGCGCTCGTTCCAGGACGACGGGGCGCTCACCGCACTGGCGGATCGTTTCACCCAGCGGCAGTACGGGCCGGGCGAGGTACTCGCCGAGGCCGGGCAGCCCGCGGACACCGTCTTCCTGATCGCCCACGGCAAGGTGGAGAAAGTCGGCGAGGGCCCCTACGGCGAGCAGAACCGGCTCGGCGTACTGGCCGACGGCGACCACTTCGGCGAACAGGCGCTGTTGACCGGCGACACCACCTGGGAGTACACCGCCAGGGCCGGCGCCGCCACCACCGTCCTGGTCCTCCCCCGGCAGGAACTGGAGCCGCTGCTGGCCCAGTCCGCCGAACTGCGCGGCCACCTGGCGGCGTTCCGCTCGCTCCCCCCGCAGCGCGCCAACCGGCGCGGCGAGGCCGACATCGAGCTGGCCTCCGGCCACCGCGGCGAACCTGAACTGCACGGCACGTACGTCGACTACGAGGTCAGGCCGCGCGAGTACGAACTCAGCGTCGCGCAGACCGTGCTGCGGGTGCACAGCCGGGTCGCCGACCTCTACAACGAGCCGATGAACCAGACCGAGCAGCAACTCAAGCTCACCGTCGAGGCGTTGCGCGAGCGCCAGGAGAGCGAGCTGATCAACAACCCGGAGTTCGGGCTGCTTAACAACGCCGACTACGAGCAGCGGCTCCAGCCGCACGCCGGCCCGCCGCTGCCCGACGACCTGGACGAGCTGATCAGCCGCCGCCGCGGCACCCGCTACCTGCTGGCCCACCCGCGGGCCATCGCCGCCTTCGGCCGCGAGTGCACCCGGCGCGGCCTGTACCCGGACCCGGTGGAGGTGCTCGGCTCCACCGTCCCGGCCTGGCGCGGCGTCCCCATCCTGAGCTGCAACAAGATCCCGATCAGCGACGCCCGCACCACCTCGATCATCGCCGTCCGCACCGGCGAGGACGACCAAGGCGTCATCGGGCTCAACCAGACCGGGCTGCCCGACGAGTACGAACCCGGCCTCAACGTCCGCTTCATGGGCATCGACGAGAAGGCCGTCATCAGCTACCTGGTGAGCACGTACTTCTCTGCGGCCGTCCTGGTGCCGGACGCGCTGGGCGTGCTGGAGAACGTGAACGTGGCCAACTGGAACTGAGCGCGGCACATTCGGCCGGCCCCCGACCCGCCGGCCGCCCCGCCCGCTGACGGTCCCCGTACGAAGAGCGGCTCCCCTGCCGGGTCCGGCGGGGGAGCCGCTCCGCCGTTCCGCGCCTGCCTCAGGACGTGAGCACCAACTGCCGGAACACGTCGGCCGAGACGCCCAGTCCGGTGCCGAAGGGCGCGTCCAGGTCCCAGATCAGGAAGAGCAGGAAGGCGATGAGCGCGCTGAACAACCCGGCCAGCAGCAACTCCCGTGGTGACCGCCGGATCTGCAGCGTGAAGATGAGGCCGACCGTCACCAGCGCGCCGACGATCAGGCCGAACCACACCATGCCGGGCATCGTGGCACCGGCACTCTGCCCGCGCGACGCCCGAGCCTGATCGGCAGCGGCCACCTCGTCCACCACCGGCTGGTACGCCTGCGCGGCCAGGTCGCTCCTGGGGTCGAACTGTGTGACGTCGGCCCGTACCCGGTCGAGCAGCACCGTGCCCCGGGGCGAGAGTTCGCCGTGGTTCCGCAGGTACCGCCACTCGTGGTCGGTGACGAAGGCGGCGTACGCGTCCACGTCCGCGCGCACCTTGTCCCGCACCTGCGGCGGGTACACCTGAACCCGGGCCTTGACCTCGTGCAGCGCCTGCGCCTCGGCCAGGACGTCCGCCTGCGCGGCGCCGCGCCCCTCCCAGACCCCGGCGATGGCCAGGCCGAGGACGATGGCGTAGACCACGCCGATCATCATGACCATGTACTCGATGACGTCCGGCGTCTCGGACGGGTCGTCGTCTTCTGTGATCCTGCGCTGCCTGAGTACGACCACGCTGACCACCACGGCGCAGACCGCGACCATGGCGATGAGCAGTGCCACCCACTGCGACATGCTGAATTCCCCCTTGCTGTGGGTCAGTTGAACGGGTGCGGGTCAGTGGTTCCGGCGGTATGTGCGGGAGCCGGGCCGCAGCACCACCACGGCGAGCAGCGCCGGCACGGTGGTGAGCAGCATCGTCACGGTCAGCGCCTGCCGGTGCGGGGCGGGTGCGGCCGCCGGCTCGGGCTGCCGCACCGGCCACCTGACGGCCGCGGGCGTGACCGCGGGCGCGGGTGCGGTCGTCGGCGCGGGTTCGGGCATGGGCGGCGGGGCCGGGTCGGGCGTGGTCCGGGGCGCGGGAGCCGGGGCCGGCGCGGGGGCCGGCGCGGGGGCCGGCGGGGGCGGGGGTGAGGGGCGCGGTACCGGCGGCACGGCGGCGGGTGGCGCCGGGGTGGGAGTGGGAGTGGGGGTCGGGGTGGGCGTGGGCGGCGTCGTGGGCGTCGGCGTGGCGGTGGGAGTCGGCGACGGGCTGGGCGGCGGGCTCGTCGGAGGCGGCGGGGGCGGGGGCGGCGGCTTCACACAGGGCCAGGGCCAATGCCCATGCCGGCTCCCGAACAGCTGCGGCCACTGCCACGCGCCGTGCCACTGCCACTGCCACTGCCACGCCGCCGGCCAGCCCCACGGCCACGGCACACACCACTGCGGCGGATGTCCGTGTCCGGGCCCGTGGTGGTGCCCCGGTCCGGCCGGCGGACGGCCCCCGGGCCGGTGACGGCCTGGCGTGCTCACGTGCCCGGCCCCCTCGGGGCCCGTGACCGGTCCGGTGGCCTCACCCGGAGCGGGCCGCGGCGCGGACGGCGCCGGGTCCGTGACCGGCCCGCCGGACTGCCCGGGGACGGATCCGGGTGCGCTCCCCTGTCCGGGAGCAGCCGGGGGCGGCGCCGGCGGCGTCGTGGGCCCGGCCGGCGCTTCGGGTCCCGGCACGGGATCCAGTGCGGGATCCGGTGCGGGCGCGGGTGCGGGCGCGGGTTCCGACGGGCTCGGGGGAACCGGGTCCGGCGCGCCCTGCGGCGGCGCGGGGGCGGGCGCGGGCGACCGCGTCCCCGGGACCCGGGTGGGAGCCGGGTCGGCGGCCGGCTGCCTCGTACCGCGCCGCGAAGGCGGCCGGTCCTTGCAGCCGGGGGCCGGCTGGACGGTGGCGTGATGGGACGGCGGGCAAGGCGCGCGGGGCGCGGCTGAAGCCGCACCGCCGAACGCCCACGAGCCCGTCGCCATGACGGTGACGGCGAACGCCGCCCATAAGCGGGTGTGCTTCCCCCACTGAGTGCTCATCCGCTCATGGTCAGCACCCGGCCGCCAACCTGCCTGGCCCAGCACTCCAGTTCCCCCGAACGGGCTATTCCGTGACCAAACCTCCGATCACCCGCACGACCCCTCACCCGGCCGGCAGGGGCGCTGCGCCCCCGGGTCTTCCTCGAAGCCCAAGCCTGTTGGCGCAGCGTCAGGTGGTGAACCGATAACGAAGGCGCATCCAGTAGGACACACGACACGCAGGTCTTTCCGCCGCGCAGATCGACGCTCGTGGACGGGATATCCGACCGACAGCAACGGCTGAGCCGGGCTCCGGCAGAGGACGATTCCGATAATGCGGATTCGTACCCGAGCAGTTGGGACAACCACAGCACTCCGCGAACCGGTGCGGCGCGAAGGAACGCCGGAGAAGGGTGACGGGGACGGGAACCACCGAGCGGAAGAGAGTGGGGGCAGGGCGTAAAACGCTGAGTGCCTCGCCCGGTGGGACGAGGCACTCAGCGTATCGGAGGATACGCAGAACTACGCGGCACCGAACTCTCCAGCCGTGACGCCGCACACGAACGCAGTCCATGCTTCCTGCGAGAACACGAGAGCCGGGCCAGCCGGGTCCTTGCTGTCGCGCGTAGCGACGTGGCCTTCCACCGGAGCCACTTCGAGGCAGTTGTTCTCCATGCCGCTGTAGGTGGACTTACGCCACTGCGCACCGTTCAGATCGACCGCTATATTCACTGGTATTCCTCCCAATATCGCTGAACCAACTCCAACGACGCTTCCTCGTTCAGTGCGAGGGTGCACGTCCGATCAAAGTGCTGCGCCAACTCAACGACCCGCTTGGTCGATTCTACCAGTTCGCCCGAACCGAACGATTCCACGTAGGCGATGGTCGCCCCCGGCGGGGTTGTCAGGAGCGTCAGCGAACCACCGAGCATCCAGTAATCCCCGGCCTCGAACGGCACCACCTGCACGGTCACATCGGGATTCTCGGCCGCCCGGAGGACCGCCGCCATCTGATCCGCCATGACCGCCGGACTTCCGACCGGCCGCTTCAGGGCGGCCTCGTCCATGACCGCCCAATAAGGGGGCGGTTCCCCGCGGCGAAAAACCAACTTGCGGTCCATGCGCCTCAGTACCGCCGCGTCGAGGACCGGCCCCGGCGCCTTGGGCCTCTCCGCGCCGATACGTGCACGCGCGTACTCCTGCGTCTGCAACAGCGCCGGGATGCTGCTACTGGCGAAGACCTGGATCCGTTCCGCGCTGGCCTCGCGTTCGACTCCCTTTCGCTGGTACTCCTGGATGGTTCCACCGCTGATCAACTCCAGCAGGTCACCGAAAGTACCGCCGGTCCCCAACTTCTCGTCAAGGATGCGCACCAGCCTTTCGGATGGGATTTGCAGACCCCGTTCCACGCGTCCCAGATACGCGTGATCGAAGGTCGTCAGATCCTTGAGATCCCGTAGCGACCAACCACGCGCCTCCCGTCGCCGACGCAGTTCGTTGCCCAACACCCGTGACAGGGTCAGGCGCTCGTCATCATCTCGTTCGGCCACTTCACACCCACCTCCTTGACTGCCATATTGCCCCAGCCACGGACCGCGAAGTGACCACGTAGAACAAAAGCGTGTGGCCAACTTCCAGTTGGCCACACGCCACACCTGGGAAGTGGCCGCGCCAACCGCGATGGTGAGGACTCCCGTACAACGCAAACCCGAGGAGTCCGCGTCCGATGGCCCTGCCGCGCGTTGCCCCCACCCCGCCTGTCGGTGCTTTTCCCATGGGCCGGATCGTGCCCTACATCACGGCCTGGTCGTCGGAGCAGGACCTGCCCGGCACGCTCGTCGGCCGCCACGGCCGCCTCGCCTACGCCGACGAGCACCCCGCCGACCGCGACAGCATCGGCACTCTCTGGCGCCGGGTCGGGATCAGTCCCGGCAAGGGCAGGCCCGAATTCGGCGCCGTGCACACCCCGCGCCAACGCCGGGCCATGCAGCGCGTCCTGTGCCAGGTCTGCGGCAACCAGCCCGACCACAACGACGACGGGGTCCTGTGGCTCATGGGCCGCACCGAATACGAACGCGACCCCTGGCCCGCCCCCATCGAATCACCCCACCCGCCGGTCTGTCTGCCCTGCGCCGTCACGGCGGTCACCCTCTGCCCCCACCTGCGCGACCACTACACGGCGCTCCGCGTCCGCCGGTTCCACCCGTCCGGCGTCTTCGGCGCCCTGCACATCCCCGGACCGCTCCGACCGCGGATCATCGCCGCCGAAACCCTCGCCCTGAGCGACAGCCGCCTCCGCTGGATGCAGGCGAGCCAGCTGATCATGCGGCTCGCCGACTACCGCGTCGTCGACCTCGACGCCGAAGCCGCCGCCCACGGACTCATCAGCTGACGATCCCATCCCCCCTCCTCACCCAGCGGACCCGCCATACCGCCTCCCCGGCGGCGGCCAGATCGTCTGGGCCGAACGCGCGTCCGGGCCTGTCCCCCTTGCGATGGCTGCTGCGGCCGTACTCGGCCCGACAGGCGGATCGGGGCCGCCTGTCCCGATCCGCCTGTCGGGCCGATGGCGGGACCGCGTGGTGCCGCAACGCTGGAAGGGTGGATCAGACGTCGACGACTTCGATCGTCCACGCGCACGTGGACTCGACGTCGAGGCGCAGCGTTCCGCCCGCGTGCAGGTGGGTGGTGCCCGAGCCCTTCGTGCCCAGTTCGTCGACGTACCGGTCGGCGGGCGCCGGGCCGTTCACGACGAAGGCGCCCGCGGATCCCGAACCGGTGCAGTCGTAGCTGTACTCAAGGTCCCAGTCGCCCCGGACGGTGAACGTCCCGGTGGACCGGGCACCGCTGCCGGACGCCTTGAGGGCGACGGCCGACGTGTGGACGGCGGGCGCGGTCGTCGGCGCCGTGGCGGCGGCGGGCACGGGGACGGCCGGGGCCGCCGCCGTGGTGTCGGCCCTGTCGCTGCTGCTGTGGCTGCTGACGCCGCCCGTGACCTCGGCGACGACGGCGAGGGTGAAGAGGAGCCCGAGGATGCCGAGGACGATCGGCACGACCTTGGCCTTCCTGCGCGGCGGCGGGGGCGGCGGCCCCCACGGCCCGGCGGGCCGCCCTGGGCCGGGCGGTAAGTCCCAGGGCAGGTCGGGCGGTTGGTACGACATGAGTCCCCCCAAGTGATGCATCCGGTCGATAACCGTATGATCTCAGGCGTAACGGGTGACAGGGGACGTTGTTTCCCGTCTGCGCCGCCCACGGCTCCGGACGGGCCGGCTACAGCAGGTTCGCCGCCCACTTCTTGATCATGCCCGCCCCCTGCTGCGAGGGCCGCTGCTGCTCGCCGTGCAGTGCGTTGAGCACCACCACGGTCCCGGTGAGAGCGGGGATGAGCCACTGCACCACCGCCAGCTGCTTCCGCGCATGCTCCACGTCGACGGGGTGCTTGGCCGCCTTCTCGCGGTGCGAGGGCTCGGGGGACGACACCAGTTCGATCTTCGCGCCCAGTACGCCGCTGTAGGCGGTGGCGGCCATCGCCGCGGCCGTGACCGCCATTTTCGCGACGGTGGACGCGGCCACCCCCTGCTGGTTTTTCACCCGGGCCGCGTTGGCGGCCAGCACGCCGGCGCCGCCGATGAGGTGCACGGCGATCGCGCCGGCGTTGACCGGGGTCCAGCGCTTCCAGCCGACCGACGCGATCCGGGCGGTGTCCATCTCGGTGTCCCCGACGGTTGCGGCGGACCCGTTGAGACCCACGCAGCCCATGAGGGACCCGCCGAACCATGTTGCGATGCCGAGGTCGTGGAGGCTGCGGTACGCGGTGTTGCGCTCAGACATGACGGGCCTTCCCGGTTGGGGCGGAGGGGACGCTGTCCACCCTTATCGGTAAGGCGGCGGCCCGCCACCCGGGGCGGGTGGAAGAGTGGCGTCCCCGCGGACCGGACGGGAACGGTGGACGCCGACCGGGGCCGCACAAAAGCGGCGGCTCGGCCGACGGGCCGGGCCGGGTACTGATCGTCCAGGGTCGCGGACTCCGACCGGGCGCGGGAATGGGGACTCCGTCCGCGCGCAGGGATGGGGAAGACCCCTGCCGCGGCGGCGGAAGGGGTCTCGGCACGGGGTGGGCGTGGACGGTTTCGAACCGCCGACATCCGCCTTGTAAGGGCGGCGCTCTACCGCTGAGCTACACGCCCGAGGGTTGCGACGCCACAGGATACCTTGCGCCGAGGGCTGGTCGGCAACCGTGGGCGGGCGGACCGGACGATGTGATCGCGGCAGGCGGGTGGGAGGATGGAACGGACGGTGGTGGGGGCTGAGCGCGGGGAGAGAGAGTCACGGTGACGACGGCACGCTCGTGGTGGCGGCGCGGCGACGACAACCTGCGTGCCCAGGCCCAGGCGGCGAAGGACGCGGCCGCCCAGGCGTTCTACGAGCTGGACACCGCGCAGCGCGACCTGGAGATCTCGATAGAGACGATCTCGGCCGTGGACGACTCCGCCGAGGCGCGGCGCGCGCTGGCCGGTTTCCGGGCGCTGGGGGAACGGATCGACCAGGTCAGCGCCACGTACATCGCCGCGGTGGACGCGCACGACCTGGACCGGGACGAGCTGGAGCACGCCGCCGCCGGGCGGGCCCGCGCCGAGCTGACCCGGGCCAAGGACGAGTTGGAGAACGCGCAGCGCGAGCTGGAGCGCTTCCGGTCCGGTCTCGGCCCGCTGCTGGGCAAGGCCGAGACCCAGCTGGCCCGGCTGGCCCCGGCCCGGGAGCGGGCCAAGCAGTCGCTGCTCGCGGCGAGCAACGCGCTGGACGCGGCCCGCGCGGCCGGGCTCAAGGCGGACGACCTCGCCGCGCGGCTGGCGGCGCTCGCCCCGGAGCTGACCAAGCTCAACGAGGGGCCGAGCCGGCACGGCGTGACCGAGACCGTACAGCGGGCCGACGGCGTACGGCGCACGGCGGAGGCGGTCAGGACGGAGGCCGAGCGGCTGCCCGAGCGGGCCGCGGAGCTGGACAAGCGGCTGGTGTCGCTGCGCACCCGGGTGCAGGCGCTGGCCACCCGGGCGGAAGGGGTCACCCCGGTGCTGAGCGAGCTGCGGCGGCGGTTCTCGGTGGCCTGCTGGGAGGACCTGCAGAGCGTCCCGGAGCAGGCCGCGCAGGCGGTGCGCCGGGCCGAGGAGGCGCTGGCCGAGGCGCGGCGGGCGCGGGCGGAGCAGCGGTGGGCGGACGCCACCGCGCAGCTGGCCACCGTACGGTCGCTGATGGACGACGTGGACGGCGCGGTGGGCGCCGCGGGCGACCGGCTGCGGCGCCTCAACGAGGTCAGCAAGGACCCCAAGGCCGAGGTCGAGAAGACCCGCTTCGCCATCCGCGACGCCCAGCGCCTGGCCATGCAGGGCCGCAGCACGCCCGAGCCCCGGCATGCCCGCCCGCTGGACGAGGCGGTGGCCCGGCTGGACCGGGCGGTGGCCGCGCTGGATGGCCGGCACCCCGACTACTGGGCGTTCCTCACCGAGACGGCGGCGGTCCGGGAGACCGCCAACCGGGTGGTGGCGAACATCAGGGAGGACCGCGCGGCCGGCCGCTGAGTCAGCTGCAGCAGCCCCCGCCGCAGCAACCGCCGCCCCCACCGCCGGCCGGCGCCGGGGCCGGAGCGGAGGACGGTCCTGCCGAGATGCCCACCGAGACGGTCGACAGCAGCTTCACCGTGTCGGAGTGGCCCTCGGGGCAGACCGAGGGGGCGTTGGCCTGGGACATGGGGCGGCGCAGTTCGAACGTCGAGCCGCACGACTTGCAGCGGTATTCGTAACGAGGCATGGGCCCAGCGTATCCCCCGCGACCCGCCGCGCGACCGTTGCACCGGCCGCCGCCCGGCCGGAAGCGCGGGCCGGCCGCCGCCGACACGGGCCCGGCGCCCGCTGCGAGCCGACCCCGGCCCCCGACCGACCGCAGGCGCGGACCCGGCCCGCCCGTAGCCGACCGCTGCCGTGTGCCCGCCGCAGGCCGGCCGCCGCCGCGAACCGCCCGCCCGTGCGGGGCCTCGGCGGCGCGGGGGCACCGTGCAGGGGTGTAGGTCGGCCGACCGCCACCGCCCGGCGGCGCCGTCCGCGGGGAACGGCCGCCAGCGGGGCGGCCCCTCACGGTGCCAGGCCGTCGCCCTCGGTCCGGTCCAGCATGTGGCGCAGGATCTCCTCGCCCGCCGCCACGCCCACCGTGGGGAGCGCGATGATGTGCGGGGCGCTCCAGCCGGTGTCGGCGAGTTCGCCGTGGCCGGGGCTCCAGCCGCTGTCGGCGGCCATCAGCAGGTCGGCGTCGAGCAGCGAGTCGCCCGCCGCGAGCACCGTCCCGGCGCCGGTCCTGCGGACCACCTCGGCCAGCGCGGCGCTCTTGCTGAGCGGCTTGGGGACCGCGTAGATCTTGCGGCCCTGGAGGGAAACCGTCCAGCCGCGCGGCTCGGCCCACTCCGCGAGTTCCTTGACCCAGCCGGCCGGCAGCAGTTCGCGCGCCACCACCAGGTACGCGAACAGGTCCTCCGCGATGCGTTCCTTGCGCAGCCACTCGGGGTCCGCCGTCGCGGCCAGGTGCGCGCGGACCTCCTCCAGCGGCGCGGAGCCGGCGGCGAGCCGGCGGCGCATCTCGGCGTTCCAGTCGTGGTCGGTGTGGCCGTCCACCAGCAGGTGGCCGCCGTTGGCGCAGATCGCGTAGCGCGGCTGGCGGCCGGGCAGGCTGATCCGGCGGTACTGCTTGCGGGTCCGGGTGGTGGTGGGCACGAACCGCGCGGTGTCGGCGAGTTCGACCAGCAGCCGGCCGGCCGCCTCGGTCATGTACGACAGCGGCCTGGCCTCGTGCACCTCGACGCACAGCAGCCGGGGGGCCTGCTCGTCGGGCATGGTGAGGGCGAGCGCGCCGGTGGAGTAGATGAGGGTGCGGTCCAGGTCGCTGGCGACCAGCGTGCGGGCGGCCGGCCGGAGATCGGGCTTGGCCTCGGGGGACTTCACTTGCTGCCTACCGCCTTGCCGTCGGTACCGGTCGCGCCACGGGTGAAGCGGGGGTGGATGAGGCCGACGCAGGAGTACGGGAGGGCGTCGACCTCCTCCACGGGGACGCCGCGCTGGGCGGCGAGCAGCCGGACGTGGCCGAGGTCGGCGTCGGCGCCGCGCCGGGCGAGGATCTTCCACGGGACGCGGCGCAGCAGGACCCGGGTGGTCTCGCCGACGCCGGGCTTGACCAGGTTCACGTCGCCGATGCCGTACTCCTCGCTGATCCGCTCGACCGCCCGCCAGCCCGCCCAGGTCGGGGAACGGTCCTGCGCGCGCAGCGACTTGACGTCCTCGGCCACCGCGTCGGCGACCGTGTCGAAGGCGGCGGAGACGGTGTCGAGGAAGAGGCCGGAGACATCGTCGGCGAGCAGTTCGCGGTAGAACTTGGCGCCGTGGAAGTCGTCGGGGCCGATCAGGTCGGTGTTCAGCACGGTGCGCGAGATGAGGCCGGAGACCGTGGAGTTGAGGCACGCGGAGGGGATCAGGAAGTCGTCGCGGGTGCCGTAGGTGGACACGCAGCCGCCGGGGTCGGCGAGGACCGCGATGTCCGGGTTGAAGCCGCCGAAGTCCCGTACGGCGTCGGCTAGTTCGCGGGTGATGGCGCCCTTGCCGGTCCAGCCGTCGACGAACACCGCGTCGGCCGGGTCGTGGTGGGCGGCCAGCCAGCGCAGCGCGTTGGCGTCGATGCCGCGGCCCCGCACGATGGAGACCGCGTAGTGCGGCAGTTCCAGGCCGTGCGTGTGCCGGGCCCAGCGGCGCATCAGCACGCCGACCGGGGTGCCGGCGCGGGCCAGCGAGACCAGGACGGCGTCCGGGCCGCGTTCGGCGAGCACCAGCTCGGTGACGGCGCCGACCGCGCGGGCGATCCGGGCCGCCGAGCCGGCCAGCGCGGAGCGGAACAGCTCCTGGTACTCCGGGGTGGGCTGGTACTCCACCGGCAGCGACTCGGCGTAGTGCGCGCCGCCGCTCTGGATGGCCTCCTCGCGTTCCTCGGTGGGCGCCTCCAGTTCCACGCCGGACAGGTCCTTCAGCAGCCAGCCCACCTCGTCCGGCGGGTACGAGGAGAACTCCGGTCCGCGCAGCGGCTCGGGCAGCCGGCGGGGTGCGGTCTCGCTCATGGCGCGGGTGCTTCCGTTCGGTCGGTGGGACGGCACGACGGCGAGCACTACCGTGCCGGTGAGCTCGGCCAGCCGGCCGGCCAGTCCCCCGGGCGCGTGCAGCGCGCCGGTGTCCCCCACCGAGTCCACCACACAGACCACGGCGTCGAAGCCGACGACGTTGTACGCGTACCGCTCGCGCGAGCCGGTGTCGGTGGGTTCGTCGTGGGCCGGGAAGACGATCCGGGTCCGGATCGCGTAGCCGGGGTCGTCCACCGCCAGCACCGGTGAGCGGGTGGTGGTCGAGTACCGCACCTCGGCGGGCACCCCGGCGCCCACCCCGGCCGGCGCCTGGCCGCCCGCCTCCCCCGCCCCGCCGGGCGGCGCCGCCCGCAGCGCGTCCTGCAGGGCCTGGGCCAGGCGCAGGGGCGCGTACATCAGCTCCTCGTTGCCGAGGACCAGGATCCGGCGGGCGGTCCGCGGCAGTGCGGCGGCCAGCCGGCGGCCCATGGCGGGCAGCGCGGCCTCCAGGCGTTCGCGGTGCTCGGGCAGGAAGCCGTGGCGGCCGCCGTCGGGCAGGGCTTCGGGCCAGCCGAGGTCGACCCGGCGGACGGCGGCCGCGGGTGAGCCGCTCGCGGGCGGCCGCTCGTGGGCCGCGACCAGCGCCTGGCCCTTGGCCAGGACGCCGGGCGGCAGGGTGACGGTCCCGGTGGCGAGGGCGACGACGTCGATCCGCGTGCCCAGGGAGTCGGCGAAGTCGGTCAGGGCGGCGCGGTCGGCCGGGGAGCGCAGGTCGGTGAGGGCGACGACGACGTAGCGGGACCGCGGGTGGCGTCCGTGCAGGTCGCTGATGGTGTTGCGGACGGTGCGGCCGGTGGAGAACTCGTCGTCGACCAGGACGAGCGGGCCGTCGCCGGTCAGCAGGGCGGGGTCGGCCGGCAGGATGTGGTGGCCGGTGGCGTGGCTGTGCTCCTCCTCGAAGCCGCCGTGCCGGGCGGCGCCGGGCACGGCGCGGCGGGTCGAGTGCAGGTAGGGGGCGGTGCCGAGGCCGTCGGCGACCACGTGGCCGAGACCGGTGGCGGTCTCGGCGTAACCCAGCACCACGGCCCGGTCCGCCGCGGGGCCCAACAGCAGCCGTACCCGTTCACCGAGCCGGTGGGCGTGCCCGTACACGGTGTCCGGGTCCTGCGGTACGTGCTTGCCGAGCACGTTGGAGACCAGCAGGTGGGCCCGCTTGGGGTTGCGCCGCAGGGCGAGGCCGAGCAGGTCGTGCAGGCCGTCGCCGTGCAGGGCGACGCCCAGCCGGTCGGCGACCCACTGGCCGGGCCAGGGCGCGTTCGTTGCCATCAAGCGGGTTTCCCTTGCTCCAGGTGGTGCGGATGATCCGGGCGGGGCCGGCGGGCGGCCCCGTCAGGAGGACGGCAGGCTCGCCGCCAGCAGTTCCACGAAGCCCACGTCCTCGTGGGCGACGCCGAACACCTCGGCCCGCCGGATGGTCCGCTCCGCCCACGCCCGGTGCGGCTTCACCTCGTTCATCTTGTTCGTGTACGACGAGCGCAGCACGCCGCCGCCGCTGCGGTCCTGGTGCAGGATGTCGGCCGCGTCCGAGAACTCCTCGTGGCTGACCACGTTGAGCGCGTGCACGACCGGTACGTGCGTGGGGTGGATGCAGGTCTTGCCCTGGAGGCCGTTGGCCCGGTCGAGTTCGATCTCGCGCAGCAGCCCGTCCATGTCGCGGGCGAGCAGCGCGTCCCGCAGGTCCTCCGCCTCGGGGGTGAAGGGGCTGCGCCGCAGCTGCGGCTTGAACATCCGCTCGTTGTGCCGGAAGTACTCCCAGACCGGGCCGCTGACGGTGAAGCCGCTGCCGTCGGCGCGGCCGAAGACGTTGACCACGTCGGCGATCACCGACGCGACGATCTGCACGTCGTACGCGGTCATCTCGGGTGCCCGGCGCAGTCCGTAGGAGGCGCAGAAGTCGGTGACGCCGAGCCGCATCGCGAGCACCCGCTCGCGGTACTTGTCGACGGTCCGCGATATGCCGTGCAGCGCCTCCACCCGGGTCTCCAGGTGCAGCAGCTGCGGCGACTCCAGGACCGGCATGGCGAACAGCCGGTGCCCGCAGGCGGCCTCGGCGCGGGTGAGCGCCTCCAGGAAGGGGACGCCGGTCTCCTCGGTGAACTTGGGCAGGACGAATCCGGAGAGCAGTGCCACGGTGTGGCCGAGCCGGTCCACCAGGTCGGTGATCTGCTCGGGGGTGCGGACCCGGATGAAGAGCAGCGGCAGGGCGGCCGCGGCGTCGGGGCGGGCGGCGAGGTCGGCGAACTGCCGGACGAGGTTGGCCTCGCCGGCGACGACGTCGCGGTCGTCGATGGAGTCCTCCAGGCAGAGCACCATGGAGACGACGCCGTTGGCGGCCTGTTTGCGCACGTCGTCGGCGAGCCGCGGCCGGGTGGCGGGGCTGTAGAGCGTGGCGCCGAGGGCGACAGCGAGCGTGTGGGCGGGCGAGTCGGCGGTGAACTCCTGCGGCTCGCGGTGGAACAGTTCACCTCTCAGCTCAGAGGTGAGATGTCCGAAGTGTCGCATACGCCCCCTTTCAGGGTGGTCGGGCCAGGAGACATCTGGCCGATTATCGTACGTGCGACGATGGGGTGCTGGTTCCCCGCTCACGTGAAAAGCAGGTAACCGACGCAGGTCTACCGCATGACCCTCGCACCGGAACGGTTACTTGGTCATGCCATCGAAACCGGCCGGTTCCTTGCGGTCGTGCGCCGGACCCGGCCCGGCCCGCCGCACGGCGTTGTGGGGCGGCCCGCCCGGGGGGCAGGATGACCGGTATGACGCACGTGATGGTGAAGGGTTCGAACATCCCGCTGGACGCCTCCGGCGTCCGGGCCGTGCTCCGCTGGTCCCCCCGGCCGGACGCCCCCGACGTGGACGCCTCCGCGCTGCTGGTCGGCCCCGACGGCCGGGTCCGCTCGGACGCCGACTTCGTGTTCTACAACGAACCCCGCCATCCCTCGGGCCTGGCCCGCCACCTGCCGAAGAAGCGCGTCGCGGAGGGGCTGACCGACACCGTCGAGGTGGACCTGGCCGCGCTGGACGCCACCGTGGACCGGGTGGTGATCGCCGCCTCCTGCGACGGCGGGCCCTTCAGCCAGGTACGCGACCTCGCGCTGCTGCTCTACGACACCGCCGGACCGCAGCACGCCGCCCCGCTGGCCACCTTCGACGTGGTACCGGACACCGGCCACGAGACCGCGCTGATCTGCGGCGAGCTGTACCGCAGGAACGCCGGCTGGAAGTTCCGCGCGCTCGGCCTGGGGTACGCCGACGGGCTGGTCGGCCTCGCGACCGAGTTCGGCATCGCGGTGGACGACGGCGAGCCCGACCCGGACCTGACCACGGCGCTGCCGCCGGAGGCCTTCCAGCCCACCGGGGCGGTGCCCGCCGCCCCGCCCGCGCCCGCCGACCCGGCCGCCACCAGCGCCTACGGCTACCCGCTGCCGGCCCCCGCCCACGTGCCCCAGCAGCCCGCCTACGGCTACCCGCAGCCCGTGGCCGCCGCCCCGGCGACGGTCGCCCCCCCGGTCCACCAGCAGCCGCAGACGGGCTATCCGGCGTACGGCTACCCGCAGCCGGTCGCCGCCACGGCGCCGATGCCGGTACCGGTGCCGGCACCCCACAGCGGCGACTCCGGGTTCACCCTGCCGCCCCAGGGCCCGCAGTTCCAGCCGGGCCGCTGAACGGCCCCCGGGGCCGCCGAGGTGCCCCTCGGCGGCCCCGGGGCGCGGCGCGGGTCCGTCACACCTTCGACTTGTAACCGCGCCCCCACTGGAGCCCCCAGCCGTACAGCCGGTCGATCTCGGCCTGGAAGCCGTATACGTAGCGCACTTCGCGGCGCACCACCAGTTCGCCCTTGCGGTTCTCGATCAGCAGCACCGCGCACGACCTGGCCTGCGGCTCGCGCTCGTTGAGCGAGATCTCGATCCGCGGGCCGGAGCCGGGGAAGATCTCCAGCTTGGCGTGCGCCCGGTCGAAGGCGGGGGTGCCGTCGTAGATGTAGACGAAGACCAGCAGCCGCTTGAACTCCTCGCGCTTGTCGAGGTTGATGAACAGCGTCTCGCCCGAGCTGCCGCCGAACCGGTCGTCGCCGCTCACCTTGATGTACGGCGCCGAATCGAGGTCGCCGAGGAAGCCGCCGAGCGGCTGCACCACGCCCTTGGTGCCGTCGGCCAGTTCGTACAGGCAGGCCAGGTCCAGGTCGACGTTGACCATCGCGGGGCCGGCCGCCTGCACCACCTGCGGCTTGAAGACGTCCAGTTGCCTGCGCAGGAAGCCGCGCCGCTCCACGGTCCAGCCCGCGGTGTCCGACGTGCGCATCTGCCAGGACAGGTTGACCCGCATGTTGCCCACCGCGGCGCCCTGCTTGGTGAGTGAGATCTCCGGGCGCCGCTTGGTCAGCTCGACCGAGTGCACGTTTGTCAGATCGAACTGCCGGCTGCCGCCGGACCCCAGAAAACTCCGCCAGTCCATCGGTCTCCACCCTCCGGTGCTCCGCCGTATCCGTACGGTGCTGTTCCCTGTCCGTACAGTGACATGCCGCTGCCCCCGCCGGAAGACGGGGGCAGCGCCCAGTGCGGCCCGACGCCGGTCAGACCCCGGACGTCACTTCGGTCTTGTCCTCCGACGCCTCGGAGTCCGCCTCGAGCCGCCGGTTGCGTACGACCGACGACCAGTACGACGCGGCGATCAGGACCACGCCGACGAGTCCGGTGATCACCTCGCTCACGTCGTACTTGACGGTGATCACCAGGATGACCGCCAGCGCGCCGATCGCGTAGTGCGCGCCGTGCTCCAGGTACACGTAGTCGTCCAGCGTGCCCTTGCGGACCAGGAAGACGGTCAGCGACCGGATGTACATCGCGCCGATGCCGAGACCGAGGGCGATCTCGAAGATGTCGTTGCTGACCGCGAAGGCGCCGACCACTCCGTCGAAGGAGAAGGAGGCGTCGATGACCTCCAGGTACAGGAACATGAAGAACGCGGCCTTGCCGGCCAGTCCGACGACCTGGGAGGCGGTCGCGCCGCCGCGCTCCTCGGGGATCGCGGCCCCGCCCCCGGCCGGCCCCTCGTCGTCGAGGTCCTCCTCCTCGTCCTCCAGCCGGTCCTCGAAGAAGCTGGAGACCCCGCCGACCACCAGGTAGGTGATCAGACCGCCGACACCGGCCAGCAGGACCGTCTCGCCCTTGTCGACGGTGCCGTGACCGCCGTGCACCGGGACGCCGGTGGCGACCGTGGTGGCCGCGATGACCAGCACGATCATCGCGACGGCCACCGAGAGCATGTCCAGTTTGCCCAGCTTCGACAGCGGCCTTTCCAGCCAGCCCAGCCAGGTGATCTCCCGCTCCTCGAAGATGAAGTCGAGGAAGATCATCAACAGGAACATGCCGCCGAATGCGGCGATGGCCGGGTGGGCGCCGGTGACCAGGCTCTCGTAGCGGTCGTGGTCGTCGATCGCGACCCGGACCGCCTCCCACGGGCTGAGCTTGGCGGTGATCGCCACAATGATGATCGGAAAAACCAACCGCATGCCGAACACCGCGATCAGCACACCGACGGTCAGGAACATCTTCTGCCAGAAGGCGTTCATCTTCCGCAGGATGCCCGCGTTGATCACCGCGTTGTCGAAGGAGAGCGAGATCTCAAGGACGGACAGGATCGCGACGATCGCGAGTCCCTTCGGTCCCCAGAGGACGCCGGCCAGGGCCAGGCCCGCGGCGGTGATGCCGAACGACCAGCCGAAAGTTCTGAGGAGCACGTGCTTCCCACCCAATCCCTTGAGAATCCCCTGAGCCAAGGGAGCCTCGCGCGTACGCGGCTTTACGAAACGTTGACCCCGAAGTCTAGGGCGATGCCGCGCAGCCCGGAGGCGTACCCCTGGCCCACAGCGCGGAACTTCCATTCGCCGCCGTAGCGGTAGAGCTCGCCGAAGATCATCGCCGTCTCGGTGGAGGCGTCCTCGGTCAGGTCGTAGCGGGCCAGCTCGGTGCCGTCCGCCTGGTTGAGCACACGGATATAGGCGTCGCTGACCTGGCCGAAGGTCTGCACCCGGGCGTCGGCGTCATAGATGGAGACGGGAAAGACGATCTTGTCGACGGCGGGCGGGACCTTGGCCAGTTCGACCAGCACCGTCTCGTCGTCGCCGCCGGAGCCGCCGACCAGTTCGTCACCGGTGTGCTCGACGGAACCCTCAGGGCTCTTGAGGTTGTTGTAGAAGATGAAGTAGTCATCTCCCAGTACCCGGCCGTTCGCGCACAGCAGCGCGCTGGCGTCCAGGTCGAAGTCGGCGCCGGTGGTGGAGCGGGCCCTCCAGCCGAGGCCGATCTGCACCTGGGTGAGATTCGGCGCGGCCTTGGACAGGGAGACGTTGCCTCCCTTGGCGAGCGTGACGCCCATCGTGGTCTTTCCTCCCCGCAAATGGTTCCGAACGGCTGTCAGACGTTGACGCCGAAGTCCTGGGCGATGCCGCGCAGCCCGGAGGCGTACCCCTGGCCGATGGCACGGAACTTCCACTCGGCGCCGTGCCGGTACAGCTCGCCGAAGACCATCGCGGTCTCGGTGGAGGCGTCCTCGGTCAGGTCGTAGCGGGCCAGCTCCCGGTTGTCGGCCGCGTTGAGCACCCGGATGTAGGCGTTGCGGACCTGGCCGAAGCTCTGCTGGCGCGGCTCGGCGTCGTAGATGGAGACCGGGAAGACGATCTTGGCGACGGCGGGCGGCACGGTGGACAGGTTGACGTTGATCACCTCGTCGTCACCCTCCCCCTCACCGGTGAGGTTGTCACCGGTGTGCTCCACCGAGCCGTCCGGGCTGCGCAGGTTGTTGAAGAACACGAAGTGCGCGTCGGACAGGACCTTGCCCTGTTCGTCGGTGAGCAGCGCGCTGGCGTCCAGGTCGAAGTCGCTGCCGGTGGTGGTGCGGGCGTCCCAGCCCAGACCGACGACGACCGCTGTGAGATTCGGCGCCTCCTTGGTCAGCGAGACGTTGCCACCCTTGCTAAGGCTGACTCCCACGTGTCCTCCCGTCCCTTCGGTGCGGTGGTACGCGCCAGTGCGTGGACGCACGCGCGTGCCCGATCAACGTGCCGAGCTTAGTGACCGGTTCCCCGCGACTACAGCGCTTCGAGCGCCTTTGCGTATTCGTGAAGGTCACGGGCGTCCGGCAGGCCGTTGACGATGGTCCAGCGGACCGTGCCGCACCGGTCGACCACGAAGGTGCCGCGCAGCGCGCAGCCCTTGTCCTCGGCGAAGACGCCGTAGGCCCGGGAGGCCGTGCCGTGCGGCCAGAAGTCCGACAGCAGCGGGAAGTCCAGCCCTTCGGTGTCGGAGAAGACCCGCAGCGCGTGCATCGAGTCGCAGGAGACCGCGAGCACCTGGGTGCGCTCGTTCTGGAAGGCGGCCAGCTCGTCCTGCACCGCTCGCAGCTCGCCCGCGCAGACGCTGGTGAAGGCGAACGGGAAGAAGAGCAGCACAACGTTCTTACGGTGCCGGAGGTCGCTCAGCGCGACGGGCCGGCCGTGCTGGTCGGGCAGCCGGAAATCGGGCGCGGCGGCGCCCACCTCGATGGCCAAGGCCGCGGTCCCTCCGTCGGTGGCGCGGGTGGTGCGGGCGCGTGCGGGCAGGTGCGGTGGGCCGGGCCGGCCGCGGGGCGGCGTGCCCCGCTCCGCGGAGTCGGCGGCGGCCGGCGCGGCACGACGGGTCATCAGGCGTGCGCCATCGGCCGGCCGAGGGCGCACGCGGGCCCGCCCGCCCGGCGTGGGGGCTGCGCGCTCAGCGGCCGAGCGCGCAGCCCCGGGGACGCTCCGGAGGCCGGCGGCTAGCGCCGGGCGGCGCGCGCCGCCTTCGGGGTGACCAGGCGGCTGCCGGTCCAGTCCCGGGCCGCGTTGACGCTGCTCGTCTGGGCCAGGCCGGCGGTCTGGGCCGCCTCACCGATCTCGCTGGGCTCGACATGGCCGTCACGCCCCGTCTTCGGGGTCATCAGCCAGATCGGT
The DNA here is from genome assembly GCF_031844685.1 of Streptomyces sp. ITFR-21. Taxonomy (NCBI): domain Bacteria; kingdom Bacillati; phylum Actinomycetota; class Actinomycetes; order Kitasatosporales; family Streptomycetaceae; genus Actinacidiphila; species Actinacidiphila sp. ITFR-21. The sequence goes on from NZ_CP134605.1 coordinate 1,643,934, forward strand.
GCGCCGGGGTCGACCGTCGACGTGGCGTCGACGAGCGCGTCGGTGAGGTCGCCGTCGTCCTCGCGGAACCACAGCAGGACGGCGTCGGGCACGTCGTCGTAGTCCTCATCGGCGAGCTCCTCGCCCGTGAGCTCCTCAATGCTCTCGCGAAGCTCCTGGTCGGTGTCCTCGTCGTACCCGAGCTCCTGGACCACCTGTCCGGGCTCGAAACCAAGCCGGCTCGCCGGGTTGGTCCGCTCCTCCGCGTGGTCCGCGGTCGCGCTCACGCTTTGCCTCCTGTCATGGGAACTGCATTGTTCGGCTGAGTCCGTATGTGCCCGCTGCGGCGCGAGCCTATTGGCGGTAGTCCACACGGGCGCGGCGGATCGCGCAAGTACCCGGCGTACGAGACCGCCGAAACGGTGACGATTCGACCGTCTTCCCCGCAACCCGCACCCTGGGTTCCTTACCCATAGTGACGCAGACCACTCCGGTTTGCCGGTGTTGTGGGTGATTGGAGCCGCGCGTCGGACGTACGTCCACCCGGGCGTAGAGTGCAGGTTTGGCCGCCTGTCGGCCGCCGGACCCGCCGGGCTGTGCCGGCCCACCGGTTACCGCTCGGTAGAGATGACGTATCGAACGCTGCGGTACACGATGGATGCGGCGACCCAGCAGAGCACCTTTATCGCACCCCTATCAGTGAAGGAACAGCGTGGCTTCCGGATCCGATCGCAACCCGATCATCATTGGCGGCCTTCCCAGCCAGGTCCCGGATTTCGATCCCGAGGAGACGGCGGAATGGCTCGACTCGCTCGACGCTGCCATCGACGAGCGCGGCCGGGAGCGGGCCCGCTACCTGATGCTCCGCCTCATCGAGCGCGCCCGCGAGAAGCGCGTCGCCGTGCCCGAGATGCGCAGCAGCGACTACGTCAACACCATCGCCACCAAGGACGAGCCGTTCTTCCCCGGCAACGAGGAGATCGAGCGCAAGATCCTCAACGCCACCCGCTGGAACGCCGCGGTGATGGTGTCGCGGGCGCAGCGCCCCGGGATCGGCGTCGGCGGCCACATCGCGACCTTCGCCTCCTCCGCCTCCCTCTACGACGTGGGCTTCAACCACTTCTTCCGGGGCAAGGACGACGGCCTCGGCGGCGACCAGATCTTCTTCCAGGGGCACGCCTCGCCGGGCATCTACGCCCGCGCGTTCCTGCTCGACCGGCTCACCGAGGCGCAGCTGGACGCCTTCCGCCAGGAGAAGTCCAAGGCGCCGGACGGCCTGTCCAGCTACCCGCACCCGCGGCTGATGCCGGACTTCTGGGAGTTCCCCACCGTGTCCATGGGCCTGGGCCCGCTCGGCGCGATCTACCAGGCCCGGATGAACCGGTACATGCAGGCGCGCGGCATCGCCGACACCTCCGCGTCGCACGTCTGGGCGTTCCTCGGCGACGGCGAGATGGACGAGCCGGAGTCGCTCGGCCAGCTGTCCATCGCCTCCCGCGAGGGCCTGGACAACCTGACCTTCGTGGTGAACTGCAACCTCCAGCGGCTCGACGGCCCGGTCCGCGGCAACGGCAAGATCATCCAGGAACTGGAGTCCCAGTTCCGCGGCGCCGGCTGGAACGTCATCAAGCTGGTCTGGGACCGTTCCTGGGACCCGCTGCTGGCCCAGGACCAGGACGGCCTGCTGGTCAACAAGATGAACACCACGCCGGACGGCCAGTTCCAGACGTACGCCACCGAGACCGGCGGCTACATCCGCAAGCACTTCTTCGGCGACGACCAGCGGCTGCGCCGGATGGTGCGCGACCTCAGCGACGAGCAGATCCTGCACCTGGGACGCGGCGGCCACGACCACCGCAAGATCTTCGCCGCCTACACCGCGGCCCAGGAGCACCGGGGCCAGCCGACCGTCATCCTCGCCCAGACCATCAAGGGCTGGACGCTGGGCCCGAACTTCGAGGGCCGCAACGCGACCCACCAGATGAAGAAGCTGACGGTCGACGACCTCAAGCGGTTCCGGGACCGGCTGCACCTGCCGATCACCGACCAGCGGCTGGACCAGGGATACCCGCCCTACTACCACCCGGGCCGGGACTCCGAGGAGATCCAGTACATGCACGACCACCGCAAGAGCCTCGGCGGCTACGTGCCCAGCCGGGTGGTGCGCGCCAAGCCGCTGCCCCTGCCGCCGGACACGGCGTACGCGACCGCGAAGAAGGGCTCGGGACAGCAGTCGATCGCCACCACCATGGCGTTCGTCCGGGTGCTCAAGGACCTGATGCGGGACAAGGAGATCGGCAAGCGCTTCGTGCTGATCGCCCCGGACGAGTACCGGACCTTCGGCATGGACGCGTTCTTCCCGAGCGCGAAGATCTACAACCCGCTGGGCCAGCAGTACGAGTCGGTGGACCGCGAGCTGCTGCTGGCGTACAAGGAGTCGCCGACCGGCCAGATGCTGCACGACGGTATTTCCGAGGCCGGCTGCACCGCCTCGCTGATCGCCGCCGGCTCCGCGTACGCCACCCACGGCGAGCCGCTGATCCCGGTGTACGTCTTCTACTCGATGTTCGGTTTCCAGCGCACCGGTGACCAGTTCTGGCAGATGTCCGACCAGCTCGCCCGCGGTTTCGTGCTGGGTGCCACCGCCGGCCGGACCACCCTTACGGGTGAGGGCCTCCAGCACGCCGACGGCCACTCCCAGCTGCTGGCCTCGACCAACCCGGCGTGCGTCGCCTACGACCCGGCGTACGGCTTCGAGATCGCGCACATCGTGCAGGACGGTCTGCGCCGGATGTACGGCGAGACCGCCGACGGCAGGCCCGGCGAGGACGTCTTCTACTACCTGACCGTCTACAACGAGCCGGTCCAGCACCCGGCCGAGCCCGCCGACGTGGACGTCGAGGGCATCCTCAAGGGCGTACACCGCTTCAAGCCCGGCACGGCGGGCACCGTCCCGGCGCAGATCCTGGCGTCCGGCGTCGCGGTGCCGTGGGCGGTCGAGGCGCAGCGCATCCTGGCCGAGGACTGGGACGTACGGGCCGACGTGTGGTCCGCGACCTCCTGGAACGAGCTGCGCCGGGAAGCCGTCGACGTCGAGCTGCACAACCTGCTGCACCCGGAGGAGGAGCAGCGCGTGCCGTACGTGACGCGCAAGCTCTCCGGGGCGCAGGGCCCGTTCGTCGCGGTGTCGGACTGGATGCGCTCGGTGCCGGACCAGATCGCCCGCTGGGTGCCGGGCCGGTACGCCTCGCTCGGCGCGGACGGCTTCGGCTTCGCCGACACGCGCGGGGCGGCGCGGCGGTTCTTCCACATCGACGCCCAGTCGATCGCGCTGGGCGTGCTGACCGAGCTGGCCGGGGAGGGCAAGGTCGACCGCTCGGTGCTGAAGCAGGCGGTGGACCGCTACCAGCTGCTGGACGTGGCCTCGGCCGACCCCGGCGTCGCGGGCGGCGACGCGTAGGGTCCGCGGGGGCGCGGCACCTGGGCGCGGCGCGTGCGGCCTGATCGCGGCGGCGCGAAGCCGTCCGAGCGGGCACGAAGCGATAGAGGACGGTACGGGACTCCGGCCGGTGGTGACACCGGCCGGAGTTTCGGCGTTTTCCGGCCGTAACCGATTTCCGCCATATTTCGTTGTCAAACGTGACCCGTATCACGCAGCCACCGAGTGATCTTCCACGTCTTCTACCCTGCAAACAGGAGACGCCGTCCGCCGACGGCCCCGATCCTCACCCCGGCCGACCCGCTGACCCCGGGAAGAATGCGCGAGGCAACAGCGAGTGACCCTTCTTCACATGCGCATGAGCCCGACCTCCCTGCGAGCGCTGCTCGCCCTGGTCGTCGTCTTCATCATGCTCGCCACCACCGGCTGGACCGCCGTCCGGCCGCACGGCAGCGCCGACCCGCGGGCCGTGTCGCTGTCGGCCTGGTCGAGCGGCACGATCGGCGCCCGGCGGCTGCCGGACCCGAGCGCCGCGCCCGGCGCCATCGCCCGCTTCTTCGCCTCCCTGACCGCCGGTCAGCGGCGCACGCTCGCCGACCGCTACCCGCTGGTGGTCGGCAACCTCGACGGCGCCCCGCCGACCCTGCGCTACCTGGCCAACCGGCGGGCCCTGCGCCAGGCCCGCGACACCGAGGCCGCGCTCTACCGGGGCGACCGGCTCACGCCCGTGGGCCGCAGGAGCGCCGACGAACTGATCGACCGCTACGACTCGCTGCTCGCCGGCCGCCGGCAGATCCTCGCGTTCGACCCCTCCGGCACCGGCCGCGCCGCCGAGGTCCTCGGCGACCTCGCCACCGCCACCCGGATCTCGATCGTGGTCCCCGGCGTCGACACCGACCTGCTCCGCTTCGAGCGCCTCACCAAGACCTACGAGTCCCCGGTCGGCATGGCCCGCGCGCTCTACGGCGCCGAGAAGGCCGCCGAGCCGGACGCGCGCACCGCGGTGATCGCCTGGGCCGACTACACCACCCCCACCGGGGTCGGCCTGGCCGCCTCCACCGGCGCGGACGCCGAACGCGGCGCGGTCCGGCTGGAAAACCTGCTGGCCGCGCTGCCAGGACACGCCCCGGTGGCACTGTTCTGCCACTCCTACGGCTCGGTACTGTGCGGGGTGGCGGCGCCCGACCTGCCGCGCGGACGGGTCCGCGACATCACCGTCTTCGGCAGCCCCGGCATGCGCGCCCGGCACGCCTCCGACCTCGGCACCACGGCCCACGTCTGGGCGGCCCGCGACTCCGGCGACTGGATCAGCGACGTCCCCCACCTGGAGTTCGCCGGCCTCGGCCACGGCGCCGACCCCGTCTCCGCCTCCTTCGGCGCCCGCGTCATCAGCGCCGCCGGCGCCAACGGCCACCCCGGCTACTTCGCCCCCGACACCACCAGCCTCGCCAACTTCGCCGAGATCGCCCTGGGCCACTACCAGGCAGTCGCCTGCAACGAGGGCACGGAGTGCGCGGGGGGGCTGTAGCCCTCCTGCGCGGTGCTTTCGTCGGGGGGCGGCGGCCCGGCGGTGCCGGGGTGCCCGAGGGTGGGTGCCCAGTGGGGTGAGGGTGCCCCAAGGTGGGTGCCGTGGGGCGTGGGGGTGACCACGGGTGGGTGCCGTACGGCGTCAGGTGAACCAACCGGCGAACCCTACGGCGCCACGCGGGGCAACCCAGCCCCCGGGCCTGGGCCCCCTTGGGTGCCCCGACGCCCGACGGCACCCACCGGGCACCGGCCCATGGGCACCCCGCCACCGGGCACCCACCCATGGGCACCCCCACCCCCCCACCGCGCCCCCTTGGGGCACCGATCCGCTCGGCGGTTCGCCGGTAGCCGGCGAACCGCCGGCCGTGCTGGCGGCAAAAAGAGAACCGGGAGACCCGTTCCGTGCATGTCAGCCATAGGGTGGGCCCCATGGGCGACGTGCTGGCCGGAAACAATGCCGTATGGGAGTTCGAACCCGACGCGGTGGTCATCCGTTACAGCCGGTCGGTGCGGGGGTCACGGCTGCTTCAGGCGCTCGGGGAGCGGCGGGTGCCGGTGGAGGCGCTGGAGGGGGTGGAGCTGGAGGAGGGGCGGCGCGGGACGGTCGTGCTGCGGGGGGTGCCCCGGGCCGGGGTGGATCCGCTGGTGGAGGTGGCCGGCGGGCAGCTGCGGGAGACCGCGGACCCGTACCGGCTGGTGCTGCCCGAGCAGTCGCGGACGCTCGCCGAGTACTACCGGGACGAGCTGCGGGCGGCGATCGCCGCGGCGGAGCCCGCCGAAGCAGCCGGCCGGTTCCTGGTGGCGGCGCCCGCCGGGCCGCGCTCCTTCAAAGCCTACGACGCGAAGGCGTTCTTCGACGGCCGCACCGTCGTCTTCCGCTGGTTCTGGACCGGCGCGTCCACCGCCAAGTGGAAGGCCGGTGACCAGTTCTTCCCGGTGGCGGAGCTGACCGGCGTCGACTGGCGCTCCCCCGAACTGCTCCACGGCCACCTGCGGCTGCTGCGCCGGGACGTGGGGCCGCCGCCGGGCGAGGCCGACCAGGACCCGGCCGCGGTCGTCTTCGGCCTCGGCTACGGGCCGGTGCACGAGTCCCTGCCGTTCGCCGCCGCGGTGCTGGCCGCGATCCGTACCGTCCGGGTGGGCCCGCAGCTCTGACGCGGACGGGCCCGCGGCGCGCTGTGGCGCCGCGGGCCCGGATCCCCGGGAGCGCCGCTACTCGCGGGCCGCCGAGGTGCCGCTCATGTCCGGATAGCGGTCACCCGCCACCTCGGAGGCGATCGGTTCCAGCCACGCCAGCTCGGCGTCGGTGAGGGTGATCCGCGCGGCGGCGGTGTTCTCCTCGACACGGGACGGCCTGCGGGTGCCGGGGATCGGCACCACGGACAGGCCGTGCACCGCGGCCCGCTGGTGCACCCAGGCGAGCGCGATCTGACCGAGGGTCGCGCCGTGCGTCTGTGCGGCCTTGCGGACCGGCTCCAGCAGCGCCGCGTTGTGCCGGGCGTTGTCCCCGGAGAACCGCGGCTGGAAGCGGCGGAAGTCGTTCTCCGGCAGATCGCTGGCCGCGTCCTGGAACGCTCCGGTCAGAAAGCCCCTGCCGAGGGGCGAGTACGGCACGACCGCGACGCCCAGCTCGGCCGCGGCGCCCACCAGCGAGGTCTCCACGTCCCGGCTGAACAGCGACCACTCCGCCTGCACGGCCGCGATCGGGTGTACCGCGTGCGCCGCGCGCAGCTCGGCCCCGGTCACCTCCGACAGGCCCAGGTGGCGCACCTTGCCCTCGGCGACGAGCTCGCCCATCGCACCGACCGACTCCGCGAACGGCACCCGCGGGTCGTGCCGGTGCATGTAGTACAGGTCGATCACATCGGTGCCCAGCCGCCGCAGGCTGCCCTCGACGGCCTGCCGGACGTAGGCGGGATCGTTGCGGACGGCCCGGTACGACGGGTCCTCCCGCCTGCGCTCGATGGCGAACTTGGTGGCGACGGTGATCTCGTCACGGTGCGCCTTGACGAAGGGCGCCAGGAATTCCTCGTTGGCGCCGAAGCCGTACATGTCGGCGGTGTCGTAGAGGGTGACGCCGAGTCCGAGCGCCGTCTCCAGCGTCTGCCGGGCGGCGGCCTCGTCGGTCTCGCCGTAGAAGTCGCTCATGCCCATGCAGCCCAGGCCCTGCGCGCCCACCTCCGGGCCGCCGGTGCCGAGCCGCTCCGTGCCGATACGCCCACTGCTGTCTGCTGCCATCACGTGCCTGTCCTTTCCGGCGCCCGAGCGGCACCCGCGTACGTGGCGATCTTGCCGTCGAGCACGACCAGGGTGTCCTGCAGTTCGGCGATGCGCTGGAGGACGTCGAGTCGCGTCGACTCCAGCAGCGCCCGGCGGTCGCCGAACGTGGCGTCACCGGCCCGGACCATCTCCGCGTACGCCACCATGTCGGCGACCGGCATCCCGGTCAGCCGCAGCTTGCCGACGAAGGCCAGCCAGTCCAGATCCCGGTTGGAGAAGCGCCGCTGCCCGGTGTGTGAGCGGTCCACATGCGGCATCAGGCCGATCCGCTCGTACCAGCGCAAGGTGTACGCGCTGAGCCCGGTGAAGTCGGCGACCTCGCTGATCGTGTACTGGTCCTGCCCGTCGGGCCGCGGATGTCCGGGGTCTTCCTCGCACGTCGCCACGGGGACCGATTCGCTCTTCGCCACCTGCACGACCGTCATACCCCCACGCTAAGACCTTGGAGTGCGCTCCAGGCAAGCGGACCTTTTTTGCCGCCTTCTCGCCTCCGGGCGGATCAGTACCCAAGGGTGGGTGCCCGGCAGCGTGAGGGTGCCCCTTTGGTGGGTGCCGTCGGGCGTCGGGGCACCCAAGGGGGCCCAGGCCCGGGGGGCTGGGTTACCCCACACGGCGCCGTACGGTCCGCCGGTCCGTTCACCTGACGCCGTACGGCACCCACCCCGGGGCACCGACCCGCCCGACGTTCGGCCGTGTAGCCGGTGAGCCGAAGGGCGCGCCGGTGTCGAAAGGGAGAGCGCGCGCAGTGAGCGAGGAACGAGCGAGTGAGCACGGTCGACCGTCGACACCGGACCCAAGCGCCCGGAGGCGAGAAGGCGGCAAAAAAAGGGGGATGGACGGCACCCCACCGCCCCACGGCACCCCCACCCCACCGGGCACCCACCTGTGGGCACCCTCACGCTGCCGGGCACCCACCCGTGCCCACGCCCACCGAACCGCCAACGGCACCCCCGTGTAGCCGGTGAGCCGAAGGGCGCGCCGGTGTCGAAAGGGAGAGCGCGCGCAGTGAGCGAGGAACGAGCGAGTGAGCACGGTCGACCGTCGACACCGGACCCAAGCGCCCGGAGGCGAGAAGGCGGCAAAAAGGGGAGGCCCGGAGGCGAGAAGGCGGCAAAAAAAGGAGGCCCGGAGGCGAGAAGGCGGCAAAAAAGGGCACCCTCTAAGCTCGCCGCCATGGAGAGCCTGCGCTTGATCGGGAACTGGCCGGTGACCGCCGCGGCGGCCGTCGTCGTACGGCGGGACGGGACGACCGCGGGGAGTTACGGGCCTGGTGGGCGGCGGTTCGAGCTGGCCTCGGTGACGAAGCCGCTGAGCGCGTACGCGGTGCTGGTCGGCTACGAGGAGGGCGTCTTCGAGCTGGACGACCCGGCCGGGCCGCAGGGCTCGACGATCCGGCACCTGCTCGCGCACACCTCGGGTCTCGCCTTCGACGAGCACACGGTGGTCGCGGCGCCCGGCACCCGGCGGGTGTACTCCAACGCCGGATTCGAGGTGCTGGGCGAGACGCTGGCGCGGGCGGCGGGGATGCCGTTCGCGGAGTACCTACGGCAGGCGGTCCTGGAGCCGCTGGGCATGAGCGGTACGTCGCTGCCCGGGTCGCCGGCCGCGGGCGGGGTCTCCACGGCGGAGGACCTGGCGCGGTTCGCCGCCGAGCTCCAGGCACCCCGGCTGCTGCACCCCTCGACGGTGGCCGCCGCGACCTCGGTGGTCTTTCCCGGACTCAAGGGCGTCCTGCCGGGCTATGGGCACCAGAACCCCAACGACTGGGGTCTCGGCTTCGAGATCCGCGACGGCAAGTCCCCGCACTGGACCGGCTCGCTGTCCTCCCCCGGCACCTTCGGGCACTTCGGCCAGTCCGGCACCTTCCTGTGGGTGGACCCGGCGGCGGGCGCGGCCTGCGCGGTACTCACCGACCGGGCCTTCGGGCCGTGGGCGCTCCCGCTGTGGCCGCAGCTGACCGACGCCGTCCTCACCGAACTGCAGGGCTGACTTATTTTTGCCGCCTTCTCGTCTCCGGGCGCTCGAATCCGGTGTCGACGGTCGAAGCGCTTGGAGGCGAACCGGCGGCAGAAAAAGGGCCGTGCATCTCCCACACCAGATACTCCGCCGGGCCCCGTGTCGCCGCGTGTACCGCCCGTTCGTCGGTGATCCGGGCCGCGTCTCCCGGCTTCAGCAGGTGGTCGCCGAGGTGTACCCGGCCGCGTACCACGTGGACGTACAGGAAGGGGGCGTCGGGCAGGGGGCAGGAGTCGGGGGCGGTGGGGCGGCCCGCGTGGAGGGCGGCGGCGGGGTGCCGCAGGCGCAGGGCGGGCGCCGTGCCGGGGGCGCCGGAGGCCAGCAGGCGCAGGCCGGGGCCGGGGGGTGCCGGGGCGGGGGCCGCCGCGTAGCCGGGCGGGCCGCCGAAGACGCCGGGGTGCAGCCACATCTGTACGAACCGCAGTGGCGTACCGCCGGCGTTGCGTTCCTCGTGCCGGACGCCGGACCCGGCGCTGAGCACTTGCAGGCCGCCGGGGCCGAGCCGGGTGGCGCGCCCCTCGCCGTCGCGGTGCGCGAGTTCGCCCGTGACCACCCAGGTGACGATCTCGGTGTCCCGGTGCGGGTGCTCGGCGAAGCCCGCGCCGGGCGCGAGCCGCTCCTCGTTGCAGGCCAGCAGCAGCCCGAACCGTACGTTGTCCGGCGCGTAGTGGGCGCCGAAGGAGAACGCGTGCCGGGTCTCGATCCCCGTGCCCGCCTCACCGCTCCGGTAACGGTCGCCGGCCCGCCGTACCTCGATCACGCGACCACCCTACGCACTCGGGGCAAACCCTCTTCAGACCCCCGCACCACCCGCCGCAGGCGATAAGGCAGGCTTGTGCCGTGCCCGACGCCTCGCATGCCCCGCAGCCGCCCGCCGCCGATCCCCTGCGCGCGGAGCACTCCGCGACGCTGCGGCGGCTGGAGAAGTCCGCCGGCCGGCTGGCGGCGAACGCCATCGCACGGATGGACGAGCAGCTGCCGTGGTACCGGGCGATGCCGCCGGAGAACCGGTCCTGGATCGGGCTGGTGGCGCAGGCCGGTATCGCCGCGTTCACCGAGTGGTTCCGGCACCCCGAGGCACCGCAGGCGATCAGCACCGACGTGTTCGGGACGGCGCCGCGCGAGCTGACCCGGGCGATCTCGCTGCGGCAGACCGTGGAGATGGTCCGCACCACCATCGAGGTGATGGAGGCGGCGATCGACGAGGTGGCCGCGCCCGGCGACGAGTCGGTGCTGCGGGAGGCGCTGCTGGTCTACGCCCGGGAGATCGCCTTCGCCACCGCGCAGGTGTACGCGCAGGCCGCCGAGGCGCGCGGCGCCTGGGACGCCCGGCTGGAGTCGCTGGTGGTCAACGCGGTGCTGTCCGGGGAGGCCGACGAGGGCGTGCTGTCCCGGGCCGCGGCGCTGGGCTGGAACTCGCCGGACAAGATCGTGGTGGTGCTGGGCACCGCGCCCAGTGGCGACAGCGAGTTGACCGTCGAGGCGATCCGCCGGGCCTCCCGGCACGCCAAACTGCAGGTGCTGACGGGGGTGTTCGGCGAGCGGCTGGTGGTCATCGCCGGCGGCTCGGGCGAGCCGTTGCGGGTGGCGAAGGCGCTGATCGGCCCGTTCGCGACCGGTCCTGTGGTGGCCGGGCCCGTCGTCGGCGACCTGTTGTCCGCGACGCGTTCGGCGCAGGCCGCGGCGGCCGGCCTCAAGGCGTGCGCGGCCTGGCCGGACGCGCCGCGGCCGGTGCAGTCCGACGATCTGCTGCCGGAGCGGGCGATGGCCGGGGACCGCTACGCCCGCGAGCAGTTGGTGGAGGAGATCTACAGGCCGCTCAAGGAAGCGGGCTCCGCGCTGCTGGAGACGCTGAGTGTCTATCTGGAGCAGGCGTCGTCCCTCGAGGGGGCCGCGCGGATGCTGTTCGTCCACCCCAATACCGTTCGCTACCGGCTGCGACGTGTGACTGACGTCACCGGTTGGTCACCCTCTGATGTACGGTCGGCCTTCACCCTGCGCATCGCACTCATTCTCGGCCGTCTGTCGGATGCGGATCGTTCGCGCTGAGCCTTTGTGGGACACCGACAAATCACCTGACAGTTCTTGGTCCCTGTCCTCACGGGCGGTCCGGGGCGCCGCCGAGAGAGAGTGGGAGTGTGCTCGTACTCGTCGCTCCCGGACAGGGCGCCCAGACGCCCGGCTTCCTCGCCCCCTGGCTCGAACTCCCCGGCGCCGCCGACCGGCTGGCCGGCTACTCGGTCGCGGCCGGACTCGACCTGGCCCACTACGGAACGAAGGCCGACGCGGACGAGATCCGTGACACCAAGGTCGCGCAGCCGCTGCTGGTGGCCGCCGGTCTGCTGGCGGCGGCCGAACTGAACACCGTACCGGGCCTGGTGGCCGGGCACAGTGTCGGCGAGATCACGGCGGCGGCGCTGGCCGGGGTACTGGACCGGTCGGACGCGATGGCCTTCGTGGCCGCCCGCGGCCGGGCCATGGCCGAGGCGGCGGCGGTCACCGAGACCGGCATGTCCGCGGTGCTGGGCGGCGATCCGGAGCAGGTCGTGGCGCATCTGACCGCTCTCGGTCTGACGCCGGCGAACGTCAACGGCGCCGGTCAGATCGTCGCGGCCGGCACGCTGGCCCAGCTGGCGGCGCTCGCCGCCGACCGGCCGGACAAGGCCCGGGTGATGCCGCTCAAGGTGGCGGGCGCCTTCCACACCGCCCACATGGCTCCCGCGGTGGCGGCGCTCGAAGCGGTGGCGTCTTCGCTGAGCGTTGGTGACCCCGTCCTGCCGTATGTTTCCAACGCCGACGGGAAGACCGTGGACAATGGCGCGGAGGTCGTACGCAGGCTGGTCGCGCAGGTGTCGAACCCGGTGCGCTGGGATCTGTGCATGGAGACGTTCAAGCGGTTCGGAGTCACCGCGATCATCGAGGTGGCCCCTGGCGGCACCCTGGTGGGGCTTGCCAAGAGGGCGCTGCCCGGGGTCAGGGCCCTGGCGCTGAAAACACCGGACGACCTCGAAGCGGCTCGTGCGCTGATCGCCGAACTCGGCGCGCCTGCCGAAGAACGAGCCGAATAGGAGTCCTGTCCGATGACAGCGAAGATCAGTCCGACGAAGGGCGCGCCCTACGCACGGATTCTCGGCGTGGGCGGCTACCGGCCGACCCGCGTCGTCCCCAACGAGGTGATCCTGGAGCGGATCGAGTCCAGCGACGAGTGGATCAAGGCCCGCTCCGGCATCGCCAGCCGGCACTGGGCGGGGCCGGACGAGACCGTCGCGGAGATGTCGCTCGCGGCCGGCGGCAAGGCCGTCGCGGCGGCCGGGATCGACGCCTCCGAGATCGACGCGGTGGTGATCGCGACCGTCTCGCACTTCAAGCAGACGCCGGCGATCGCCACCGAGATCGCCTACCGGCTCGGCGCGGGCAAGCCGGCCGCGTTCGACATCTCGGCGGGCTGCGCGGGCTTCACCTACGGGCTGACGCTGGCCAAGGGCATGGTCACCGACGGCAGCGCGTCCTATGTGCTGGTGGTCGGTGTGGAGCGGCTGAGCGACCTCACCGACAAGACCGACCGCTCCACCGCGTTCCTGTTCGGCGACGGCGCGGGCGCGGTCGTGGTCGGTCCGTCGGACGTGCCGGCCATAGGCCCCACGGTATGGGGCTCCGAGGGCGACAAGTCCGACACCATCACGCAGACGGTGGCGTGGGACCGGTTCCGGGACGGCGACACCACGGGCCTGCCGCTCGACGAGAACGGCGGGGTGAAGTTCCCGGCGATCACCCAGGAGGGCCAGGCGGTCTTCCGCTGGGCGGTGTACGAGATGGCGAAGGTGGCCCAGGAGGCGCTGGACGTCGCCGGGATCAGCGCCGACCAGCTCGACGCGTTCATCCCGCACCAGGCGAACATGCGGATCATCGACTCGATGATCAAGGCGCTCAAGCTTCCCGACCATGTCGCGGTGGCCCGTGACATCGAGACCACCGGAAACACCTCCTCCGCGTCCATCCCGCTGGCCATGGAACGGCTGCTCGACACCGGAAAGGCCAAGAGCGGCGACACCGCGCTGGTCATCGGGTTCGGGGCGGGTCTGGTGTACGCGGCGACGGTCGTTACTCTCCCCTAGTCACATCCCCTCGCGGCGCCGCAGTCCCGCACGCCGCACCACCCGGTTACACCACAAGGAGCGCCGCTAATGGCCACCAAGGAAGAGATCGTCGCCGGTCTTGCCGACATCGTGAACGAGATCGCCGGTATCCCCACCGAGGACGTCCAGCTGGACAAGTCCTTCACCGACGACCTCGACGTCGACTCGCTGTCCATGGTCGAGGTCGTCGTGGCGGCCGAGGAGCAGTTCAGCGTGAAGATCCCGGACGACGACGTGAAGAACCTCAAGACGGTCGGCGACGCGGTCGACTACATCCTGAACGCTCAGGGCTGAGCCGGTCCCCCTGGCGGGACTGAGACCCCTCGGACGACGCGCTTGTCGCCCGCCCTTCTAGACGTGGAGAGACATTCCTGTGAGCCCGACCAATCGCACCGTGGTCGTCACCGGTATCGGAGCAACCACACCGCTGGGTGGCGACAGCGCGTCGACCTGGGAAGCACTGCTGGCCGGCCGGTCCGGCGTACGGCGGCTGACCGAGGACTGGGCGGCCGAGCTGCCGGTGCAGATCGCCGCCCGGGTGGCCGTGGAGCCCGGCGAGGTGCTGCCCCGGCCGCTGGCCCGCAAGCTCGACCGCAGCGCGCAGTTCGCGCTGATCGCCGCCCGTGAGGCGTGGGCCGACGCCGGCTTCACCGCCAAGGCGGGCGAGGACCCGTCGATCGACCCGGACCGGCTGGGCGCGGTCATCGCCTCCGGCATCGGCGGCGTCACCACCCTGCTCGACCAGTACGACGTGCTGAACAAGCAGGGCGTGCGGAAGGTCTCCCCGCACACGGTGCCGATGCTGATGCCCAACAGCCCTTCGGCGAACGTCGGGATCGACGTCAACGCGCGGGCCGGGGTGCACACGCCGGTCAGCGCCTGCGCGTCGGGCGCCGAGGCCATCGGCTACGCCATCGAGATGATCCGCAACGGCCGCGCCGACGTAGTGGTGGCGGGCGGTACCGAGGCGGCCATCCACCCGCTGCCGATCGTGGCCTTCGGCAACATGATGGCGATGTCCAAGCGCAACGACGACCCGACGGCCGCGTCCCGGCCGTACGACTCCGGGCGGGACGGCTTCGTGCTCGGCGAGGGTGCCGGCGTGATCGTGCTGGAGTCCGCCGAGCACGCCGCCGCCCGCGGCGCCCGGGTGTACGCGGAGGCGGTCGGGCAGGGCCTGTCGTCGGACGCGCACCACATCACCCAGCCGGAGCCGTCCGGCCGGGGCATCGCCGCCGCGCTCCAGCACCTGCTGGACACCTCCGACCTCAAGCCGGCCGAGATCGTGCACGCCAACGCGCACGCCACCTCGACCCCGCAGGGCGACGTGACGGAGATCAGGGCGCTGCGCAAGGTGTTCGGCGACGACGTGGACCACATCGCGATCTCCGCCACCAAGTCGATGACCGGGCATCTGCTGGGCGGCGCGGGCGGCATCGAGACGGTCGCCACCGTGCTGGCGCTCCACCACCGGCTGGCCCCGCCGACGATCAACCTGGACGACCCGGACCCGGACCTCGACGCGGACGTGGTGCGGGACAAGCCGCGGGCGCTGCCCGAGGGCAGCATCGCGGCCCTCAACGACTCGTTCGGCTTCGGCGGCCACAACGTGGTGCTGGCACTGCGGTCCTGGAACCGCTGACCGGGCGGCGGTCCCCGGACCCCCGGCCGCGCCGGGGGCGGTTGGGCGTGCCCCGGATCCGGCGCCCCCGACGGATCCGCGCGGCATGCCGGGTGCCCTGGCCAGTCCTCCCGACCGGCCAGTCCTCCCGACCGGCCAGTCCTCCCGACCGGCCGGGGCACCCGGCTGTCCGGGGGCTCCCTCCCGGCGGCGTCGTCACGGGCGGTCCACCACCTGCCCGGCGCAGGACATCCCGCCGCCGAAGCCGAGCAGCAGTACCGGTCCGCCGGCCGGGAGTGTGCCGCGCCCGACGAGCTCGGCGAAGGCCAGCGGCACGTACCCGCCGGGGCCGCCCGGCCCGGCGGGTCGCGGGGCCCGGCGGGTCGCGGGGCCCGGCGGGTCGCGGGGCCCGGCGGGTCGCCCGGTCGGAAACCCGCGGGCGCGCCCGACCCGGGGGCCGTCAGGACGTGGCGGGTGGGCCGTCGGGGCCGAAGCTGGCGAAGTAGGCGGCGGCCATGTCCTCGCCGGCGTAGCCGAGTTCACCGGCGCGGCGCATCCGTTCCGCGCCGGCCGCCGCCGCGTCGAGCGTGACGCCCGCCGACTCCCCGGCGGCCACGATCAGCCGCAGGTCCTTCTCCGCTCCCTCGACCGTGAAGCTGGGCGAGAAGTCGCCACCGAGGATGGCCGCGCCCTTGATCCGCAGGTAGGCGACGTCCATGGCGCCCCCCTCGATCGCGTCGAAGAACCGCGCCGGGTCCACCCCGAGGCCCTTGGCCAGCGCCAGCGTCTCCCCGGTCGCCACCGTCAGCGCGAGCACCCAGTTGTTGAGCACCAGCTTGAGCGCGCTGGCCGGGCTGTCCGCCGCGTCGCCGTCCAGCCAGACGGTCCGGCCGCCGATCGCGTCGAAGACCCGGTCGGCGACCGGCCGGGCGGCGGCAGGACCCGCCGCGGTCACGGTCAGTTTCCCGGTCTCGGCGACCGACTTCGTGCCGAGCACCGGCGAGTCGAGGAACAGCAGGCCGTGCTCGGCGGCCAGCGCGGCCAGCTCCCGCTGCGACGACGGCCCCACCGTGCTGGTCTGCGCCCACACGGTGCCCGCCGCCAGCACGGGGGCCGCGGTCCGCATGACGTCGAGCACGGCGGGGCCGTCCAGCAGCATGGTGAGCACCGCGTCCGCGCCGCGTACCGCCTCGGCCGGGTCGGCGACGACCTCGACGCCGTGCTCGGCGAGCGGCAGCGCGCGGGCGGTCGTACGGTTCCAGGCGCGTACCCGGTGTCCCGCGGCGACCAGGCTGCGGGCCATCCCGGCGCCCATCAGACCGGTACCGAGGACCGTGACGGTCAGGGGTGTGTCGTGAGAGGACATGGCAGCCAGGCTATTGCGCCCGGCGTCAGACCACTTGGTGCAGCCAGCGGACCGGCGCGCCCTCACCCGCGTAGCGGAACGGCTCCAGCTCGTCGTCCCACGGCTTGCCGAGCAGTTTGGACAGCTCGCCCTCCAGGTCCCCCTCGCCCTTGCGGGCGCGCTGCATCGCGGCGCGCAGCCGGTCCTCGGGGATCAGGATGTCGCCGTGCATGCCGATCACGGCATGGAAGATGCCCAGGTCGGGGGTGGCGCTGTAGCGCTCGCCCTCCGCGCCGGAGCAGGGCTCGGCGGTGACCTCGAAGCGCAGCATGTGCCAGCCGCGCAGCGCGGAGGCCAGCTTCGACGCGGTACCGGGCTCGCCCTGCCAGGAGAACTCGGCACGCCAGGTGCCGGGGGCGGCGGGCTGGCGGATCCAGTCCAGGGAAACGCGCACGCCGAGGACGCCCGCGACGGCCCACTCGACGTGCGGGCACAGCGCGCGCGGCGCGGCGTGCACGTATAGAACACCACGTGTCGTCACCGGTACCTCCAGTGTGGGACGAGGTTCGCCTTCCCCAGCGGCCTCAACACCCGAACCGGCTGCTCCCGGGGCAACATGAGACATTCTGCACTATTCATCGCAAACAGGACGACATTGGTGCCTGACGCCCGGCCGGTTTCGACCTCCCGTCGGTTCGCGCGGGTGTCAGGCTAAAAGCTACCGTGCGGCGTCATCGAGGGAGTGACGTACCGTCGGGCTCGTAACAGATGTCACCCACTCGTCGGAGGGGAGCGCGGCATGCGGCACCCGGGACGGCCCGCCGTCCGGCACGGCGTGACGGCCGCCGTCGTGGCCCTGCTGCTGGCCCTGGTGCTGGGCGGCCTCTTCGGCTGCGGCGCCCGGGGCGCGCCCCCGGACGGGCGGCGGGCGACGGCACCCGCACAGATCCCGCGTTCCCCGAGCACCGGGCCGCAGCGGCGGGCGGCGCCGAAGCCGGCCCGCCCGTGGAACGTCCACCCGGCGTCCGTCGCCGCGCTCGGCGACTCCATCACCCGCGGTTTCGACGCCTGCGACCCGCTCGCCGACTGCCCCGAGGTGTCCTGGGCGACCGGTTCGCGCGCCGGGGTCGGCAGCCTCAGCAGCCGGCTCCCGGTGGGGACCGCCGGCTGGAACCTCGCCGAGTCGGGGGCGCGGGTCGGCGGTCTGACGGCCCAGGCGCGGGCCGCGGCGGCGCACCGGCCGGCCATGGTCACCGTGCTGATCGGGGCCAACGACGCGTGTACGGCGAGCGTGGCCGCCATGACGCCGGTCGCCCGCTTCCGCGCGGACTTCACCGCCGCGCTGGCCTATCTGCACCGCGTGCTGCCGGACACCCAGATCCTGGTGGCCAGCATCCCCGACCTGCGACGCCTGTGGTCGGTCGGCCGCACCAACGTGCTCGGCAGGCAGATCTGGAAGCTGGGCCTGTGCCCGTCGATGCTGAAGGACGCGGAGGCCCGGACCCCGGCGGCCGACGCCCGCCGCACCGCCGTCCGCGACCGGGTGATCGCCTACAACGCGGCCATGGGCGGAGCCTGCGCCCGCCTTCCGCGCTGCCGCTACGACAACGGCGCCGTCTTCGGCTACCGCTTCACCACCCACGACCTCAGCCGGTGGGACTGGTTCCACCCGAACGCGACGGGCGAGGCGAAGCTGGCGGCCCTCCTCGCGGGGGTCGCGGGCTTCCGCACCGCGAAGTAGCCCCCCCGCCGGCACCCTGCGGGCGCGCGGACGCCGACGGCGGCTCGCCCCGGCGGGGAGACCGAAAGCCGGAATTTCACCCGCACGGGTGATGCGGGTGGGAAGGCCCCCCCACGGGGGACGAGGGTGCGGCGCGGGATGGGGGGACGAAGGAGCGCGGGCGGGCGGGCCGAACGGCGCCCTCGGAGCCGGCGTCGAGCACCGGGCGCGGCGCAGGCGGGCGCGCCGGGCCGGCCGGGGGCGCCCCGGACCGTCAGGCGCTGAGCGCGGCGGAAACGCGGGGGTCGGAGGAGGAGTGCGCCGCCGTCACGGTGTACGCCCCGGCGAGGAACCGCCAGGCCGCCGCCGCCTCGTCCCAGACCTCGGCGGCCCTGCGGGGCAGCGGGACCACGACCTCGACGCGGGCCCCGGGAGCCGCCACGGCCACCGCGAAGCCCGCGAGCCACCGCCCCGGCCGCTCCGGCCGCTCCGCCGCCCGCTCCCCCCGCGCTGCCGGTGCCGGTGCCAGGTAGAGCTGGACGACCTCCCGTCCCGCCCGCGCGCCGACGTTCCGCACGGTGACCCGCGCCGTCGCCAGCGTGCCCTCCTCCGGGTCGCCCCGGTCGAGCACCAGCGCCTCGTACTCCCACTCCGTGTAGCCGAGCCCGTGCCCGAAGGCGTACGCGGGTTCCGGTCCCGGCCGCCGGTCCCACGCCCGGTAGCCGATGAACAGCCCCTCGTCGTAGGGGAGTACGCCGTCCTCGGGGACGACCCGGCTGACCGGCGCGTCCGCCAGCCGGGCGGGCCAGGTGGTGGGCAGCCGCCCGCCCGGCTCCGCAGCGCCGAGCAGCACGTCGGCGAGCGCCGCCCCCGCCTCCTGCCCGGGAAACCACGCGAGCAGCACCGCCGCCACCTCCTGCCGCCACGGAAGCTCCACGGGTGAGCCGGAGTTGACGACGACCACGGTCCGCGGGTTGACCGCCGCGACCCGGGCGACGAGTTCGTCCTGGCGGCCGGGCAGCCGCAGGTCCTTGCGGTCGAAGCCCTCGGACTCGACGCGTTCGGTGGTGGCGACGACCACCACCGCGGTGTGCGCGGCCCGCGCCGCCTCCTCCGCCTCGGTCAGCAACTCCTCGGAATCCTGCTCGGGTTCGCCGTGCAGCAGGGTGAACCCGACGGCCTCGACGGGGAGTTCCTCGGGCTTGGGCGGGGTGGACAGCAGGCTGACCGCCACCGGCTGGCCGGCGGTCAGCCAGACCGTGCCGCGTTCGGTGGGCCGCCCGAAGAACGCCTCGAACGGGTCGGCGTTCTCGTCCCGTTGGCAGCCGTCGAAAAGCACCTGCCCGGCCACGGTCAGCCGCAGGGCGCCGGTGCCCCGGGTGCCGAAGCGGTGCGCGCCGCTCACGCGGGGCGTGAAGGTGCCGCAGGTCTCGACCGTGTGCAGCCGCCGGTAGGAGACGCCGGCCGGCAGGTCGCCGAGCCACTGCACCTGTCCGCCCGGCAGGGGCTCGCCGCCCAACTCGCGCCCCTCGGCGTCCCGGACGACGGCCCGCAGGGCGAACCCGGGCCCGGCCGCCGCCAGTTCCGCACTGGGGTCGGCGCCGAGCGCGTACCGCAGCGGGACGCCGGCCGGCAGCGCGGCCCGCAGCCCGTCGAACGGCGAGACCACGTGGTCGGGGTAGACCTGGGCGGAGCCGCCGCCGAGGATCCTGGCCTGCCGGGCGGCGGCACCGATCAGCGCGATCCCGCCCTCCTTCAGGCCGGCGGCCTCCAGCGGCAGGACGCGCGCCGGGCCGCGTACCTCGTTGCGCAGCAGCACGCAGGCCCGCGCGGCGAGTTCGCGGGCCAGCGCGTCCCCGTCGACGCCGGCCGGCCGGTCGGCCACCGCGACCGCCGCCGGGGTGCCGGACAGCAGCCCGGCCCGCGCGCACAGCCGCAGCACCCGGCGCGCCGCGTCGTCCACCAGGCTCTCCGGCACCTCGCCGGCCCGTACCGCGGCGGCCAGCGCCTCGCCGTAGACGGTCCGCGGGCCGGGCATGGCGATGTCCAGGCCGCCGCGGATCGCCCCGGTGGTGGAGCGCGCGGCCAGCCAGTCGGAGACCACGACCCCGTCGAAGCCCCACTCGCCGCGCAGCACGCCGCCCACCAGCGTCTCGTGTTCGGTCATCGGCACGCCGTTGACCGCGTTGTAGGCGGCCATCACCCCCCACGGCCGGGCGCCGGTGACGATGGCCTCGAAGGGGGCCAGGTACAGCTCGCGCAGCGCCCGTCCACCGATCCGGTTGTCCACGGTGAAGCGCTCGGTCTCGGCGTCGTTGCCGGTGAAGTGCTTGACGGTGACGCCGACGCCGCCGTCCTGCACACCGAGCACGTACGCGGTGCCGATCGCGCCGGTCAGATACGGGTCCTCGCTGTACGCCTCGAAGTGCCGGCCGCCGAGCGGGCTGCGGTGCAGGTTGACGGTCGGCGCGAGCAGCACGTGCACGCCCTTGCGGTGCGCCTCCTGTGCGAGCAGCCGGCCCACCCGGCGGGCGAGCGCGGGATCCCAGGTGGCGGCCAGCGCGGTGGGGCTGGGCAGCGCGACGGACGGGTCCTCGGCGGTCCAGCGCCGGCCGCGTACCCCGATCGGGCCGTCGGACATCACCAGCGAGCCGAGGCCGATCTCGCCGAGGGCGGGCAGCGTCCACATGTCCTGCCCGGCCAGCAGCCGCGTCTTGGCCGCCAGGTCGAGCTTGCCGAGCGCTTCCCCGACGGCCCGCTCGCGCTCGGCATCCGCACCCTGTGCGTACGGCGTCATCCGCTGTCCCCTTACGTGCCGCGTCCCGGTCGCATCCCCGGCCGCGTGATCCTTCCGGGGTGCCATCCTGGGCCCGGCACCCACGGTCCACCTGCCAAACGGTCGGCATAGTTGCCATTCCGTAATCTTGTAGGCTCGGGCCGGAGTTCAGCAGCGGAAGCAGGGGGAGCGGGACATGCCGAGGACGAGGGCCGACCGCGCGGAGCGGCGCGGCGAGATCATCCAGGCCGCCACGGAAGTGATCGCCGAACGCGGCTACCGGGGTGCGACGCTGGCCTGCGTGGCCGAGCGGGTGGGGCTCACCCAGCAGGGCCTGATGCACCACTTCCCCACCAAGGAGGCCCTGTTGGTGGCCGTCCTGGAGGCCCGCGACCAGTGGGACATGGCGTCGGCGGCCCTGCACGGGCACGCCTGGCCGCTGGAGGTGGTGGCCAGCCTGGTCGAGTACAACGCCACCCGGCCCGGCATCGTGCAGGCGTTCACCGTTCTGGCGGGCGACAGCGTCACCGAGGGCCACCCGGCCCAGGAGTACTTCCGCGAGCGCTACGCCTGGGTCCGGGACGGCGGCGCGGACGCGCTCCGCGCGGAGTACGGCGACCGCCTCCCGGGCGGCCTCACCCCCGAACGCGCCGCCACCCTGCTGGCCGCGGTGATGGACGGCCTCCAGGTCCAGTGGCTGCTGGACCCCGGGGCCGTCGACATGCCCGCCGCCTTCCGCGACTTCCTCGCCCTGCTGGCCCCGATGCCGCCCCGCGCCGGGAAGTGACGGCGCGGTACCGGGGCGGCCGGTAGGTGCGGGAAGGCCGGGACCGCCGGGAAGGCCGGGACCGCCGGGAAGAGCCAGGCCGGCCGGGAAGGCCGGGACCGCCTCGAAGAGCCAGGCCGACCGGGAAGGCCGGGACCGCCGGGCGCCCCGGCGTCCCCGCGGCGGTCACGTCACCACGGCCCGGCCCCCGTCACTCCGGGAGCGCCACCAGCATCTTCCCGGTGTTCTCGCCGCGCAGCATCCCGAGGAAGGCGTCGACGTTCCGCTCGATCCCGGTCAGCACCGTCTCGTGGTGGCGCAGCCTGCCCTCGCGCAGCCAGCCGCCGGCCTCCTCGAGGAACCGCGGGCGCAGGTCGTCGTGGTCGCCGACCAGGTAGCCGCGCAGGGTGAGCCGGCTGCCGATCATCATGGCCAGGTTGCGCGGGCCGGGCGGCGGCTCGGTCGCGTTGTAGCTGGAGATCGCCCCGCACATCGCGATACGGCCGTTCTGCCGCATCACGGAGATCGCCGCCTCCAGGTGCTCGCCGCCGACGTTGTCGAAGTAGACGTCGACGCCCTCCGGCGCCGCCGCCGCCAACTGCTCGGCCACCGGCCCGTTCTTGTAGTTGAAGGCGGCGTCGAACCCGTACTCCCCGGTCAGCAGCGCCACCTTCTCGTCGGAGCCCGCGCTGCCGATCACCCGCCCGGCGCCCTTGAGTCTGGCGATCTGGCCGGCCTGGCTGCCGACGGCACCGGCCGCGCCGGAGACGAACGCCGTCTCGCCCGCGGCGAGTTCGGCGATCCGCAGCACCCCGGCGTACGCGGTCAGACCGGGCATGCCGAGCACCCCGAGGTACGCCGACAGCGGCGCGGCCTCCGGGTCGACCACGACGGCCTCGGCGGCGTCCACCAGCGCGTACTCCCGCCAGCCGAGCATGTGGCGCACATGGTCGCCGGCCTCCAACCCGTCGGCGCGCGAGGCCACCACCTGTCCGATCGCCCGGCCCGTCATCGGCTCGCCCAGCGCGAACCCGTCGGCGTACGACTTCCGGTTGCCCATCCGGCCGCGCATGTAGGGGTCGACGGACAGGTACAGGTTGCGGACCAGGACCTGGCCCGGTCCCGGCTCGGGAACCTCCGTCTCGACCAGGGCGAAGTCCTCGGGCACCGGCCAGCCATCGGGGCGGGCGACGAGATGCCACTCGCGGCTCTTCGGCATACGGGGGTGTCTCCTTCCGTGGGGACGAGGCCGACCGGCCCGGATCGACCTCGCGTCGGCCGCGAGCCGGTCCGGTCGGCCTCAAAAAAAATTCAGGTCTTTAATTAACCATCTTGATGTTTCAGGTTGTCAAGTAATGGGGTAGCCTTCGACCATGAGCCCCCGCATGGACCCGCTGACCGCTGAGGTCGTCGACCTGATCGGCACCGTGGTGGCCCGCTACTACCATGAGTACGACGCCGCTGCCGCCGTCCACCGGCTGACCGGTGCCCAGGCGCGCGTACTGGCGCTGCTGTCCGGCGGACCGATGCCGATGCGGCGGATCGCCCAGCAGCTCAGGTGCGAACCGTCCAACGTCACCGGCATCGTGGACCGGCTGGAGGCCCAGGGTTTGGCCGAGCGCCGCGCCGACCCGACCGACCGCCGGGTGAAGCTGGCCGCCGCCACCGACACCGGGCGTGAGACGGTCACCGACCTGCGCGACTCCCTGGGCTTCGCCCGCGAGCCCCTGGCCGGCCTGTCGGTACGCGACCGCACCGCCCTGCGCGACCTCCTCCAGCGCGTACTGGCCGCCGACCCCGACAGACCCTAGGCCGCCCCCCCGGACCCTCCGCTCCCGCTCGCCGCCCAAATCCGTGTCCCCGGCGGTACGGCCCGCGGCACCGCGGCGAACCGGACGTCTGCGTCACAGGAGTAACAGGCCCCCGGCAAGCAAGGTAAAGAGATCGTCAAATCCCGACGATTTTCCTTGCCCTGGCACCCCTTTCATCCGATTTGTACGCGCACGCGGCTTGACGTACCGCGGGGCTCCACGATTCTAATAAGGCTGACCTAACCAAGGGCAGGCTTCGCTTACACGCCGAACCGGTACCAGAAGGACCCTCATGCTCCCAACGTTCGTCATCGGACTCCGCGAAGGACTGGAGGCGGCCCTCATCGTCGGCATCATCGCCTCCTTCCTCGGTCAGCAGGGCCGCCGGGACGCGCTGAAGAAGGTCTGGCTCGGGGTCGGTCTCGCGGTGGCGATCTGCGTCGTGGTCGCGGTGGCGCTGCAGATCTACTCCAGCGACCTGCCGCAGCGCCAGCAGGAGCAGCTGGAGACGGTGATCGGGGTGATCGCCGTGGTGATGGTCAGCTACATGGTGCTGTGGATGCGCCGCCACTCCCGCGACCTGCGCAAGGACCTGGAGGGCATGGCCGGCCGCGCGCTGTCCGAGGGCTCGGCCTCGGCGCTGGTGACGATGGCCTTCCTGGCGGTGCTGCGCGAGGGCTTCGAGACCTCCGTCTTCCTGCTGGCCACCTTCAACGAGAGCAGCAACCCCGCGTACGGCGGCACCGGCGCCGCGCTCGGCATCCTGCTCGCGGCCATCGTCGGCTACGGCATCTACCGCGGCGGCGTACGGCTCAACCTGTCCCGCTTCTTCCGCGCCACCGGCATCGTGCTGGTACTGGTCGCGGCCGGCCTGGTCGCCACCGCGTTCATGACCGCGGCCGAGGGCGGCTGGCTCGACCAGGGCGCGCAGGCGTTCGACCTGTCCTGGCTGGTCCGGCCCGGCACCCCGACCTCCTCGGTGGTCACCGGGGTGCTCGGCATCCAGCCGTACCCGACCTGGCTGATGGTCGCCGGCTGGCTGGTCTACGCGATCCCGATGACGGCCGTCGTGCTGTGGCCGGCCCGGCGCCGTACGGCGCCTCCGGGCACGCCGGAGACCACCGACGCCCGAGGCCCCGCCGACACCCGGGCCGCCCGGAGCGCCCCGGACGGCTCCGGCGCCGCCACGGCCGAGGCCTCCCAGGCGGGCTGAACCGCCCGCGCCTCCCCTTCTTCCCCTTACCCCGCTTCCCCCCACCCGTCCACCGCCGTACCCCTCTGTTTCCCGCGCCCACCGCCGGGTCTTCCCTAGGAGCTGACCGTGAACCCCCGTGCCAACCACCGCCGTGTCCTGGCCTGCGCCGCGACCGTGATCTCCGCGGGCCTGCTGCTGACCGCCTGCGGCGGCGACAAGGGGGACGGTTCGAAGAACTCCTCCGCCGCGAACGGCCAGGACGCCGCCGCCAAGTCGTCGACCGTCGCGATCACCATCACCGACAAGGACTGCGCGCCCACCCCGGCCACCGTCCCGGCCGGCGCGGTGAAGTTCACCGTGAAGAACAAGAACTCCGCCAAGGTCACCGAGGCCGAGCTGCTGGACGGCGGCAAGATGCTCGGCGAGAAGGAGAACCTCACCCCGGGCCTGTCCGGCGACTTCTCCCTCTCCCTGACCGCGGGCACCTACCAGGTCTACTGCCCGGGTGCGGACACCGACAAGACCACGTTCACCGTCACCGGCTCCACCGCGCACAGCTGGAAGGACGACCCGCAGCTGGTCGCCGCCACCAAGACCTACGCGGCCTGGATCGACGGCGAGGTCCAGCAGATGGTCACCACGACCGACGCGTTCACCGCCGCGGTCAAGGCCGGCAAGACCGACGAGGCCAAGCTGCTCTACGGCAAGGCCCGCGTCCACTACGAGCGCATCGAGCCCACCGCCGAGATCTGGGGGGACCTGGACGGCCGGATCGACGGCCGGATCGACGACGCGGCCACCCCCGCCGACTTCACCGGCTTCCACCGCATCGAGCAGGCGCTGTGGCAGACGAAGTCGCTGACCGGCACGGACAAGCTCGCCGACCAGCTCAGCGCCGACACCCACAACCTCTACGCCAAGGTGCAGACGGTCGCGTACCAGCCCGCCGAGATCGCCAACGGCGCCACCGACCTGGTCAACGAGATCCAGTCCTCGAAGATCACCGGCGAGGAGGAGCGCTACTCGCACATCGACCTGCTGGACTTCGAGGGCAACCTGGCCGGCGCCAACGAGGCCGTCACCGTCCTGCTGCCGGTGCTCCGACAGAAGGACCCGGCGCTGGTCGCCACCCTCGCCGAGCGCTACCAGCAGACCGCGGACGCGCTGGCCGAGTACGTCGCCAAGCCCGGTTACGAGGAGACCGGCTACCTGGACTACAGCAAGGTCACCGCGGACCAGCGGCGTACGCTTTCGCAGACGGTGGACGCCTACGCCGAGGCCGTCTCGAAGATCGCCGGCAAAGTCGCCTGAACGGCCCCGACGGCCCGAGAGAGATTTCCTGACCGTGAACGACACTCCGGACATCACCCCCGAACCCCGTGCCACCGAGCCGGCGGCGGCCGTCAGCCGCCGCCGCCTCCTCGGGGCGGTGGGTGCCGGAGCAGCCGTGGCCGGCGCCGCCCTGGGAGCGGGCGGCGCCGTCCTGGCGACCCGCCACGACGACAGCGGCGGCGCCCCGGCCGCCGCGCAGGCCGCCACCGTGCCGTTCCGCGGCGCGCACCAGGCCGGCATCGCCACCCCGTCCCAGGACCGGCTGTGCTTCGCGACGTTCGACGTCTCGCCGACGGCGGACCGCGCCGACCTCGCGGACCTGCTGCGGACCTGGACCGCGGCGGCCGAGGCGATGGCGGCCGGCAAGCCGGTCCCGGGCGACGCGGGCGACCTCAACACCCCGCCGGACGACACCGGCGAGGCGGTGGGCCTGACGCCGGGCCGGCTGACCGTCACCATCGGCTACGGCCCCTCGCTCTTCGACGGCCGCTTCGGGCTGGCCGGCCGCCGCCCGTCGCTGCTGCGGAAACTGCCGCAGCTGCCCGGGGAGAACCTCGACCCGGCCAACTCCGACGGCGACCTGTGCGTGCAGGCGTGCGCCGACGACCCGCAGGTGGCCTTCCACGCGATCCGGAACCTGCGGCGGCTCGGCTTCGGCACCGTCGTACCGCGCTGGATGGAGCTGGGCTTCGGCCGCACCTCCTCCACCTCCCCGCAGCAGGCCACCCCGCGCAACCTGATGGGCTTCAAGGACGGCACCCGCAACATCGACGCCACCGACCCGTCCCTGATGGCGCAACACGTGTGGATCGGGGACGACGAGCCGCAGCGGTGGGTGCGCGGCGGCTCGTACCTGGTCAGCCGGAAGATCCAGATGCGGCTCGAGCAGTGGGACCGGGACCGGCTCGGCGACCAGCAGGACGTCTTCGGCCGGTTCAAGACCAGCGGCGCCCCGATGACCGGCCAGGCCGAGTTCGACACCCCGGACTTCGCGGCGAAGGACGGCGACGGCCAGTACGTGATCCCCGCCCGCGCGCACATCCGGCTGGCGGCCCACGAGAACAACAACGGGCTGCGCCTCCTGCGCCGCGGCTACTCCTACACCGACGGCATCAGCCCGGAGACGGGCGACCTGATGGGCGGCCTGTTCTTCGTCGCCTTCATGAAGAGCCCGGACCAGTTCGCGACGCTGCAACGGGTGCTGGGGGCGCACGACGCGCTCAACGAGTACATCCAGCACATCGCCAGCGGCCTGTTCGCGGTCCCGCCGGGACTGCCGGCCGGCCAGGACTGGGGCGGCCAGCTCTTCGGGTAGCCGGGGTCCGGTCGGGATCCCCCACCCGGCAAGGGCCGGTCGGCCGGAGTACGGCCAGCGTCCGGCCGGGCGGGGCTCCACCCCGATGCGGCTCCGGGTACGCCGGACGACCGACCGCCGTGTCACCCGATACGGTGAGAAGTGGCAACACGCCGGCCGCGCCGCCCGCGGGTGAGGCATCGCTTGAGCATGCCGCAACGCACCCGTGCCGTCCTGCTGACCGTCTTCGGCCTGCTCGCCGCCGTCCTGCCGGCCGGCCGGGCCGCCGCCGCCCCGACGCGGGCCACACCGTGCGTGACCACGCTGTGGAAGGCCGGCACCGGCGGGTACCGGACGTACCGCATCCCGGCCGTCGTCACCGTCCGCGGCACCCTGGTGGCCTTCGCCGAGGGCCGCGTGCACAGCTCCGCCGACAACGGCGACATCGACGTGGTGGAACGGCGCTCGGCCGACGGCGGCTGCACCTGGACACCGCAGCAGGTGGTCGCCGAGGACGGGACCGACACCGTGGGCAACCCGACACCCGTGGTCGCCGCCGACGGCACCCTGGTGCTGCTCACCAACCGGCAGGCCGGGCAAACCACCCAGGGGCAGATCCAAAGCGACCAGGTGCCCGCCGCCGACAGCCGCCGCGCCTTCGTGCAGACCTCCGCCGACGCCGGCGCCACCTGGTCCGCGCGGCGCGAGATCACCGCGTCGGTCAAGCGGCCGGGCTGGCTGTGGTTCGCCACCGGCCCCGGCCACGGCCTGACCCTCACCCGCGGCAGGGCCGCCGGGCGCCTGGTGGTGGCCGCCAACCACTCGGAGGCCGACGGCCGTTCCGGCGTGGACCTGCTGCTGTCCGACGACGACGGCCGCACCTGGCGGCTCGGCGCCTCCGAGAACGACACCGACGCCACCCTCCGGCCCAACGAGACCAGCGCCGCCCAACTGCCCGACGGCGAGATCTACCTTTCCGCCCGCAACAACGGCGGCGGCACCGGCATGAACCGCGCGTCCGCGTACTCCGCGACCGCCGGCCGCACGTACACCACGCCGCTGCGCCCGCTGCCCGGCCTCGTCGGACCGTCCGTGCAGGGCGGTGTGCTCCAGGACCCCGGTCTTCCGGCCGGCCTGCCCTGCGCCCCGCTCCTCTACTCCGGCCCCGCCGACCCCGACAGCCGCCGCCACCTCACCCTGCGCCGCTCCGACGACTACGGCCGGACCTGGCACACCCTCACCGACCTCACCGCGCCCATTACCCCCGCCGCGTACTCCGACCTCACCGGGATCGCCCGCGGCGAACTCGGTACGGTCTTCGAGACCGGCGCCGACTCCCCGTACGAGGAGATCGCCTGGCGCCGCGTGTCCCTGCGCTGCCCCTGACACCTTCCCGCTCCCCCGGCCCGGCCGACCGCGGCCTCCCCCGGCCCGGGTGTGCCCGGTCTCCCGGGGCCCGGGAGAGGCCGCCGGGCCGCGCGCCGGTCCGGCGGCGCTCGGGGCTGGACCGAGACGGCCCGGACGGGCGCCGGATCGGGCTGCTCCGGCAGCGAACCGCGCCCGAGCTACCAGCAGTCGGTGGCCGCCGGCTGCGCCGGGCGCGCCAGCGAGGGGCGTCTTTGTCGTTGCCGACGGGACCACCGGCGTCGCCGTCGCCCGCGACCCGGGCGGCTCGGGAACGGTGATCTGGTCCACCTGACCCACCGGCCGGGCGGCGCCCCGCCCCAGGGACCGAGGCGCCGCCCGGCAGCCGCCCGGCGCTGTCGGGTGTACCCCCCCCCCGTCGCCCCTCCGCGAGCTGGTGGGCGGCGGCGGGGTACGGCTTAGGACCTGCTGAACTGAGGGCGGTACGGCCCGGCCTGTGCCGGGCCGTACCGATCCGTGCCGCGCGGATCCGTACCGCGCCGATCCGTACCGCGCCGATCCGTACCGCGCCGATCCGTACCGCGCCGATCCATGCCGCGCCGATCCATGCCGCGCCGATCCATGCCGCGCCGCGGATGTCAGCGCCCGGAACGCCGGCCGGAGCCGAGCCGCCGCAAGCCCAGGAAGACCATCTCGGCGGCGAACACCACGATGCCGATGATCAGCAGGTAGAACAGGCCGTGGGCGATGACGCCGATGAGGAACAGCGCGAGCGCGACGAGGACCACCAGCAGAGCGAGGTAAAGGAACATAGCGCGGGTGCCTCCTCAAAGCGGACGGCCGACGCCCGGCAGGAACGCGGCCCGTCTGCTCTCCAGCCTCCGCCCCGTCGCCCGCCGCCGCCACTCGCGGGCTCAGCGGCGCTCAGGGTGCTCCCGGGCCCAGGAGGCGGCGAGTCACCCCAGCTCGGCGCCCTATGACGCCGGCCGGGCGGCCGACCCGGCGGCCCGTACTGGCGTGTACCCGACATATTGTGCCCAGCCGGGCCATTCGCACGGCGGTGGCGGGGCGGTCAAGGGCGTCCGACCGGCCACAGGCGCGCCTTCAGGTCACACCGTCGGACCACCACCCACGCTGAGCGCCGGCGGCCCTACGGTTCGTGACCGCGTCTCTTCCTCGGGGGCGCAAGAGCCGCCGTCGCGCCGGAGACCGGGGTCGACCCGCCGCCGGCCGCCCGAGCAGGAAGCGACACGACGTATGTCCACTGTCACCAGGACAGGCACCTGACCTTCGATGACCGCCCGCCCGCCCGACCGACCGCGAAGGGCTCACCACCAGCAACGTCCGCTGGGGAATCCCCGCGGGCGGTGGCAAGAGCGGCTACGTGTTCACCGGCAGAACCACCGATGTGGTCACCGACGGCACCGAGTTCGTGATCGGCACGTTCACCCGGCAGAACTTCCCGATCCAGTCCAACGGCGTCAACCGGTTCGAGGTCGACCTGTCGGTCAACGTCACCTTCGAGAGCGGCCTCTCCAAGGACTTCAGCTTCCGGTTCCGCCGGCGCAACGAACTCCCCGGACCGCGTCACTCCCGTCTGGCACCTGACGTCCGAATGCCGGGGGCCACTGCCGTCCGTATCCAGGTGGTCGCACGTCCACACGAGGGCGCCGATCGGCACGGCGGGCTCCAGCCCTTCTTGCCTTCCACCTCGCTCAGCAGTCCCCGCAGGTAGGACACCCATCCGCCGCCTCGGCTCCACCCGCCAGAACCGGCCTGCGAACCGCGCCACGGAGTCACCGGACAGAACTGATTACTCGTCAGCTATCCGTCCCGGCACGAAGTGGTCAACGACGCCACACACTCCACGTCACGGAGTGCCGTTGCAGTACTGGGGCGCGTAGGGGGTGGCGAGCTCGTGGCGGATTCCGTTGAGGAAGAGCCGCAGGCCGTAGGCGAAGCGCTCCTGCGGGTCAGCGTCGAAGGCCGAGAAAGCGACGTCGTCCGCGAGTGCGGCGAAGGCCTCCATCCTCCGCGGCCACGAGCCGCCGTCGACCAGGTCCGCGCGAGCCTGCTCCTCGATCGTGTGGCCGATCACGTACTGACTGACCGCCATGACCGCCCATGCCGCCTGCCGGGGCGGCAGCCCGGCTTCGCGGAGCAGGGCGGCGGAGGTGTTGCCGAACAGGACGGTGTGAGCCTCGGCCGTGTACGCGCCGGCCACGACGCGGGCGCCGTCGCGGTGGCGCAGCAGAGCGTGCCGGAGCCGGCCGGCTAGGACCAGACCGCGCTCGTCCCAGGGCCCGGGTTCCAGTGTGAGGTCGATCGACTCCAGGATGCGCTCGGCCATGGCGTCCAACAGAGCCTGCTTGCAGGAAAAATGCCGGTACAGCGCGCTGGCTCGTACCCCCAGCGCTTCACCGAGTCTGCGCATGGTCAGGCCGTCCAGGCCCGTCTCGTCCAGCAGCGCCAGTGCTCCGTCGACCACGTTCGCCTTCCGCAGCAGCATCCCGCCCGCTTCCCATCGTCGTGCGCGGCCCGGCCGGTGCCGGGCCGGTCTGCGACAGATCCTCCGGGAGTCGGTTGACACCCGGCTGCACCCATCCTAACGTGAACGATGTTCACCGTGAACAATGTTCACCGACGGGCACACCCATGCCGGTGCCAAGCCGCGGGTGCCCGGCACCGCGACCAGGAAAGACCGGGCGGCGGTCCGGTCACGTCCAATGATCGGAAGGAACCCCTTGTGCGAGTTCTCATCGCGGGCGGCGGGCCGACCGGCCTCACGCTGGCCATTGACCTGGCCCGACGCGGCGTGGAGGTACGCGTCGTCGACAAGGCCGACGGCTTCTTCCGCGGATCGCGCGCGGACACGATCCAGCCGCGCACGCTGGAGGTCTTCGATGATCTGGGGGTGGTGGACGCCGTCCTCGACGCGGGTTGTCTTCCGCCGGCCTACCGAGTCCACCTCGACGGCGACGCGGTCGAGGAACGCCGGATGGCAGAGCTGCGCGCACCCCGGCCCGACCAGCCCTACCCCAACCCCTGGACGCTCGGTCAGTCGCAGCTCGAAGGCATACTCCGTTCCCGGCTCGCCGAACTCGGGACGCGGGTGGAGCTCGCGACGGAGCTGGTCGGCCTGGAGCAGGACAAGCACGCGGTGACCGCGCGCTTCCAGACGGGCGAGACCGCGCGCTTCGACTACCTGGTCGGGGCCGACGGCGGTGCCAGTACCGTACGCAAGGCGACCGGGATCGCCTTCCCCGGCACCACCGACGAGACCTTCCGGCTCGTGATCGGCGACGTGCACGCACCGGGCCTCGACCCGGCCATCGGCCACTGGTTCGCCGCCGCCACCAGCCCCATGACCGGCGTGGCGATGACCCCGCTGCCCGGCACCGGCATGTTCCAGCTCAACACCGCCATCGGCACGGGCGAGGACGCCTCCCTGACCACCATGCAGACCGCCCTCGACGGATTCTCCGCCGGCGTGCACCTGACCGGCTGCCACTGGGCCACCGTGTGGCGCCCGAACATCAGGCTCGCCGAACGATTCCGCGCCGGGCGCGTCTTCCTGGCCGGCGACGCCGCACACGTCCACCCGCCCACCGGCGGCCAGGGGATGAACACCGGCATCCAGGACGCCTACAACCTCGGCTGGAAACTGGCCGCACAGACCCTGCTGGACAGCTACGAGACCGAACGCAAAGCCGTGGCGGCCACCGTCCTCAAGGTGAGCGACGACCTCCTGCGGCAGTACGCCGCCGGCCACGCCGAAGCCCACCAGCGCGGCGAGGAGCACCTCGGCCTCCACATCAGCTACCGCACGCAGACCGCACCCGGCGCCCTCGCCCCCGGCGACCGCGCCCCCGACGCGCCGGTCCAGGACCCCACCGGCAAGCGGATCCGGCTGTTCGACCTCTTCCGCGGCCCGCACGCGACCCGGCTCGTCTTCGGCGCGCCCGCACCGGACACGGACCACTCCTACGCCGTCCTGCGCCCCGGCGACGACCCGGCCGGCTGCTCCCGCTACGTCATCGACACCGATGGCAACGCCTTCACCGCGTACAGCGTGCTCAACGCGCCAGCCGACGGCCACATCCTCGTCCGCCCCGACGGCCACCTGGCCTAGCGGGGGCGGGCGGACGGTTCCGTGCCGAGGCCGGCCCCCAGGTCGTCGTCGACCAGTTCCGGGGCGCGGTGAACCACCGCCTGCTGATACCCGGCGAGCCCATCACGGCGACGTTCGTCGACGCGCTGCCGGACAACCTGTGCAGCGGCATTCCCGCCCCCGGGAACCGGGCCGAGCAGCCAGAACGGGGACGGGGCGCCGAGCCCACCGGTGGCGGCGACCCGCCCGGCTGGCCGCACGAGACCGGCGCCCACCCGGGCGACCCGCTGCTCGCCCGCCCGATCGACCTCCGCGAGGGACCGGTAACGAGCCGATGGAAAGGACGCCGTGCTCGGTGAGGTCGTCCCAGAAGTTGACCGGGACGTGGCCGACGGCGCGGCCCTGTTCGTCGAGGAGGCGGCCCATGCGTTTGACGGTGCGCAGCACGATGAGGCGGTCGACGACCTGGACCTGGGGGAGTTTCGCGGCCATCGCCAGTTCCAGCCGGTGAACCTCCTCCACCGTGCGCAGCCAGGTGCCCAGCATCAGACTCGACTCAGCGGCGACGGTGGCGCACAGGCGGGCCTGGCGCAGCCGGCTCAGTGCCTGGGCGCTGTCGACGCGGGCGTCGACCGGGGCGTTCGCCCACAGGTACGCCTGGACGGGCCATCCGCACACCGCCGCCGCGACATCGGCGCGCGGCAGGATGACGCCCGAGGCCAGCAGGTATTCGACCTGGCGGCGGGCGGTGGTCGGGCTGACGCCGGCCCGCTCGGCGAGTTCGGCGTAGGAGGCGCGCCCGTCGTGTGACAGATGCGTCAGCATCGTCTTGAGCGTATCGGTGAGGGCGAGTGGTGTGTCGCCCGGCCGCCGGGCGGGCCGGTCGTCACGCCGCTGGTCGAGCAGCGTCGCCGCGCGCGGCGCCAGATCGCCGAGCCGCCATACCGAGCCCTCGGCGTACAGCCGGGTGGCGAACCAGACCCTGGTGGTCAGCACGTGCTCCACCTGGCCGAGGTGTTCCAGCAGGTAGTGGGACATCGTGGTGAGGTCGGCCGCCGCGACGGTGACCAGGATGTCCGCCCGGCCCGAGGTCAGCTCCACGTTGAGCGCCGGCGGGTGGGTGGCCAGTTCCCGGGCGACCCGCATGCGGTGCGCGGGGTGGCAGGTGATCTCCACGTAGGCCAGGCACTGCGCGTTGCGCTGAGCCATGCCGGGACCGACGGTGACCCATGCGATGCCGTTCTCCGTGAGGTGCCGCCAGCGGCGGGCCGCGGTCGCGGGGGTGATGCCGAGCGCCGCGCCCAGCGCGGACCAGGAGATGCGGGGCGCTATCTGCAGGGCATCGATCAAGAGCCGCTCACCATCGGTGAGAGTGATTGATTTCGACAATTTCACCACCCAAAAAAGTGATTTCTGCACATGTAACATCCCGGTGATTCTTCGGATCCTAGCCTCATCCGCACCCCGTCAGCCCTACAGACAGGTACGGACATGGCTTCTCAGCAGGCCCTTCGCACAGCTGCGGCCGACCTCGCGCCGCAGCTCACGGCCTTGCGGCAGCGGTTGCACCGACATCCGGAGATCGGTCTGGAGCTTCCCAGGACCCAGCAGACGCTGCTGGGCGAACTCGACGGACTCGGTCTGGAGATCTCCACCGGCAAGGCACTCAGTTCGATCACCGCGGTCCTGCGCGGACCGGAATCCGCGCGAGCCACCGTACTGCTGCGGGCCGACATGGACGGGCTGCCGGTGACGGAGGCGAGCGGAGTCGCGTTCGCCAGCGAGATCGACGGGGCGATGCACGCCTGTGGCCACGATCTGCACATGGCCATGCTGGTGGGGGCCGCGCGCCTGCTGTCGGAGCACCGGGAGGCGCTGCGCGGGGATGTGGTCTTCATGTTCCAGCCCGGTGAGGAGGGCTGGGACGGCGCCGGCCTGATGATCGACGAGGGCGTACTCGACGCCTCCGGCCGGCGGGCCGACGCGGCGTACGGCATGCACGTGATGGCGGCGAAGTACCCGCGGCGGACCTTCGGGACCCGGCCCGGCACGCTGATGGCCGCCAGCGACTGGCTGGGGGTGACCGTGCACGGCCGGGGCGGCCACGGCTCCGCGCCGCACAACGGGCGCGACCCGGTGACCGCGGCGGCTGCCATGGTGACCGCGCTCCAGACCATGGTCACCCGGCGTTTCGACATCTTCGACCCGGTGGTGGTGACCGTCGGCTCCTTCCACGCCGGCACCCGGCGCAACATCATCCCCGACACCGCGCACTTCGACGCGACCATACGGACCTTCTCCGAGCCGGCCAGGGAGCGTATCCGCTCGGAGGCGCCGCGGCTGTGCGCGGAGATCGCCGCGGCCCATGGCATGGCGGCGGAGGTGGAGTACAACGACGAGTACCCGGCGACGGTCAACGACGCGGTGCACGCCGAGTTCGCCCGGCAGGTGGTCACCGACGTCTTCGGCGACGCCGGCTACCGGGGTATGGCGCATCCGGAGGCCGGGGCGGAGGACTTCTCCCGGGTGCTGGACGCGGTGCCCGGCTGCTACCTCATGCTCGGCGCGGCCACCGGTGACCCGGCGGGCAGCCCGGACAACCACAGCCCGCGCGCCACGTTCGACGACGCCGTGCTGCCCTTGGGCGCCCTGCTGCACGCCGAGCTGGCCGTCAGATCGCTCGCGCGGGACGACGCCGCGGCGGCCGGCTCCGCCGGACCGGCGGAAGGCGGCCGCTCATGACCTCCGTACCCAACGGCCGGCCGGTGCCCCGCCGTACCGTGCTGCACGGCGGCTCCGTCTTCGACGGCACCGGCAGCGCCCCCGTCCCCGCCGACGTCGTGCTGGCCGACGGCCGCATCGTCGAGGTCGGCACCGGGCTCGACGGAGACGACGGCGTGGACATCAGCGGGCAGACGGTCCTGCCCGGCTTCTTCGACTGCCACGTCCACCTCACCACAGCCGGCGTCGACGTCATGCGCCGGATCAACCAGCCGTTCAGCTACGAGTTCTTCCAGGCCGGCCGGCATCTCAAGGCGACCCTGGACGTCGGCGTCACCACCGTGCGGGACGCCGGCGGCGCCGACGCCGGGCTGCGCGAGGCGGTGCGCGACGGGCTGATCGAGGGCCCCCGCACGCTGCTCGCGATCAGCATCATCGGCCAGACCGGCGGCCACAGCGACGGCCTGCTGCGGTCCGGTTACGACCTGCGCCTGTCGCAGCCGCACCCCGGCCGGCCCAGCGGTCTCGCCGACGGACCCGACGAGATGCGCCGGGTGGTCCGGCAGATGATCCGGGCCGGCGCCGACGTGATCAAGGTCTGCTCGACCGGCGGGGTGCTCTCTCCCGACGACGACCCGCGGCACGCCCAGTTCGGGCGGGACGAACTGACCGTAGCGGTGGCCGAGGCGGAGGCCGCGGGGCTCTCGGTGATGAGCCACGCCCAGGGGCCGGTGGGCATCAAGAACGCCCTGCTGTCCGGAGTCCGCTCCATCGAGCACGGCATCTACCTGGACGATCAGGCCATCGAGCTGATGCTGGAATCCGGCGCCTGGCTGGTGCCGACCCTGTCCGCCCCGCTGGCCGTCATCGAGGCCGCCGCTGCGGGCGTCCAGCTGGCCCCCTCGGTGGTGCGCAAGGCCGTCGAGGTCGCCGAGGCGCACCAGGACTCGGTGCGCAGGGCCGCGCTCGCCGGGGTCCGGATCGCCATGGGCACCGACAGCGGTGTCGGCCCGCACGGCGACAACCTGCGCGAACTGGGCCTGATGGCCGGCTGCGGGATGAGCCCGGCCGACGTGCTCCACGCCGCGACCGGCAGCGCCGCCGAACTGTGCGGCCTCGCGGACGTCGCCGGGCGCGTGGCACCGGGCCTCGCGGCCGATCTGGTGGTCGTCGACGGCGACCCGTACGAACTGACCGGCATAGCCGACCACGTCGCCCAGGTCTGGCAGGGCGGACGGCGGGTGGTCCGCACCACCCGCACCCCGTCCGTACCGGCCGCGAACGAGATGGCGACCGCGAACGAGGAGTCCGCCCATGCCAGGTGACCTGCTGCTGGCCAACGCCACGGTCATCGCCCTCGACCCCGATGTCCCGCCCACCGCCAACGCCATCGGCATCCGGCGCGGCCGGATCGCCTGGGTCGGCGACGTCAAGGACGCGCCGCACGCCTTCGGCGGCAACCACCGCGAGGTGGACCTCGGCGGCGCCACCGTCGTGCCCGGGTTCAACGACGCGCACCAGCACGTGATCACCCTCGGGTACTGGATGTCCCAGATCGACTGCCGCCACCCCGCGGTCCGCTCCATCGCCGAGCTGACCCGCGCGGTCGCGGAGCGCGCGGCGGCCACCGAACCGGGGCAGTGGGTGCTCGGCCGGGGGTACGACGACAACAACCTGCACGAGCACCGGCACCCGACCCGCCAGGACCTCGACGCGGTCAGCCCGCACCACCCGGTGATGATCCGCAACGTCAGCGGCCACATGAGCGTGGCCAACTCCGTCGCGCTGCGGCAGGCGGGCATCACCCGGCACACCCCGAGCCCCTTCGGCGGCCACATCGCCACCGACGCCGACGGCGAGCCGACCGGGCTGCTCCAGGAGAAGGCACAGGACCTGCTCGGGGTGCCGTTCCTGCCGCAGGACAAGTCCCTACTGCGCGAGTATCTGCGCGTCGGGGGCCGGGCGTGCCTGGCGGCAGGCATCACCAGCGGCCAGGAAGCGGGGATCTTCAGCCCGCCGGAGTTCTCGGTCTTCCAGGAGGCGTGGGCCGACGAAACCCTCGCGCTGCGGACGTACATGATGATCCGCACCCCCTTCCTGGAAGCGCTGGAAGGACTCGGCCTGTTCACCGGCTTCGGCGACGACCGGCTGCGGGTCGGCTCGATCAAGGCCATCTCGGACGGGTCGCTGATCGGCCGGACGGCAGCGGTCTGCCACCCGTACGAGGACGCGCTGCGGGAATCGTCGGCGGTCGGTGACGCCCCCGCGGACAACGAACTGGGCCTGGCCATGTTCACCCAGGACGAGCTGGACGACATCGTCTGGCGCGGTCACAGCAACGGCTGGCAGATGGCGATCCACGCCATCGGCGACCGTGCGATCGACATGTGCCTGGACGCGTACGAGAGCGCGCTGCGCCGGGCACCGCGGCCCGACCACCGGCACCGCATCGAGCACTGCGGGGTCATGCGCCAGGACATCATCGAGCGGATGGCCCGGATGGGCGTGATCCCGGTGAGCCAGCCGCCGTTCATCGCCGAGTTCGGCGACGGCTTCCTGCGCCACCTGGGGCCCGAGCGCTGCCGGCTGACCTATCCGCTCGGATCACTGCTGCGGGCCGGGATCCCGGTGGCCGGCAGCAGCGACTCGCCCGTCTCCTCGTACCAGCCGCTGATCGGCATCCAGGCGGCCGTCACCGAACTCACCGCGAACGGCGACCCGTTCGCACCCGCCGAGGCGCTGACCTTCGACGAAGCGCTCGCCCTTTACACCCGCAACGCCGCCCACGCCTCCTTCGACGAGAAGAAGAAGGGCTCGGTCACCGTCGGCAAGTACGCCGACCTGACGGTGCTGCGCGACGACCCGCGAACGGTCCCGGCCACGACGATCTCGCAGATCGGCGTCGCGGCCACGATTCTCGGAGGTGAAATCGTTCATGAGGCAACGACCACAGCGCCCTGCTGACCCGGCACGGCGCCGCGGAGCCGAGCGCTCGCAGGGAGCCGCGCGATGAACGCCCGGCTGGCCTACGCGCTCCGCAGAGTGCTGCTCACCGTGCCCGTGCTCCTCGCGACGAGCGTCTTCGTCTTCCTGCTGATCCGGCTGGTGCCCGGCGATCCGGTCCGCACCATGCTCGGCATCCGGGCCACCCCGACCACCGTCGCCACCGTCCGCGACCAGCTCGGTCTTGACCACTCGCTGCCCGAGCAGTACTGGATGTGGCTCACCGGGATCTTCCACGGCGACCTGGGCACGGACTTCGTCAGCCACGAGCCCATCACCCGGCTGCTGGGCGTGGCGTTGCCGGTCACCCTCGAACTGACCGTGCTGGCGATGCTGCTCGCGCTGCTGGCCGGTGTGCCGCTGGGAGTGCTGGCCGCCACCCGCGGCGGCTGGAGCCGCAAGCTCACCGGCGGGTTCGTGATCGGCGCCATCAGCATCCCGGACTTCTGGCTCGGCCTGATGCTGGTCCTGGTCTTCACCGGGGTCTTCAACCTGCTGCCACCCACCGGGTACGTGGCGCTGACCACCGACCCCGTGCAGAACATCCGGTACATGATCCTGCCGGTGCTGACCCTGGCGACCGGTCAGAGCGCGTACATCCTGCGCACCACCCGGGCCGCCATGCTCGGCACGCTGGGCGAGCCGTTCGTCGCCTTCCTGCGGGCCAAAGGACTGCGGGAGCGGTCGGTGGTCGCGGTGCACGCGCTGCGCAACTCCTCCGGGCCGATCGTGACCGTCACCGGCATCCAGTTCGGTGTGCTGCTCGGCGGCGCCATCGTCATCGAGACCCTGTTCGCCCTGCCCGGCGTCGGGCGGCTCGTCGTCACCGCCATCAGCCAGCGCGACTACGTGGTGGTGCAGGGCGGCGTCCTGGTGGTCGCCTGCCTGTTCATCGTGGTCAACCTGCTCACCGACCTCGTTCACGGGCTGCTCGACCCGCGGGTGGAAGAGGCGGTGGCGCGATGACCGCCGTGGACCAGCGCCGGACGAAACCGGTGCCCGCCCGCACCCTGCTCGGCGGCAGCGCGCGGCTGAGCCGGCGGCTCGGCGGCCGGGAGGGCGTGATCGGGTGGTCGCTGCTGGCGGTGCTGGTGCTGATCGCCCTGCTCGCTCCGCTGCTCGCCCCGCACAGTGCCGAGGCGATCGACGACTCCCGGGTGTTCGGGTCGCCCACTGCCGCGCACCCGCTCGGCTCCGACGACCTCGGACGCGACGTGCTCAGCCGCATCCTGTTCGCCTACCGGGTCTCGCTCGGCATCGCGGTCGGCTCCGTGGTGCTGGCGATGCTCATCGGCATCCCGCTCGGTGTGCTCGCCGGATACGCCGGCGGCTGGGTGGATCTGGTGCTGATGCGAGCCGTCGACCTGCTGCTGGCCTTCCCGGCCCTGCTGCTGGCCATCTCGCTGATCGCGATCCTCGGTCCCGGCAGCGGCGTCGCCCTGCTGGCGATCGCGGTGATCTACATACCGAT
Source organism: Streptomyces sp. ITFR-21 (assembly GCF_031844685.1). NCBI lineage: Bacteria > Bacillati > Actinomycetota > Actinomycetes > Kitasatosporales > Streptomycetaceae > Actinacidiphila > Actinacidiphila sp. ITFR-21. The sequence goes on from NZ_CP134605.1 coordinate 1,683,842, forward strand.
CATGGCCCGGGTGGTACGCGGTTCCGTACTGGTGGTGCGGAACCAGCCGTATGTCGCCGGGGCCAGGACCCGGGGCGTGTCGCACCTGCGGATCGTGTGGGGCCACGTGCTGCCCAACTCCATCGGGCCGGCGCTGGTGCAGGCCAGCGTGCTGACCGCGTTCGCCATCATCATCGAGGCGTCGCTGTCCTTCCTCGGCCTCGGTGCCCAACCGCCCACCCCCGAACTCGGCCTGATGCTCGCCGAGGGCAACAACTACCTGACCCAGGCGCCGTGGGTGGAGATCTTCCCCGGCCTGGCGATCTCGCTGACCGTCTTCGCCTTCAACATGATCGGCGACGGACTGCGGCGCGGCTTCGACCCCTACGGGATGGCGCGATGAACGAGACGCTGGTGCAGTTCCGTTCGGTCGGTGTCCGGTACGCGTCCGGCGCCGGCGAGGTCTCCGCCGTGCGAGACGTCTGCCTCGACCTCCACAGCGGTGAGACCTTCGGCCTGGTGGGGGAGTCCGGCTGCGGCAAGACCACCCTGGCCATGGGCCTGATGGGGCTGCTGCCGCCGGCCGCCCGGGTCGACGGCGACATCGTCTTCCAGGGCCGCGAGCTGGGATCGCTGCCGGAGTCCGAGCGACGGGCGCTGCGCGGCGACCGGATGAGCATGGTCTTCCAGGACCCGGCCACCTCGCTCGACCCTGCCTTCGGCATCGGCGGCCAGATCGCCGAGACGATCCGCGCCCACCGCGGCGTCGGGCGCAAGGAGAGCAAGGCGCGGGCGCTGGAGCTGCTGCGGCAGGTCGGTATCCCGGCCGCCGAGCAGCGGTACTTCGACCCGCCGCACCGGCTCAGCGGCGGGATGCGGCAGCGGGTGGTGATCGCCGCCGCGCTCGCCAACCAGCCGGCGCTGCTGCTCGCCGACGAACCCACCACGGCGCTCGACGTCACCATCCAGGCACAGATCCTCGACCTGCTGCGCGACCTCCAGCGGCAGCACGGCACCACCATCCTGCTGATCGCCCACGACCTCGGGGTAGTGGCGCAGATCTGCGACCGGGTGGGCGTGATGTACGCCGGGCAGCTGGTCGAAGTCGCACCGGTCGCCGAGTTGTTCGCCCGTCCCGAACACCCCTACACCCGGGCCCTGCTGGACGCGCTGCCCGGCAAGACCCGCACCGCCGGCCCGCTGCGGGTCGTCGCCGGCGAGGTGCCCGACCTCGCCGACCCACCGTCGGGCTGCCGGTTCAAGGACCGCTGCCCGCAGCGCACCGGCGACTGCGACCGGACCCCGCCGCTGGCCGACGCCGGAGCCGGCCGGCGGATCGCCTGCTGGCTGTCCCCGGCGACCCGCGCGGCAGCCGCCCGGCAGGCGCCCGGAAAGTCCCCGACCCCGGTAGGTGAGCTGAGTTGACCGATCAGACGACCGATCAGACGACCGATCAGGCGACGGAGCAGGCGACGGAGCAGAAGACGTCCCGCCCGCTGCTGGAAGTGGACGGCGTGGTCAAGCGCTTCCCGGTCCGGCGCGGACTGTTCGGGTCCGGCGCCTGGGTGCACGCGGTCGAGGGCGTGGACCTCACCGTGGGACGCGGCGAAGTCGTCTCCCTCGTCGGCGAGTCGGGCTCCGGCAAGAGCACCCTCGGCCGCTGCGTCACAGGGATGTCCGCACCCACCGCAGGCCGGATCCGGTTCGACGGTGAGGACATCACCGGCACGGACGGGCCCGGCGGCCGCCGTACGGCCCGTACCGCCCGGCAGTCCTTCCGGCGCCGCGTGCAGCCGGTCTTCCAGGACCCACGCGGCTCCCTCGACCCGCGCTGGAGCGTCGAACGCACCATCCGCGAGCCGCTGAACGCCTACCGGGTCGGCACCCCGGCCGAACGGACCGTCCGCGTCGCGGAGTTGATGGCCCTGGTGGGCCTCGGCAAGCATCTCGCCGAGCGCCGCCCGCGAGAACTGTCCGGCGGGCAGCAGCAACGCGTCGCCATCGCGGCGGCGCTCGCTCTGGGACCCGATCTGATCGTCGCCGACGAACCGGTCTCCGCCCTGGACGTGTCGGTGCAGGCACAGATCCTCAACCTGCTCGCCGAACTGCGCTCCGAACTGGGCGTCGCACTGCTCTTCATCGCGCACGACCTGTCGGTGGTCGAGCACATCTCGGACCGGGTCGCCGTGATGTACCTCGGGCGGATCGTCGAGACCGGAACCGTCGCGGAGATCTTCAGCCGGCCTCGGCACCCCTACACCCGGGCGCTGATCGACTCCATTCCGCGTCCCGACCCGGCCCAGCGGATGTCTGCGGTCCGCCTGACCGGGGAGATCCCGAGCCCGGTCACCCCGCCGTCCGGGTGCCGCTTCCACCCCCGCTGCCCGGTCGCCGTCGACAGGTGCGCCACCCACGAACCGCCCACCGTCACCTTCGGCCCTGGCCACCGGGCCGACTGCCACGTCCTCACCGACGCGGACGCCGCGCACCCGGCCGTCCGACCCGCCGCCCCCTTCACGGCCGCGGACCCCGCCGCCCTCCTAACGGCCGCGGACCCCGCCGCCCCCGCCCAGCCGGCCATCCACCGCGCCGCCCCCAGCAAGGAGATGTCATGACCGACCAGCCCGCTCCCACCACGGCCGACCTCAGCGCGGTCCCGCCGGCACCCGGCGCCGCACGGTCCGGCGCCGAGGGCCGCCGCGTCGCGGTCTCCCTCACCTTCGACTTCGACGCCGAGTCGGCGTGGCTCGGCTCCTTCAAGACCGACACCCCCTCCGCCCTGTCCCGCGGCGCCTACGGCGCCAACGAGGGAGTGGGCCGGATCCTCACCCTGCTGGAGAAGTACCGGCTCCCCGCCACCTTCTTCATCCCCGGCGACACCGCCGACCGGCACCCGCAGGAGACCAAGGCGATAGCCGCCGCGGGCCACGAGATCGGCCACCACGGTTACCTCCACGAGCCCCCGCCCGGCCTCACCGAGAGCGAGGAGCGGGAGATGATCGAGCGCGGCATCGACGCCCTCGAACGCCAGGTGGGACAGCGCCCGCGCGGCTACCGCTCCCCGGCCTGGGAACTGTCCCACAACACCTATCCGCTGCTGGCCGAGTACGGCATCGAGTACGACGCCAGCCAGCTCGGCGCCGACCGGCCCCACTGGGTGCACGACAAGGACGCACGCACCGACATCGTCGAAGTGCCGGGCGCCTGGGAGCTCTGCGACTCCTCGCTGTTCATGTTCGCCTTCTCGCCGCACTACCTGGCAGGCATGTCGTCACCGCACAAGGTCCAGGACATGTGGTGCGGCGACTTCGACGGCATGTACGCGGAGAGCAGCGACGCCTGCTTCGTACTGACCATGCATCCGCAGATCATCGGCCGGCACCACCGTCTGCAGATGCTGGAGCGCGTCATCCGGCACATCTGCCAGTTCGAGGGCGTGTGGTTCGCCCAGATGGGAGAGATCGCCGACGACTTCCGGGCCCGCCAGTCGGCCGGCCCGGCGAGCTGATCCGCCCGGCCGCTCTCCCCCTCCTCTCCTTCTCCTTCCGCCCAACGCCCTCAACAGGAGCTGTCATGTCCCCCGAGAAGAACGACAACGCACGTGCCGAATCACTCGCCAACGGCTTCCTGTCCGGACGGATCAGCAGACGCGACCTGTTCCGGCGGTCCGCCGCACTCGGCGGCGGCGCGATCGCCGCGACGACGCTCGGCTCGCTGCTGACCGCCTGCGGCCCCAACGACTCGGCGGCCGCGAAGAGTTCGGCCGCCCCGACCGGCAAGCCCGTCACCGGCGGCACCCTGACCGCGGCACTGACCGGCAACCCGTCGAGCATGGATCCGGCCGCGGCCGGCATCTACACCAGCCTTCAGGTGATCGACAACGTCTTCAGCAAGCTGATCGTGTTCGACGACAAGGGCGGCTTCGTAGGCGACCTGGCCACCTCCTGGAAGCAGAACGACCCGGTCACGTACACCTTCGACCTGGTGGACAACGCCACCTTCCACAACGGCGAGAAGTTCACCGCGGACGACGTGAAATACACCTTCGAGCGCATCGCGGACCCGAAGACCGCGTCCTCCTACGCCTCCGCCTACACCTCGATCAAGAACATCGAGGTCGTCTCGCCGACGCGGGTGATCTTCCACCTCAGCGAGCCGTTCTCGCCGCTGCTCAACAACCTCGCCCAGAACGGCGAGATCGTGAACCGCAAGGCCGTCGAGTCGTCCGACCCCACCCGCAAGCCGGTCGGCACCGGCCCGTTCAGCTTCGTCGAGTGGGTGCAGAGCGACCACATCACCCTCAAGCGCAACCCCGCGTACTTCCGTGCCGGCCAGCCCTACCTCGACACGATCGTCTTCAAGTTCCTCGCCGTCGACAAGAGCCGGGTGGAGGCACTGCAGTCGGGACAGCTCGACTGGGCGGACGCGGTGCCGCTCGACGAGCTGCGCTCGCTCAAGGCCAACCACAGCTACCGGTACGTCACTTCGGCCCGCGCGGGCATCCCCGACTTCGTCGCGATGAACACCTCCAAGGCTCCGTTCAACAACAAGGCCTTGCGGCAGGCGGTGGCCGCCGCCATCGACCGCAAGCAGATCCTGGACGTCGCCTACTTCGGGGCGGGCGAGGCCGGCACCATGGAAGTGCCCTCCGGCTCCTCGTGGTACGGCGGCACGCCCCCCTACGCGGCCGGTCCCGACCTGGACACCGCCCGCAAGAAGATGGCCGAGGCCGGGCTGTCCAAGGGACTGAGCATCACGTACCTGACACTGCCGCAGTACCCCGAACTGCAGAAGACCGCCGTGCTGGTGCGCGACCAGCTCGGCAAGATCGGCATCGACGTCAAGCTGCAGCAAACCGAAGTGACGGTGTGGTTCGACCGCTACGCCAAGGGCGACTACCAGATGACCTCCGCGTACTGGTCCGGCACGATCGACCCGGACAACTTCTACTCCACCCAGCTCGCCACCGGATCGCCCAACAACAGCACCAAGTACAGCAACCCGACCGTGGACGGTCTGATCAAGAAGGCCCGCGCCGCGTCGAGCGAGAGTGAACGCAAGTCGCTGTACGAGCAGATCCGGCAGATCGTCTGGGACGACGCGCCCCTGGTCTTCGTGCACTACGAGACCATCAACTACCTCATGCGCTCAGGTGTCTTCGGGTCCGCCATCAACCCGTCGCTGGAACTGGGCTTCGGCCACGTCTGGAAGCAGAAGTGACCGCCTGACCGCCGTCCGTCGTTTGGGCGTCCCTCGCGCCCGACGAGCCCGCCGCCCCGCCGCCCGCACCGTCTCTCGACCCGGTGTGGGCGGCGGCTCCGTCGGGGAAGTGCCCACGGGAACGGACGGCCCTGCGTCTCCGCGCGTTGACCGCCTCGATGGCGTCCGTCGAGCAGATGACGGTGCGGATCTCGACGTCGAAAGGGAAGAAGGGCACGAACCCGGCCCAGGCGTTCCCCGCAACCGGACGATCGCCGGATACTTCCTGCTTGAAGGCGACCCGCGTGGTGGGGCGGGTGGGACTCGAACCCACGACCGACGGATTATGAGTCCGCTGCTCTAACCGGCTGAGCTACCGCCCCGTGCGGCGCGCCGTGCGCGCTGTCTGCCGCAGCATAGCCGCTCATACGATCTGTCGCCCTCGCGGGTCACGGACGGGGCATCAGGTGGACGGGGCGGGCGCCGGGCGGGGGCCCGGGGGGACGGGGAAAGGGTGCGCAAGGGCACCGCGGGCGTCGGGCGGCAAGGGGAGGAGGCATGAAAAAAGGAGCCCTCGCGAGGCCCCGACCGTGCGCTCCCCCGACTGGACTCGAACCAGTAACCTGCCGGTTAACAGCCGGCTGCTCTGCCAATTGAGCTACAGGGGACCGAGCTCCCCCGACTGGACTCGAACCAGTAACCTGCCGGTTAACAGCCGGCTGCTCTGCCAATTGAGCTACAGGGGATCGCTCTGTCTGCGCCGAACACACCCGCTCGGATGTTCCCGGCAGGCGCGCGTTCGGTGCGACACATACATTAGCGCAAGTGGAGGGGTGCTCCGCCAACCACTTGTGCCGGGGTTGCCACCCGGGCGGGCAGGGTAGGCGCCGAGGAAGTCCGACAGGGACGAAGAAGGGTGGAGCCATGTACCGGCTGACGTTCATCGCAGGGGCCCTCGTCGGCTACGTGCTCGGCACGCGGGCGGGCCGGGAGCGGTACGAGCAGCTGCGCAAGGGCGCGCAGAAGATCGCGCAGAACCCCGCGGTGCGCAACACCGCGGAGAGCGCCGTGCAGCAGGGCCGCAGCGCCGCCGCCAGGGCGGCGGACTCGGTGGCCACGAGGTTCGGCGACCGGCTGCCGGACACGCTGGCGGGGAAGGTGCGGGCGCTGCGCGACGGGAACGCCCCGGCGGACGACTGGGGCACCTCGAACACCTGACCCCGACCTGGGTCCGCACCCTGTGCCGGCGCCGGCGCCTCCCCAGCGGGGGCGGGGCGCCGGCCTCCGCCGTACGGCGCGGAACACGCCCCGGCGCGATGACACGGACCCGTCCGTGAGGCGCGAGGCGCCCGAGGTGCGGCATCATCAGCGGCATGGGCAAAGTCGCGGGGATAGACAGCTCCACCACCGGCACCACCGTCGTCGTGTGCGACAGCGACACCGGAGAGGTGCTGCGGCAGGGGCACGCGCCGCACCCGATCGGGGAAGGCGAGAAGCCGACCGAGATCGACCCGCAGGCGTGGCTGCTCTCGCTCGGCGAGGCCGCCAAGAACGGCCTGCTCGAAGGGGTGCAGGCGATCGGCGTCTCCGGGCAGCAGCACGGGCTGCTGCTGCTCGACGCGGGCGGGGTGGCCGTACGGCCGGCGCTGCTGCGCGGGGACAAGCGGGCGCAGGCGCAGGCCGCGGACCTGGCCGAGGAGCTGGGCGGGGCGAGCGGCTGGATGGAGGCGGTCGGCGCGGTGCCGCAGGCCGCGTACCCGGTGGCGAAGCTGCGCTGGCTCGCGCAGCACGAACCGGCCACCGTCAAGCGGACCGCCGAGGTGCTGCTCCCCCACGACTGGCTGGTGTGGCAGCTGCTGGGCCGGCCCGCCCGCCGTACCACCGACCGCGGCGACGCCTCCGGCACCGGCTACTGGTCGGCGGCCACCGGCGAGTACCGCACCGACCTGGTGGAACGGGCCTTCGGCCACCCGGTGGGGCTGCCGGACGTACTGGCCCCGGCGGAGCCCGCCGGGCAGACGCCCGAGGGCCTGCTGATCTCGGCCGGTACCGGGGACACCATGGCCGCGGCGCTGGGCCTGGGCCTGGGGCCGGGGGACGCGGTGGTCTCGCTGGGCGCCGGCGGCACCGTGTTCGCGGTGCACCAGGAGGTGCTGAAGGACCCCACCGGTACGGTCACCGCGTTCGCCGACGCCACCGGCCGCCATCTGCCACTGCTGCACGTGCGCAACGCGGTACGGACGCTGCGGGCCACCGCCGAGCTGCTCGGTACGGACCTGGCCGGGCTCTCCGAGCTGGCGCTGCGGTCGACGCCGGGCGCGTACGGGCTGGTGCTGCTGCCGTATCTGGAGGGCGAGCGCACGCCGGACCTGCCGCACACCGCGGGCACGCTGGCCGGGCTGCGGCGGGACTCGATGAAGCCGGAGCATCTGGCGCGGGCCGCGTTCGAGGGCATGCTGTGCGGGGTCACCGACGCGCTGGACGTACTGCGCGGCAAGGGGGTGCCGGTGCGCCGGGTGTTCCTGCTGGGCGCCGCCGCGGAGCTGCCCGCGGTACGGGCGATCGCCCCGGGGCTACTGGACGCGCTGGTCGTCGTACCGCAGGCCGCCGAGTACGCGGCGATCGGCGCGGCCCGACAGGCGGCGTGGTCGCTGGGCGCGGTGCTCGGCTCCCAGTCGCAGGGCGAGCCGCCGCAGTGGCGGCAGGGCACGGCGACGCTGCTGGACCCGGGGGACGACGCGGCGGTGGGCTCCGCGGTACGGCAGCAGTACACGGCGGTGCGCGAGCACACCCACCCGGGGGCGTTCGCCGCGCTGTGACCGTCCGCGCCGCGGCGAGGGCGCCGCGCCCCGCCGCGCCCCGCCTGAGCCGTGAGCCGTGAGCCGCCGGACGCCCCGGGCCCTCCCCCGCCCCGAACATGTGCCCGGCTTCAATCATCTGCGCCCCGCCCCTGCCGGAAGATAGGGTGGCCCGCCGGCCGCTCCCGCCCGCCGTACCCGCACCTCCCGCCGGCCGCTCCCGGCTGTCCGGCCCGCCCGTGCGGGGGCCGCCGCCGCGTGCCACGTCAACCACCGGCGGGCCGCGCCGCCTCCTGACCGTCAAAATGTGCTGTGCGACCCCCGTCGTCACCCGAGGCATCCCGAGGTATCGAGTTGTGCTGATCCGACTCCTGCGGTCCCACCTGGGGCCGTACAAACGCCCCATCGGCCTGCTGGTGCTGCTCCAGCTGGTGCAGACCATAGCCACCCTGTACCTGCCCACCCTCAACGCCGACATCATCGACAACGGCGTGGTCAAGGGCGACACCGGCTACATCCTGGGCCTGGGCGGCGTCATGCTCGGGGTCACCGTGGTCCAGGTGTGCTGCGCGATCGGCGCGGTCTTCCTCGGCGCCAGGACCGCGATGGCGGTCGGCCGGGACATCCGGGCGTCCGTCTTCGACCGGGTGCAGACGTTCTCCGCCCGCGAGGTCGGCCAGTTCGGCGCGCCCTCGCTGATCACCCGCACCACCAACGACGTCCAGCAGGTCCAGACGCTGGTGCTGATGACCTTCACGCTGATGGTGTCGGCGCCGATCATGTGCGTCGGCGGCATCATCATGGCGCTCGGCCAGGACGTGCCGCTGTCCTCGCTGCTGCTGGTCGTGGTGCCGGTGCTCGGGATCTCGGTGAGCCTGATCATCCGCAGGATGCGCCCGCTGTTCCGCACCATGCAGACCCGGGTGGACACGGTGAACCGGGTGCTGCGCGAGCAGATCACCGGGATCCGGGTGATCCGGGCGTTCGTCAAGGACGAGTACGAGCAGCGCCGCTTCGGCGCGGCCAACGAGGAGCTGACGGCGGTGTCGCTGGCCACCGGCCGGCTGATGGCGCTGATGTTCCCGATCGTGATGTCGATCGTGAACATCTCCAGCGTGGCGGTGCTGTGGTTCGGCGCGCACCGGATCGACGGCGGCGGCATGCAGGTCGGCGCGCTGACGGCGTTCCTCAGCTATCTGATGCAGATCCTGATGTCGGTGATGATGGCCACCTTCATGTTCATGATGGTGCCGCGGGCCGAGGTGTGCGCCGAGCGGATAGAGGAGGTGCTGGGCACCGAGTCCAGCGTGGTGCCGCCGGCCGAACCGGTCACCAGCCTGCGGCGGCACGGCGAACTGGAGCTGTCCGGCGTCGAGTTCGCCTACCCGGGCGCCGAGGCTGCGATCCTGCGCGGGGTGGACCTGGTGGCCAGGCCCGGCGAGACCACCGCGGTGATCGGCTCCACCGGCAGCGGCAAGTCCACGCTGCTCGGCCTGATCCCGCGGCTGTACGACGCCACCGGCGGCCGAGTCCTGGTCGACGGCGAGGACGTGGCCGCGATCGAGCCGGCGCTGCTGGCCGAGACGGTGGGGCTGGTGCCGCAGAAGCCGTATCTGTTCTCCGGCACGGTCGCCTCCAATCTCCGCTACGGCAAGCCGGAGGCGACCGACGAGGAGCTGTGGCACGCGCTGGAGGTGGCGCAGGCCAAGGACTTCGTGGCGGCGCTGGAAGGTGGTCTGGACGCGCCGATCGCGCAGGGCGGCGGCAACGTCTCCGGCGGGCAGCGGCAGCGGCTGGCCATCGCCCGGGTACTGGTCCGGCGGCCGGAGATCTACCTGTTCGACGACTCCTTCTCCGCGCTGGACTACGCCACCGACGCGGCGCTGCGCCGGGCGCTGGCCAGGGAGACCGCGCGTGCCACCGTGGTGATCGTCGCCCAGCGGGTGTCCACGATCCGCGACGCGCACCGGATCGTCGTGCTGGACGAGGGCCGGGTGGTCGGCACCGGCACCCACGCCGAACTGATGCGGGACAACGAGACCTACCGGGAGATCGTGTTGTCGCAGCTGACCGAGCAGGAGGCGGCGGCATGAGCGAAGGACAGCGGCCGGCGGTCCAGCGACCGCCGCGGCCGATGGGCGGTCCGGCCCGTTTCATGTCCGGCGGACCGGTCGAGCGGTCGATGGACTTTTCGGGCTCCCTGAAGCGGCTGCTGGGCACGATGCGCCCGGACCGCTTCCTGCTCTCCGTGATGCTGACGTTCGGCCTGGTGAGCGTCGCGCTGTCGGTGACCGGCCCGCGGATCCTGGGCCGTGCCACGGACCTGGTCTTCGCCGGGGTGATCGGCCGGCAGGTCCGGGGCGGCTCCAAGCGGCAGGCCCTGGACACGCTGCGGGCGCACGGGCAGGACAAGACGGCCGACCTGCTGTCGGGCATCGACTTCACCCCCGGCCAGGGCATGGACTTCCACGCGATCCGCGACGTGCTGCTGCTGGCGCTGGCGGTGTACGTGGTCGCGGCGGCGCTGAGCGTCATCCAGATGCGTACCGCGACCAGGATCATCAACCAGGCGGTGTACCGGCTGCGGTCCGACGTCGAGGTGAAGCTGTCCCGGCTGCCGCTGTCGTACTTCGACCGGCAGCCGCGCGGCGAGGTGCTCAGCCGGGCCACCAACGACATCGACAACATCGGCCAGAGCATGCAGCAGACCATGGGCCAGCTGATCAACTCGCTGCTGACCATCGTCGGTGTGCTGGCGATGATGTTCTGGATCTCCTGGCTGCTGGCGCTGGTCGCGCTGGTCACCGTGCCGGTGACGCTGCTGGTGGCCACCCGGGTCGGCAAGCGGGCACAGCCGCAGTTCGTGCAGCAGTGGAAGACCACCGGGGCGCTCAACGCGCACATAGAGGAGATGTACACCGGGCACTCCCTGGTAAAGGTCTTCGGGCGGGCGAAGGAGTCCGCGGAGATCTTCGGGCGGGAGAACGAGCAGCTGTTCCGGACCGGTTTCCGGGCCCAGTTCATCTCCGGCACGATCCAGCCGATGATGATGTTCATCGGCAACCTGAACTACGTGCTGGTGGCGGTGATCGGCGGTCTGCGGGTGGCGTCCGGGGCGCTGTCCATCGGTGACGTCCAGGCGTTCGTGCAGTACTCGCGGCAGTTCAGCCAGCCGCTGACGCAGGTCGCGAGCATGGCGAACCTGATCCAGTCCGGGGTCGCCTCCGCCGAGCGGGTCTTCGAACTCCTCGACGCCGAGGAGCAGTCGGGCGAGCCGCGGGTACCGGCCCGGCCTGCCGTGCGGCGCGGGCGGGTGGCGCTGGAGGACGTGGCCTTCCGCTACCTGCCGGACAAGCCGCTCATCGACGGCCTGTCGCTGACGGTGGAGCCGGGGCACACGGTGGCCATCGTCGGCCCGACCGGCGCCGGCAAGACCACGCTGGTCAATCTGCTGATGCGGTTCTACGAGGTGTCCGGCGGCCGGATCACCCTGGACGGCACGGACGTCTCGGCGATGTCCCGGCAGGAGCTGCGGGCCTCGATAGGGATGGTGCTGCAGGACACCTGGCTGTTCGGCGGCACCATCGCGGAGAACATCGGGTACGGCAGTGAGGGCGCCGGGCGGGCGGACATCGAGGCGGCGGCCCGGGCGGCGCACGCGGACCGCTTCATCCGCACGCTGCCCGACGGCTACGACACGGTGATCGACGACGAGGGCACCGGCGTCAGCGCGGGCGAGAAGCAGCTGATCACCATAGCGCGGGCGTTCCTGTCCGACCCGGTGATCCTGGTGCTGGACGAGGCCACCAGCTCGGTGGACACCAGGACCGAGGTACTGATCCAGCGGGCCATGGCCAGGCTCAGCGACGGCCGGACCAGCTTCGTCATCGCGCACCGGCTGTCCACGATCCGCGACGCCGACGTCATCCTGGTGATGGAGTCGGGGTCGATCGTGGAGCAGGGCACGCACAGCGAGCTGCTCGCCGCACGGGGCGCGTACGCGCGGCTGTACGCGGCGCAGTTCGCGCAGGCCGTGGCGGAGGTGGACTAAGGGCTCCGCCGTTCGGATCCCCGCGGCGTCACGGGGGCCCGGGGCCCGAAGCTCGGGACCGGGCCCCCCGGGGCCCCGCCGCGTCCCCCTCGGGCCCGGAAGGGCCGGTCGGGCCCGGAAGGGCCGGTCGAGGTCGCGGGGGTCAGTCGAGGTAGCCGTGGAGCTGGTCGGCGAAGGCGTGGTCGCGCAGCTTGCCCAGCGTCTTGGACTCGATCTGGCGGATCCGCTCCCGGGTGACCCCGAAGATCCGGCCGATCTCCTCCAGCGTACGGGGACGGCCGTCGGCGAGCCCGTACCGCAGCTGGACGACCTTGCGTTCGCGCTCGCCGAGCGTGGACAGCACCGCCTCCAGGTGCTCGCGCAGCAGCAGGAACGCGGCCGACTCGGCCGGTGAGGCGGCGTCGCCGTCCTCGATGAGGTCGCCGAGGGCGACGTCGTCCTCCTCACCGACCGGGGCGTGCAGCGACACCGGCTCCTGGGCGAGCCGCAGCACCTCCCAGACCCGTTCCTCGGTCAGGTCCAGTCGGACGGCGACCTCCCCGGTGCTCGGTTCGCGGCCGTGCTCCTGGAGGAGGAGGCGCTGGACGCGGACCACGCGGTTGATCAGCTCCACCACGTGCACGGGGACGCGGATGGTACGGGCCTGGTCGGCGAGCGCGCGGGACATCGCCTGGCGGATCCACCAGGTGGCGTAGGTGGAGAACTTGTAGCCGCGGGCGTAGTCGAACTTCTCGACCGCGCGGATCAGGCCGACGTTGCCCTCCTGGACCAGGTCGAGCATGATCAGGCCGCGGCCGATGTAGCGCTTGGCCACCGAGACGACGAGCCGCAGGTTCGCCTCTATCAGGCGCCGTTTGGCCGTCCGGCCGAGCACGACCAGGCGGTCGAGGTCGACGGCGAGCCGGGAGTCCAGGTCGGGGAAGGCGGCGAGCTTCTCCTCCGCGAACAGGCCGGCCTCCACCCGGCGGGCCAGCTCGACCTCCTCGGCGGCCGAGAGCAGCGGGATGCGGCCGATCTCGCGCAGGTACTGGCGGAAGAGGTCGGCGGAGGGGCCGGCCGCCGCCTCGGCGCGCAGCGACCTGAGCGGCGGGGCGGGGTCGAGGAACCCGGCCGCGTCGGGCGGGGCCGCCACGTCGGACACGTCGGACACGTCGGGCAGGTCGGGCAGGTCGGGCAGGTCGGCCACACCGGCGACGTCGGGCGGCACGTCGGCGAGGTCCTGGAGGTCCGGAGGTCCGGCCTCCGCAACCCTCTTGCCCCCCTTGCCCTCCTCGGCCTCCTCGGCCTCCTCGGCGTCCGCCGGGGCCCCGGCCTCCTGGACGTCCCCGGGGGCCCGGGAAGGCCCGGGGTCCTCGCGCTCCCGCGGCGGGTCGGACCCCGCGCCTTCCCCGCGCTGTTCCGGCACCCGGGACACCGGCGCCGAGGGCAGCGCCTCGGCGACGGCCGGCAGTACGGGGAACGCGACCGGGAAGTCCGGCCGGGGTTCGGTCTCGACCTGGATCTGGCTTCGGGTCTGCACGGAAGCGACCTCCGCGATGAGCGCGACAATGGGCTCGGAGAAGGGCTGGGGCCGAGCCGTTCCGCGAAGCTCCGGCCAAGCCAGACCCCGGGCGCCGTCACCCAGTGTGGCCCACGACACGCCCCGCCACGAGGGTCGTGCGTACGCTTTTTCACGCCACGTCACCACCCGCGTCCGTGTGGTGACGGCGGCTCAGGCGGCCGGAGGCGGGGCGGGGCGCCGTCGCGGGGCGGGGGGAGGGCCGCGGCGCGGCCGGAGCGGCCCGGCAAGACCGGCGGGAAGGCGCGCACGGCCGGCGGCACCGGGCCCGCCGAGAACACCTCGGCGGCGGCCGGACCGGCTCGGCCCGCCCGGCTACAGGCCGGCCGCGCCCAACTGCCGGAGCCTGCGGCCGTAACTCTGCAGCGCCCACAGTTCGTCCCGGAGGGTGACCCGCTCCGGCGCCTCCTGCGGCACGCCCTGCGCGTCGAGCCGCGCGTGGGCCGCCTGCACCTCGGCGACCCGCCGGGACACCGCGTTCAGCCGTACGTCGACCAGCACCGCGCCGGCGTAGAACTCCGGTGCCTTGTGCATCACCGGCTCGACGGCCAGCTCCGTCACCCAGGTACGTACCGTGTCGTCCGGCGCCGCCTCCCGGACCCGCGTCAGGTAGTCCGGGTCCGCGTGATCGGTGCCGCCCGCCTGCGCGATCACCCGGCGCACCGCCGCGTACGGCGGGCCGGTGAACTCGTCCTCGCCATAGGCGTCGAAGGCGGGCGAGACCAGGTGCGGGAACTGGAGGGCCAGCTTGAGCAGTTCGCGCTCCAGGCGGTGCGCCGGGCTGCGCAGGTCGAGCCGGGGGCCGGAGGCGGTCGCCCTGGCCGGGCCCGCCGACGCGCCGGGGCCCGGCCGGGGCGGGCGTCCACGGTCGGCGACCGGCGCGTTGCCCGCCGCCCGGGCCCGGGACATCGCCCGGACCCGGCGGATGATCGACTGCTCCTCGGACTGGGTGGCGATGCCCGCCATGCCGATCAGCCGGATCGCGTAGCGGTCCCGCAGCGACTGGTTCTTGATCGCGGCCACCACCGGGACCGCCGCGTCCACCGCCGCCACCCGGCCCTCGTCGGTGTCCAGGTTGTAGCGGGCCACGATCGAGCGCAGCGCGAACGCGAACAGCGGGGTGCGCCCGTCGATCAGCCGCTGCACCGCCGCGTCGCCCTCGGCGAGCCGCAGCTCGCAGGGGTCCATGCCGCCGGGGGTGATCGCGATGGACGTCTCGGCGGCGAACTTCTGGTCGTCCTCGAACGCCCGCAGCGCCGCTTTCTGGCCCGCGTCGTCGCCGTCGAAGGTGAACACCACCTCGGCGAGCGCGTTGTCCATCAGCAGCCGCCGCAGGATCTTGATGTGGTCGCCGCCGAACGCGGTGCCGCAGGTGGCGATCGCGGTGGTGACGCCGGCCAGGTGGCAGGCCATCACGTCGGTGTAGCCCTCGACGACCACCGCCCGGCCGGTCCTGGCGATCTCCTTCTTCGCCAGGTCGATCCCGTACAGCACCTGGGACTTGCGGTACAGCGGGGTGTCGGGCGTGTTCAGGTACTTCGGCCCCTGGTCGTCCTCGCGCAGCTTGCGCGCGCCGAAGCCGATCACCTCGCCGGTGATGTCCCGGATCGGCCAGATCAGCCGGCCCCTGAAGCGGTCGATCGCCCCGCCACGCCGGCTTTCCGAGGCCAGCCCGGAGACGATGAGCTCCTTGTCCGAAAAGCCCTTCCCGCGCAGGAACCGCACCAGGTGGTCCCAGCCGGCCGGCGCGTACCCCACGCCGAAGTGCTCCGCCGCGGCCTGGTCGAACCCGCGCCCGGCCAGGAACTTCCGCCCGATCTCCGCCTCGGCCGAGCCCAGTTGCTCGACGTAGAAGGCCGCCGCCGCCCGGTGCGCCTCGACCAGCCGGATCCGCTCCCCCTGCTGCCGGCCGGGGACGTGGCTGCCCTCCTCGTACCGCAGCGTGATCCCGGCCTGCCCGGCCAGCCGCTCCACGGCCTCGGTGAACGACAGGTGGTCCAGCTTCATCACGAACGCGAGCGTGTCGCCGCCCTCGCCGCAGCCGAAGCAGTGGTACAGGCCCTTGGCCGGACTGACCTGGAAGGAGGGGGACTTCTCGTCGTGGAAGGGGCACAGGCCCTTGAGGTTGCCGCCGCCGGCCGGTCTGAGCTGGAGGTACTCCGAGACGACGGCGTCGATGGGGACGGCGTCGCGTACCGCCTTCACGTCCTCGTCCCTGATCCTGCCGGCCACGGGGGAAGTCTACGGCCCTGGTGGGACGGGCCGGTCCGGACCCGGGGATTGACCCGCCGACGGGGAGGGGCTAGCTTCGCGATTCGTTAGGAAGCTTTCCTGTTACCGGGGTTCCGGGGAGTGCGCATGCCGTTCCGTCGTACGGGCAGGGCCGCGGTGACCGGGGTGACGGCCGCCGCCGTGCTGGCCGGACTGTCGCTGACCGGCGGGGCGGACGCCGTGGCGGACGCCGCCGGCGGGCTGGTCCGGGTCGACCAGGTGGGATACGCGGACGGTGCCGCCAAGGAGGCGTTCCTGCTGGCGGGGTCGCCGGTGTCCGGGGCGCGGTGGCGGCTGGTGGACGGCCGCGGCCGGGCGGTCGCGGCGGGCCGTACGGCGACGAGCCTGGGGCGGTGGAACGCGGCCTACCCGGCGGTCTACCCGATCGACTTCAGCCGGGTACGCACCCCGGGCGGATACCGCCTGGTGGTCGACGGCGCCGCCGCCTCACCGCTCGTCACCATCGGCCCGTCGGCTGCGGTCTTCGCCCGGCCCGCCGCCGACGCCACCCGCTTCTTCCAGGCGCAGCGCGACGGCGCCGACCCGGTCCCCGGGCAGCTGGGACGCGGGCCCGCGCACCTGAACGACGCCAAGGCCGCAGTCTACGACCCGCCCGCCTACACCGACCCCGACGGCGACACCGTCGAGGCCGCGCCCGGGAAGGCCGGCGGCACCGTCGACGTCTCCGGCGGCTGGTTCGACGCGGGCGACTACCTGAAGTTCACCGAGACCACGTCGTACGCGGTGGCGGCCCTCCAGATCGCGGCGCTGCGGACCGGCGCCGGGCCCGCCTCCGCGCTGGGTGCCGAGGCGCAGCACGGTCTGGAGTGGCTGGACCGGATGTGGGACGGCACGACGAGGACGCTCTACATCCAGGTGGGCCTGGGTTCGGGGACGGAGGACGGCAGCGTGGTCGGCGACCACGACGTGTGGCGGCTGCCGGAGAAGGACGACACCGACCGGGCCCACCCCTTCCTGCGGAACCGCCCGGTCTTCCGGGCCGCCGCGCCCGGCTCGCGGATCAGCCCCAACCAGGCCGGCCGGCTGGCCGCCGACTTCGCGCTCGCCGCCCAGCGGTACGCCGCCACCGGCCGCGCCGCCGACCGCGCCAGGGCCCAGGGGTACCTGGCGACCGCCGCGCAGATCTACGGCCTGGCCGACACCGGCCCCGGGCAGCTGGTCACCACCGTCCCGTACGGCTACTACCCGGAGACCAGCTGGCAGGACGACCTGGCCTTCGGCGGCGCCGAACTGGCGCTGGCCGCGTAGCAGCTGCGCGACCCGCGGGCCTCGGGGTGGCTGCGGCAGGCCGCGCGGTGGGCGAAGGGCCACCAGGGCGAGGACGGCGCGGACAGCCTCAACATGTACGACACCGGCGCGCTCGCCGACCTGGACCTGGCCCGCGCGGAGAAGGCGGCCGGCGAGCCCCACGGCCTGGCGGCGTCGTATAAGCAGCTGATCGGCTACGTGCGAGGGCAGCTCGACACCGCCAGGGACCGCGCGGCGGCCGACCCCTTCCGCGCGGGCGCGGTCTACGACGACTTCGACGCGGACTCGCACACGCTGGGGCTGGCCGCGACCGTCCGGCTGTACCGGTCGGTGACGGGCGACCGCTCGTACGACCGGTTCGGCACCGAGCAGCTCGACTGGCTGCTCGGCGCGAACGCCTGGGGCACGTCCTTCATGGTCGGCGAGGGCACCACCTTCCCGCGGTGCACCGCCGGCGAGCTGGGCAACCTGGCGGGCAGCCTGGACGGCGGGCGGCCGCTGGAAGTGGGCGCGGTCGTCAACGGCCCCAACGGCTCGGCCCAGTTCGAGGACGGCCTCGGCGACTACCTGGACGGCATGCGCCCCTGCCCGGCCGCCGACGACCCGTTCGCCGCCTTCACCGGCCACGGCAGCACCTACACCGACGACGTGCGCTCCTGGCAGAGTTCGGAACCGGCCCTGGACATGGACGCCTCGGGCCTGCTGGCCTTCTGCCTGTCCCGGTGAGCGGCCGGCCCGGGTCCCGGACCGCCGCCGTGCAGACCGCGTACACCGTGCTCGTCGAAGCGGGCACCGGCCGCGGGCGGGTGGCGAAGGCCGGGCACCGGGCGCCGCGGGGACCGGGAGCGCCGTGCGCGACCGGGCGGGTCAGCGGTCGAGGTCCTTGGTGACGAAGACGTAGTGCGGGCCGCTCGGCCGGAGTTCGAACTGCTCGCCCTGGGCGGTGAAGCCCAGGTGTTCGTAGAAGCCGGTGGCGGCGATCCGGCCGTTGCACCAGGCGAGGGCGGCGCCGCGGGCGGCGGCCTCGCGCAGGCCGGCGTTGAGGGCGGCGGCGCCGAAGCCCCGGCCGCGGACCTCGGGGGCGCTGCCCATGCCGCGGAAGCGGTAGGCGGGGGCGGGCTCGCCCGGCAGCGGGTCGGGGAAGAAGGTCACACAGCCCTTGACCGTGCCGCCGCCGGCCCCGCCGTCCCCGTGCCCGGCGGCGTCCCCGTCGTCGTACACCGCTATGTGGAAGGTGTCGCCGCGCGAGTCCTCCGGATAGACGGCGGTCTCGCGCGGCATCCCGGTGCGCAGCACCGCCCACCGCAGGGCGAAGATCTCCTCGACGGGTACGACGGCGGTCCGCATGGCGGGTGTCCTTCCTGGTCAGTCCAGGAGAGAGGCTAGCGCGACGGACGGGTCGGCCAGCGCGTCGGGGCCCACCGGGCGGTCGCTACGGATCAGCTGCTGGACGGTGTCGGTGACGTCCCAGACGTTGACGTTCATGCCGGCCGTCACCCGGCCCTCGCGCAGCCAGAACGCGATGAACTGCCGCTTGCCCACGTCGCCGCGGCACACCACCTGGTCGTAGCTGCCGGGGGCGGCGTAGCCGGAGAACTCCAGGCCCAGGTCGTACTGGTCGGAGAAGAAGTACGGGACCCGCTGGTACGGCTCCCGGCCGCCGAGCATGGCGCGGGCGGCGGCCGGGCCGCCGCCCAGGGCGTTCGCCCAGTGCTCGACCCGCAGCCGCAGCCCGAGCGGCGGGTGCTCGGCGTTGGCGACGTCGCCGGCCGCGTAGATGTCGGGGTCGGAGGTGCGCAGGCCCGCGTCGACCGCGATGCCGCCGCCCTGTTCCGGGGCGACCAGCGCCAGCCCGGCGGACTCGGCGAGCGCGGTACGGGGGGCGGCGCCGATCGCGGCGAGCACGTCGTGCGCGGGGTGCTCCTCGCCGTCGTCGGTGACGGCGGCCAGCACCATGCCGTCCTGGCCGATGATCTCGGTGAGCTTGCGGCCGAACTGGAAGCGGACGCCGTGCTCGGCGTGCAGGTCGGTGAACACGGAGCCCAGCTCCGGGCCGAGTACGGAGTGCAGCGGGGTGGGCGAGGGCTCGATGACGGTCACCTCGGCGCCGTAGCCGCGGGCGGCGGCGGCCACCTCCAGGCCGATCCAGCCCGCGCCGGCGATCACCAGGTGTCCGTTCTCCCGGCCGAGGCTGGTCAGGACGTGCTTGAGCCGGTCGGCGTGGGCCAGCCGGCGCAGGTGGTGCACGCCGGCCAGTTCGGTGCCGGGGATGTCGAGGCGGCGGGGCTCGGAGCCGGTGGCGAGCAGCAGCTTGTCGTACTGGAGGGTGGTGCCGTCGCCGAGGGTCACGGTGTGGGCGGCGCGGTCCAGGTGGACGACCGGCTGGCCGAGGTGCAGCTCGATGTCGTGCTCGGCGTACCAGCCGGGCTGCTGCACGAACAAGGTGTCGCGGTTTGAGGTGCCGGCCAGATAGCTCTTGGACAGCGGTGGGCGTTCGTAGGGGTGGTCGCGCTCGTCGCCGATCAGTATCACCCGGCCGGTGAATCCCTCGGAACGCAGCGTCTCCGCGGCCTTGGCCCCGGCGAGCCCCGCCCCGACGATCACGAAGGTCTGGTGTGCGTCCACCACTGTGCGCCTCCCCTGCCGGTCGTTGCCGGTCGTTCGTTATACGCGAGCGTCCCGCACGTCAGTGCCGTCCGGAAGAGCGCCGCGCCGGTCCGTTCTTGCGCCGTTCCTCTGCCGAACGTCCACTGAACGCCCGAACGATCCCTGCCGGCGGCCCTTTTCCGGACCGCCCGACATGATCATCGCATCGATACGCAAGGGTCTCCAGGGATCTGGGTGACGCGCGTTGCCGCAGAGCCGCGGCGCGGGGGTGCGCGCGGGGGCGCGAGGGGGGCGCCGGACCCGGAGCGGCGGCCGAGGACGACCCGGCCGCCGGAGGCACGCGGGACGCGGACGCCCGCGCGACAGACCCTAGGACGTCAGCCGGGCGTGGAGGGCGGTGGCCGCCGCGTCGGTGAGGGAGGCGATCTGGTCGACGACCGCGCGACGGCGGGCCGCGTCGTCGGGGGCGGCGTCGAACAGGGCCCGGAACTGGGGGTCCAGGCCCCGGGGGGCGCGGTCGAGCAGGGTGTGGGCCAGCTCGCCGATGAGGACCCGCTGCTCGGCGCGGCGCCGCGCGTGGGCGGCGCGCTGCATCACGTAGCGGTCGGCGACGGCCTTGAGCACCGCGCATTCGAGCCGCTGCTCCCGGGGGACCACCAGTTCCGCGCCGTACCGGGTGAGCCGGGCGGTGCCGTACCGCTCCCGGGTGGCCTCCTCGGCGGCCAGGCAGAAGCGGCCGATCAGCTGGGAGGCCGCGTCCTTGAGCCGCGCCTGGTCCAGCGCGCTGCCGTCGTAGCGGCGCGGCCACCACGGCTGGTCGAGCAGCCGGTCGAGCGCTGCGGCCAGCTCGGCGGGGTCGGTGCCGGGCGGGGCGTACCGGGCCGCGGCGCAGCCGAAGACCTCGGCCCGCTCAGGGCGGGACAGCAGGGCCCGGGGGTCTATGTGGCCGGCCTGGAGGCCGTCCTCCACGTCGTGCGCGGAGTACGCCACGTCGTCCGCCCAGTCCATGACCTGCGCCTCGAAGCACTGGCGGCCCTCGGGCGCGCCCTGCCGCAGCCAGCGGAAGACCGGCAGGTCGTCCTCGTACACCCCGAACTTGCGGCTGCCCGGAGTCGTCGGGTGGCCGCCGCGCGGCCAGGGGTACTTGGTGGCCGCGTCCAGCGCGGCCCTGGTGAGGTTGAGCCCGACGCTGACCAGTCCGCCGTCGCCCGTGTCCCCGCCCGCGGCCCCCTCCGGCGCCGCCACGAACCGCTTCGGCTCGATCCGGGTCAGCAGCCGCAGGCTCTGCGCGTTGCCCTCGAACCCGCCGCAGTCCGCGGCGAACTCGGCCAGTACCAGCTCCCCGTTGTGGCCGAAAGGCGGGTGTCCGAGGTCGTGCGCCAGGCAGGCAGTCTCGACCAGGTCGGGGTCGCAGCCGAGCGCCGCGCCCAGCTCCCGGCCGACCTGCGCGCACTCCAGCGAGTGGGTGAGCCGGGTGCGCGGGCTGGTGTCGGTCACCGCCGCGCCGCCCACCCCGGGGTCCATCACCTGCGTCTTCCCGGCCAGCCTGCGCAGCGCCGCCGAGTGCAGCACCCGGGCCCGGTCGCGCTGGAAGGCGGTACGTCCGGGCCGCTTGTCCGGCTCGGGCACATAGCGTTCCAGGTCGTCGCGGCCGTACGGCCCGTGCCGCTCGTACGGTTCGGGATGGCCGGGGGCGGCGCCGGGTGGTCGGTGGTTCACTGCCATGCCCCTGACGGTAACCGCCCGCGCCGACGGGGGTGGCGACACGTACGTGTACGGACGGACTCACGCACGGCCGTGCACCGGGCCGCGCGTGCGGCGCGGCGACCGACCGGGCGCGCGCGGTGTGGCGGGCCACGGCCGTCCGGCGGCGTTCGGCCGAAGGGGAACCCGGCCCCGGGGTTTTCGCGTCCACCAGGGTCGGTCAGGACGGTCGCCCGGGGCCGGGGCGGGGGGAGGGCAGGCGAGGGGAACGTCATGCGCGTACCGGAGCGGGTGGTCCGGATCGGCCCCGCCTTCCCCGCACCCGGCGCGAGTGGCGCCGCCTGGCCCGGGTCGCCGTCGCCTGCTGCGTCCTGGCGCTGCCGCCCGCCACCTGGCTGCGGCTCGGCGCGGGCGACCGGGTGCGGTCGGCGGCGGACGTGCCGGGCGAGCCGGTGGCCGTGGTGTTCGGGGCCGGGCTGTGGCACGGGCGGCCGTCGCCGTACCTGGCCCACCGGCTGGACGCGGCCGCGCGGCTGTACCGGGCGGGGACGGTACGGGTCGTGCCGGTGACCGGCGACAACGGCCGGACGCCGTACGACGAGCCGGGCGCGGTGCGGACGTACCCGGCCGCGCACGGGGTGCCCCGGGGCAAGGTGGTGCCGGACTACGCCGGCTTCGACACCCCAAGACTCCTGCGACCGGGCCGAGCGGGTGTTCGGGGTGGACCGGGCGGTGCTGGTCAGCCAGGGGTTCCACATCCGCCGGGCGCTCGCGCTGTGCGCCGCGGCCGGCGTCGACGCGTACGGGGTCGGGGTGGACGAGCCGCACGACGCGACCTGGCTGGCGGGCGGGGTGCGCGAGCTGCTGGCCGCGGACAAGGCGGCGCTCGACGTGCTGGTCAAGCCCGACCCGCGGTTCCTCGGCCCGCACGAGGACGGCGTGGCCCGCGCGCTCGCCGGGCCGTCCGCGCGCTGACCGCGTGTGCCACCCTTGAAACGGTGGCACGTACCCGGCTGCGGAGAGGAACTGACCGATGGCGTCGGCGCGACAGCACACGTACCGGACCGAGGTGGTCTGGACCGGCAACCAGGGCACGGGCACCAGCACGTACCGCGCCTACGGCCGCGACCACGAGGTGTCGGTGGCCGGCCTGCCGACGCTCCTCGGCTCCGCCGACCGCTCGTTCCGCGGCGACGCCGGGCGCTGGAACCCGGAGCTGATGCTGCTCGCGGCGCTCTCGCAGTGCCACCTGCTGTCGTACCTGCACGTGTGCGCCGTGAACGGGGTCGTGGTGACCGCCTACACCGACCACGCGGGCGGCACGATGGAGGAGACCGGCGACGGCGGCGGCCACTTCACGGAGGTGGTGCTGCGGCCCGCCGTCGAGGTCGCGTCGGCCGCAATGGCCGACACGGCGCGGTCGTTGCACGGCGAGGCCAACCGGCTCTGCTTCATCGCGAGTTCGGTCAACTTCCCGGTCCGGCACGAGCCGACGGTGACGGTGGCAGGGGCGGAGGCGGAGGCGGAGGCGGAGGCGGTCGCTCCGTAGCGCCTCCGCCGGAAGCGCCCGAGGGGCGCGGCGGGCGCGGCCGATACGTCGGGCGCGGGTACGGGTCACGTAACCCGTACGAAACAAAGGCTGAGCACAATCCGCGGCATGAGGATCGACGAGGTCGCGTGGGCCGATCCGGACGCCGTCGCGCTGCGGGACCGGCAGCGGGCCGAGATCGCCGTGCGGTACGGGACGCCGGACAGCGAACCCGGGGTGCCGCCGTCGGCTGCGGACATCGCCGTGTTCTTCGTCGCCCGGGACACGGACGGCACCGGAGTGGGGTGCGGCGGGCTGCGCGCCCTCGGGGAGGGCGTCGGCGAGGTCAAGCGCATGTACGTCGACCCGGCCCACCGCGGCTCGGGTGTCGCGCCGCTGATCCTGCGCACGCTGGAGGACTGGGCGCGCGGCCGGGGGTGGACCGCGCTGCGGCTGGAGACGGGCGACGCCCAGCCGGACGCCGTCCGCTTCTACACCCGCTCCGGCTACCGGCGGATCCCCAACTTCGGGGTGTACGCCGACGCGGCGCGTTCCCTGTGCTTCGAGCGGTCGCTGCCGGAACGGCCCGGCGGCGCGGCCGGATCCGCCGGCGCCCCGGCGGCCGAGCCCGCCGGGGGCCCTGCCGCCGACCCTCCCGACACCCCCCGCTGAGCGGGTTGCGGCGCGCTCGGCCCGCGGCGCCGTCAGCCCGCGGCGACCGCCGCCGTACGGGACCTCAGGCGGCGGAGCATCCGGCCGTCCTGGAAGCCGACCGCGCGGGCGGCGGACTCGAGGGTGGCGCCCTGCGTGACGAGGTGCTGGGCCCGCTCCAGGCGCAGTTCCTGCTGGTAGCGCAGCGGGGTGCGGCCGGTGGCGGCGGTGAAGCGGCGGGTCAGGGTGCGCTCGCTGAGGCCGGTGGCGGCGGCGAGGGCGGTCAGCGGGAGGTGGTCGGCGAAGCGGGCGTCGATGAGGTCCTGGGCCCGGTGCACGGCGTCGCTGACGTGGCCGCGGTGCCGCAGCATCGCGCTGGCCTGCTGCTCGTCGCCGTTGCGGCGGGCGTAGACCACCATCTGCCGGGCGACCCGGGCCGCGGCGGCGGGCCCGTGCCGTACCGCCACCAGGTGCAGCGCCAGGTCGATGCCGCTGGCGATGCCCGCGGAGGTGACCACCCGCCCGTCGACCACGTACAGCACGTCGCGTACCACCGCGGCCTTCGGGTAGCGGCCGGCCAGTTCGTCCTGGAGGTCGTGGTGGGTGGTGCAGCGGCGGCCGTCGAGCAGCCCGGCCCGCCCGAGCGCGTCCGCGCCCGCGCAGACACTGGCGACGGTGCCGCCGGCCGCGTGGTGGACCCGCAGCCGGTCCAGGGTGTCGGGCCGCAGCGCGCCGGTGTCCCGGAGACTGGGCGACCGCCAGCCCGGCACCAGGACCAGATCGGCGGCGGACAGCGCGGGCCACTCGGTGGCGGCCCGCAGCGGCAGCCCCTGCGCGGTGAGGACGTCTTCCTGCTCGGCGGCGTACCGGAGCCCGTAGGGGAGGCCGAGGTCCGCGGCGGTGGAGAACACCTGGGCGGGCCCGGCCAGATCGAGCAAGTGCACGCCGGGAACCAGCAGGAAGACGACCTCGGTCACGATCCGGTCAGCTCCTTGACGGTGGTGACGGTCGCGAACCGGCCGGCGAGCGCGTACCGGGTCCTGGCGATGACCTCGTCCGGCAGCAGCGTGCGCGGGTCCGCCAGTACCTCGGCGAGCGGGCGGCCGGCGGGCGCGTCGGGGTCCGGGATCGGCTCGGTGGCGGTGGCGTCGACGACGAAGGTGACGTCGTAGCCGAGGTCGGAGGCCAACCGGGTGGTGGTCTCCACGCACTGCTCGGTGCGGATGCCGCAGGTGATCAGCGAGCGGATGCCGCGTTCGGTGAGGATCTGCTGGAGGTTGGTGGTGGTGAAGGCGTTGTGCGAGGTCTTGGTGAGCACCGGTTCGCCGTCGGCCGCCGCGAGCCCGTCGATCGGCCGGACGTACCCGAGCAGCGGGTCGAAGACGGTACCGGTGCCGGGCTCGGCGTGCAGCACCCAGATCACCAGGTCGCCGCGGGCGCGGGCGAAGTCGACCAGGCGGCCGACCTGTTCGGCGACCTCCGGGTCGGAGGCGGCCTGCCAGCCCGCGCGCTGCCGGAAGGACTCCTGGACGTCGATGACGACGAGCGCCGTACCCGAGGCGGACGCCGACTGCTGGGACTTCTCGGTTGAGGTCATGGTCCGATCCTGACGGGGTCCTGCGGTCAAGGATAGGCATGGTCGGGCCCGGCCACGGAACGATCCGGTCACCCGGACCGGGCCGGGCCGCGCGGAATCCGGCAGGAGCGGCCGACCGCGGGACACGCGCAGGTCACATCTGTCACGTCGCGGTAACCGGAGGCCAACGGCCCGGCCACAACCTGCCGCGCCAGCCGCGTTGCGCTCATGACATCGTCCCCCGTGGGTAGTTGAGGCGACGAGGAGGTGTGTCATGGAGACGCAGCAGAGCACGGGGACGCAGCAGATCACGGTGACCCGTACACCGTGGTGGGCGAAGATCGTCATCGGGGTGGTGGTCATCGGGGTGCTGTTCTTCCTGCTCGGGCGGGCGGACCTGCTGCCCGGTATCCCGAACCCGTTCGAGGAGAAGACCACGGACCGCAGCGGACCGGTGCTGCTGAAGTCGATCCAGGACATGAACCGCTTCGAGGGCGCCAGCGGCAACTTCGAGGTGGTGGTGGACCTGGACAAGGACGCCAAGTTCCTGCCGGACTTCATCCGCGGCAAGCGCACCCTGTACGTCGGGGCCGGCAGCGTGGACGCGTATGTGGACCTGGGATCGATCGGCGAGAACGCGGTGACGGTCTCGGACGACCGCAAGGCCGCGGCGATACGGCTGCCGCACGCGGCCCTCGAGCGGACCTCGCTCGACACCAAGAACAGCTACGTGGTCTCGCAGCAGCGGGGCTTCTTCGACAGGGTCGGTGACTTCTTCGGCAGCAACCCCGGCAACATGCAGCAGATGAACGAGTTGGCCGCGCAGAAGATCCAGGACGCGGCCAAGCAGACCGAGTTGGCGACGCGGGCGGAGACCAACACCCGCTCCATGCTCCAGCAGATGCTCACCTCGCTGGGCTTCACGACGGTCAGCGTCACCTTCGGCCCGCCCTCGGCGACCCCGGTCCCGGCCCCGTCGGCGTCCGCCTCGGCGTCGGCCTCGGCGTCCTGACCGCCGGGAGCGCCCGCTCCTCCTCGTAACCGGCCCAGGGCACCCGCCCTGCCCGGCGACCGCCGCGGCGACCGCGCCGCCCCCACGGGCGCGCGGTCGCCGTCCGGCGTCCCGGGACCCCCGCAGGGACCCGCCGGCGAGCCCTCGCCACGAGCGAGCGCCCTGCGGGGGCGTGACGGGCAGGGGCGTAATGGGCGAGGGCGTAATGGGCGGGGCGTGATGAGCCGGGCGTGATGAGCCGGGGGCGGCGCCTCCGCACGAAGCGCCGCCCCCGGCGGAATGGGCCGGAGCCCCGGGGTGGGCCGGCGGTGAGGGTTGGGGCCCCGGGGTGGGGCCGCCGCCGGCTGGTCCGGGCCCGGCCCGGTCAGGTGGTCATCGCGGAGTGGCCGCGGCGCGGCCCGCTTCGAGGCGGGCGACCGGGATGCGGAACGGCGAGCAGGAGACGTAGTCGAGTCCGACGTGGTGGAAGAAGTGCACGGACTCCGGGTCGCCGCCGTGCTCCCCGCAGACGCCGAGCTTGAGGCCGGGGCGGGTGGCGCGGCCGGCCTCGGCGGCGGAGCGGACGAGGGCGCCGACGCCGTCCCGGTCGATCGTCTCGAACGGGGAGACGCCGAAGATGCCCTTCTCCAGGTAGGCGGTGAAGAAGGACGCCTCCACGTCGTCGCGGGAGAAGCCCCACACCATCTGGGTCAGGTCGTTGGTGCCGAAGGAGAAGAACTCGGCGGCCTCCGCGATCTGGCCGGCGGTGAGGGCGGCCCGGGGCAGCTCGATCATGGTGCCGATGGACAGCCCGAGCGAGGTGCCGGTGGCCGCCTCGACCTCGGCGACCACCCGGTCCGCCTCCTCGCGGACGATCTCCAGTTCCTGGACGGTGCCGACCAGCGGGATCATGATCTCCGGCCGCGGGTCGCCCTTGACCGACCGCCGGTGCGCGGCGGCCTGGGCGATGGCCCGTACCTGCATCGCGAACAGCCCCGGGATGACCAGCCCGAGCCGTACCCCGCGCAGGCCCAGCATCGGGTTCGACTCGTGCAGCCGGTGCACCGCCTGGAGCAGCCGCAGGTCGTTCTCGTTGGCGTCCCTGCGGGCCTCGGCCAGCGCCACCCGGACCGACAGCTCGGTGATGTCCGGCAGGAACTCGTGCAGCGGCGGGTCCAGCAGCCGTACGGTGACGGGCAGTCCGTCCATCGCCTCGAACAGCTCGATGAAGTCGGCCTTCTGCAGCGGCAGGAGCGCGCCGAGGGCCTCGTCGCGCTCGGCGTCGGTGTCCGCGAGGATGAGCCGCTCGACCAGCTCGCGCCGCTCGCCGAGGAACATGTGCTCGGTGCGGCACAGGCCGATGCCCTGTGCCCCGAACCGCCGGGCGCGGGCGGCGTCCTGCGCGTTGTCGGCGTTGGCCCGCACCCGCAGCCGGCGCACCCGGTCGGCGTACGCCATGATCCGGTGCACGGCCTGGACGAGTTCGTCGGCCTCCTCGGCGCCGGCGTGCATGCGCCCCTCGAAGTACTCGACGACCGGTGACGGTACGACCGGCACCTCGCCGACGTACACCTTGCCGGTGGAGCCGTCGATCGAGATCAGGTCGCCCTCCTCTATCACCAGGCCGCCGGGCGCGGTCAGCCGGCGCCGCTTGGTGTCGACCTCCAGCTCCTCGGCGCCGCACACACAGGTCTTGCCCATGCCGCGGGCGACGACGGCGGCGTGCGAGGTCTTGCCGCCGCGGGAGGTGAGGATGCCCTGCGCGGCGATCATGCCGTCGAGGTCGTCGGGGTTGGTCTCGCGGCGGATCAGGATGACCCGCTCCCCCGAGCGGGACCACTTCACCGCGGTGTACGAGTCGAAGACCGCCTTGCCGACCGCCGCGCCCGGTGAGGCGGCGATGCCCCAGCCGATCCGCCGCACCTGCGGGCTGTCGGCGACCGTCTCCTCGAAGCGGGGGAACATCAGCTGGCCGAGCTGGGCGCCGGTGACCCGCTGGAGGGCCTCGGCCTCGTCGATGACCCCCTGGTCGACCAGCTGGGTGGCGATCCGGAAGGCGGCTGCCGCGGTGCGCTTGCCGACCCGGGTCTGGAGCATCCACAGGTGGCCGCGCTCGATGGTGAACTCGATGTCGCACAGGTCCTGGTAGTGCGTCTCCAGGGTCTCCATGATCTTCGTCAGCCGGTCGTACGAATCCCGGTCGATCGTCTCCAGGTCGGCGAGCGGCACGGTGTTGCGGATGCCGGCCACCACGTCCTCGCCCTGCGCGTTCTGCAGGTAGTCGCCGTAGACGCCCTGGTGGCCGCTGGCCGGGTCGCGGGTGAAGGCGACGCCGGTGCCGGAGTCGGGCCCGAGGTTGCCGAAGACCATCGAGCAGACGGTGACGGCGGTGCCGAGGTCGCCGGGGATGCGTTCCTGGCGGCGGTAGAGCTTGGCGCGGTCGGTGTTCCAGGAGTCGAAGACCGCCCGGACGGCCAGGTCCAGTTGCTCGCGCGGCTCCTGCGGGAACTCGCGGCCGGCCTCCTTGGCCACGATCGACTTGAAGTCGTCGACGAGCTGCCGCAGGTCGGCGGCGTCCAGACCGAGATCGCTTCCGGCGCCCTTGGCCCGCTTGGCCTCGTCCAGCGCCTCTTCGAACAGCTCGCCGTCCACGCCCAGGACGGTTTTGCCGAACATCTGGAGCAGCCGGCGGTAGGAGTCCCAGGCGAACCGCTCGTCGCCGAGCCGGGCCGCGAGGCCCGCCACCGAGGCGTCGGACAGGCCGATGTTGAGGACGGTGTCCATCATGCCGGGCATCGAGAACTTGGCTCCCGAGCGGACCGACACCAGCAGCGGGCCGTCGGGCTGGCCGAGCTTCCTGCCCATCCGGCGCTCCAGCGCGTCGAGGTGCGCACTCACCTCGTCGCGCAGGGCGGACGGCTCCGTGCCGGTCTCCAGGTAGACCCTGCACGCCTCGGTGGTGATGGTGAAGCCCGGCGGGACGGGCAGTCCGAGGTTGGTCATCTCGGCGAGGTTCGCACCCTTCCCGCCGAGCAGGTCCTTGAGGTCCTTGTTGCCCTCAGTGAAGTCATAGACGAACTTCGGTTGTTTCTCTGGTGCCGACACGTGGTCCTCGACTCCTCGCGATCCTCGCGGCCGGGTTGCGGCTGGGATGCCCTGACGGCGGGGAGCGTACCCATCTCCAAGGTGCTGAAGAGCGTCCATCACCACGACACACGGGTGTAACCGCCCGTCTGCCGACAAATCCAATGTGGACGGCCGCCGGCGGGAATCCGGCGTCCGTTCACGAGTCGAAGGGGGAATCCCGGAGGGCGAGACGCCACCCTGGATCCGGCTACGCGTGGTGACGGTTGGGGTGGCGACATGGAGACACGGGGGGCGGCACGGAGTGCCGTTCATTCGAGAGGTAAGGCGCTCCTTTGTGCGCTCCGATGAGCGCAAGAGATATCAAGTGTGGCATGAATCACGCGCCGACGAGCCGCCGCGTCTCACATCCCGGACGGGCCGGGGCAGCCCGCCCGCGCGGCGGGCGCCCGGCGGGGCAGCCCCGGGGGCCCGGTCAGCCGCCGGAGGTGTCCGTTTCGGCGTCCTCGCTCAGCGCAGCGCAGTCGTACGGGTCGTCGAGCCAGCCGTCCGGGAGGACCACCCGCTTGCCCGGCGCGGTACGGCCGCGCGGGCCGTCGGCGTGGACCGGCCAGGGCTGGGCGTGGTCCAGCATCCCCAGGTGCTCGTCCAGTTCGGCGAGCGAGGAGGCGGTGGCCAGGGCGCGGCGCAGTTCGGAGCCGACCGAGAAGCCCTTGGTGTACCAGGGCACGTGCTTGCGGAAGTCGATGACCCCGCGGGCCTCGTCGCCGAGCCACCGGCCGAGCAGCTCGGCGTGCCGCCGCATCACGGCCGCGACCTGTCCGAAGTCCGGTGCCGCGGCGGCCCGGTCGGCGCCGGGTTCGAAGGCCGCCACCAGGTCGCCGAACAGCCACGGCCGACCCAGGCAGCCGCGTCCGACCACCACGCCGTCGCAGCCGGTCTCCCGCATCATCCGCACCGCGTCCTCGGCGCACCAGATGTCGCCGTTGCCCAGCACCGGGATGTCCGGGACGTGCTCCTTGAGCCGGGCTATGGCGTCCCAGTCGGCGGTGCCGCCGTAGTGCTGGGCGGCGGTACGGCCGTGCAGCGCCATCGCGGTGACGCCCTCCTCGACCGCGATCCGGCCCGCGTCGAGGTACGTCAGGTGGTCGTCGTCGATGCCCTTGCGCATCTTGATGGTGACCGGGAGGTCGCCCGCGTTGCCCACCGCCGCACGCAGGATCGCCCGCAGCAGGTTCCGCTTGAAGGGCAGGGCCGAACCGCCGCCCTTGCGGGTCACCTTCGGCACCGGGCAGCCGAAGTTGAGGTCGATGTGGTCGGCCAGGTCCTCGTCCACGATCATCGCGACCGCCTTGCCGACGGTGGCCGGGTCGACGCCGTACAGCTGGATCGAGCGCGGGGTCTCGGTGGCGTCGAAGCGGATGAGGTGCATCGTCTTCTCGTTGCGCTCGACGAGGGCGCGGGTGGTGATCATCTCGCTGACGAACAGGCCCCTGCCGCCGGAGAACTCCCGGCACAGGGTGCGGAAGGGCGCGTTGGTGATGCCCGCCATCGGGGCGAGCACGACCGGCGGCCACACGGTGTGCGGGCCGATCGTCAGAGCGCCCGTAGCGGGCGGGGCCAGGGCGGCGTCAGCGGTCATGCGACCCATTCTCGCGCACTCCCCCGGCAGCCCGCGGCCCCGCCCGCGGGCCTGTGGACAACTTCCCCCGGCCCCCGCCGCCCCCGAACCGCCCCCGTCCCCACTAGTTGTACGATATTAATGGTTAGACTCGTACAATCATTGGAGCCACCATCCATATCGAAGCCGACGCCATACCCGAGCTCACGCGTCAACGCCGTCTGCTCATTCTCGGCGTCTGCTGCCTGAGCCTGCTGATCGTCAGCCTCGACAACACGATCCTGAACGTGGCGCTGCCGTCCGTGCAGAAGGACTTCCACGCCGGTGTCTCCGGGCTGCAGTGGACGATCGACGCGTACCTGCTGGTGCTGGCCTCGCTGCTGCTGCTCTCCGGGTCGACCGCGGACCGCATCGGGCGCAAGCGGATCTTCCAGACCGGGCTGGTGCTGTTCACCTCCGGTTCCCTGCTGTGCAGCCTGGCGCCGGGCCTCGGCTGGCTGATCGCCTTCCGGATGGTGCAGGCGGTCGGCGGTTCGATGCTCAACCCGGTGGCCATGTCGATCATCACCAACACCTTCTCCGACGTGCGCGAACGCGCTCGGGCGATAGGCGTCTGGGGCGGGGTCATGGGCGTCAGCATGGCGACCGGGCCGATCGTCGGCGGCGCGCTGGTGCAGTCGGTCGGCTGGCGGTCGGTCTTCTGGATCAACCTGCCGGTGGGACTGGCCGCGCTGGTGCTCACCGCCCGCTACATCCCGGAGTCGCGGGCGCAGCGGGTGCGCCGGGCGGACCCGGTGGGGCAGGTGCTGGTGATCGCGCTGCTCGGCACGCTCACCTACGGGATCATCGAGGGGGCGGGCGCAGGCTGGACGTCCCCGCTGATCATCGGCTGCTTCGCGGCGTCGGCGCTGGCGGTGGCCGGGCTGGCCGGCTACGAGAAGCGGCGGGTCGACCCGCTGATCGACACCCGGTTCTTCCGCAGCGTGCCGTTCAGCGGGGCGACCTTGATCGCGGTCAGCGCCTTCGCCGCGCTCGGCGGGTTCCTCTTCCTCAACACCCTCTACCTCCAAAACCAGCGGGGCATGTCGGCGCTGGACGCCGGCCTCCACATGGTGCCGATGGCGGTGATGACGCTGATCTTCGCGCCGGTGTCCGGCCGCCTGGTCGCCTCCCGCGGACCGCGGGTCTCGCTGGTGCTCGCGGGCGTCGCGATGACGGTCAGCGGGGTCCTCTTCGCCGCCTTCGACGCGCAGTCCTCCGACACCCGGCTGTACGTCACCTACGTCCTGTTCGGCATCGGCTTCGGCTTCGTCAACGCGCCCATCACCAACACGGCGGTCTCCGGCATGCCCCGCGCCCAGGCGGGCGTGGCGGCGGCCGTGGCCTCCACCAGCCGCCAGGTCGGCCAGTCCCTGGGCGTCGCCGTCCTCGGTGCCGCCCTGGCCGCGGGCCTGCACGCCGGCGCGTGGTGGATCATCGCGGGCTGCGGCCTGTCGGTGCTGGTCCTCGGTACCCTGACCACCGGCCGCTGGGCCCGCGGCACCGCCGAGCGCACGGCGAGCCTGCTGACCCCGGAGCCGGAGGACGTACGGGTGACGGCGGTGAACGCGTGATCGCGACGAGGACGGGCTGAGGACGGATACGGCCATGGAGACGGGTACGGCCGAGGGCGCGGGTACGGACATGGAGACAGGTACGGCCGAGGGCGCGGGTACGGACATGGAGACGGGCGCGGCCCAGGGCGCGGGTACGGCCGCGGAGGGCGCGGACGCCGCCGAGCGGGTCTGGCGCAACCTGCGCGCCCTGGTCCTGGAGCGGAACGAGCGCCGCAAGGAGACCGCCGAGGCCCTCGGCATGAGCTTCTTCCGCGTCAAGGCGCTGCGCCGGATCGCGGCGGCCCCCTCCCGGATGAGCGAACTCGCCGCCGAACTGGCCTCCGACCGCCCCTATCTCACTCTCGTCGTCGACGACCTGGAGGGCCGCGGCCTGGTCGAACGGCGCCAGCACCCCACCGACCGCCGCTTCAAGATCGTCTCGGCCACCCCCGAGGGCCACCGGGCCGCCGCCCGCGCCAACGCCATCCTGGGCACTCCGCCGCCGGCCCTCCTCGCCCTGTCCCCCGCCGACCTGGCCGCCCTCGACCGCATCACCACGGCACTGGCCGCGCAGGACTGACCGCCGGCCCGAGACCGCGCCCGGCGCGGGCCCCGTCCGGCTGCGACCCCGACCAGCGCGGACCCCGCCCGGTTCCGACCCCGGCCCGGTCTCAGACCCCGACCGGGCTCCGCTCCGCGAGGATGCCGGCGTACAGCCGGTCCAGGCGCTCGCGGGAGACCTCGTCGACCGGGGTGTAGGTGGTCAGCCGCGGGCCCGCCTGGGGGCCGAGCCACAGGTTGGTGGAGTCGAAGGCCAGCGGGCCGACCACCGGGTTGAGGAAGCGCTTGACGTGCGTCTCCGGCTGGAGCACCTCGTGCCGCTCCCAGACCTCGCAGAACTCCGGCGACGCCTGCTGAAGGCGCTTCAGGAGGGCTTTCCAGGGCGCCTCGCCGAGGTGCTGGGCGAGCGAGACGCGGAACTTCGCGGCCATCAGCCGGATGTTCGTCTCGCGGTCCGGGACCTGTTCCTTCCACCGGGGGTCGGTGAAGCACAGCCACATCACGTTGCGGTCCTCGACCGGCAGCGCGTCGAGGTCGCCGACCAGCCGGCCGTAGGTACGGTTGTAGGCGATGATGTCGTACCGGCTGTTGAAGACGGCGGCGGGCATCGGCTCCAGCTGGTCGATCATCACCTGGACGGCGGGGGACATCCCCGGGCAGTCCAGGTAGGGGTGCGGATCGGGAGCGCCGGCCAGCGTGAACAGGTGGCGGCGCTCGTCCCGGTCCAGCATCAGGGCGCGGGCGATGGCGTCGGCGACCTGCCCGGAGACCTGGATCTCGCGGGCCTGTTCGAGCCAGGTGTACCAGGTGACGCCGACGGCGGCGAGCTGCGCCACCTCCTCGCGACGCAGCCCGGGGGTGCGGCGCCGGCGGCCGGGAGGCAGTCCGACCGACTCCGGGGAGATCCGTTCGCGGCGGCTGCGCAGGAAGGACGCCAGTTCGCGGCGGCGGCTCTCCTGGGCGTCCCGGGAGTCGGCGGCGGGCCGGTCCGTGGCTGCGGTCATGCCGCCAGGGTGCCCCAATCCGCAGCCGGTTGCCAGGTGGTCCGTATACCTGGATAAACGCTCTCTGGTACCCCCTTGGGAAGGGGGACAAGGTTGAGCGGGTGACCGACCGAATGCAGAAGAGCCCGACATCAAGGGCCGAGGTGCTGCCGCGCGTGACCCGCATCGGCGTGCCCGCCCGGCAAGCCCCGTCCCCCTCCGCCGCCAAGGCCGCCGCCCCGACGCTCAGCACGCTCGGTCTGTTCACCGTGCTGATCGGCGCGGCACTGCCCATGGTGGACTCGTTCATCGTGAACGTGGCCCTGCCCACCATCGACCGCGATCTGGACGCCGGCCCCGCGGTGCTGGAGATGGTGGTGGCCGGCTACGGCGTCGCCTACGCCGTGCTGCTCGTCCTGGGCGGCCGGCTCGGCGACATGTTCGGCCGCCGCAACCTCTTCCTGTGGGGTCTGGCGGCCTTCGCCGTGACCTCGCTGGCCTGCGGTCTCGCGCCCAACGCGTGGACGCTGGTGGCCACCCGCGTCGCCCAGGGCGCCTCTTCGGCGATGCTGCTCCCCCAGGTGCTCGCCACCATCCAGTCCGCCACCTCCGGCAGCAGCCGCGGCAAGGCGGTGAGCTACTACGGCGCCACGGCCGGTCTGGCCAGCGTGGTCGGGCAGCTGCTGGGCGGTCTGCTGGTCTCCGCGGACATCGCGGGCACCGGCTGGCGGGCGATCTTCCTGGTCAACGTGCCGGTCGCGGCGCTCGCCCTGGTCCTGGCGCCGCGCGTGGTGCCGGCGACCCGCTCCGCGCACCCCGCCCGGATCGACCGGGCCGGTACGGTGCTGCTCGGCGTGACCTTGATCACGCTGCTGCTGCCGCTGACCGAGGGCCGGGCGGCCGGCTGGCCGGTGTGGTCGTGGGCGCTGCTGGCGGTGTCGCCGTTCGCCGCGACGGGCTTCGTGGTGGTGGAGCGGCGCGGTGAGCGCGCCGGCGGCACCCCGCTGCTGCCGCCGTCGCTGGTCCGCATCCACAGCGTCCGCAGCGGACTGATGCTGCTCGTGCCGTTCTGCGTCGGCTTCGGCGGCTTCATGTTCGTCCTGGCGGTGGCCATGCAGGACGGGCTGCGCTTCGGGCCGATGGCCGCGGGCGCGGCGCTGGCGCCGCTGTGCGTGGCGTTCTTCGTGTCGTCGCTGCTGGGCCCGCGCGCGGTGGCCCGGTTCGGCCGCCGGACGGTGACGGCGGGATCGCTGACCCAGGGGGTCGGCCTGCTGATCCTGACCGGGACCTTCCTGTGGGGCTGGCCGCACCTGAGCATCTGGGCGCTGGCGCCGGGCATGGCGGTGGCCGGCTTCGGGCAGGGCCTGGTGATGCCGGTGGTGATCAGGATCGTGCTCAGCGAGGTGCCGCCGCAGCAGGCGGGCGTGGGCGGCGGTGCGATGGCCACCACCCAGCAGTCCAGCCTGGCGCTCGGCGTGGCGACGGTCGGCACCCTCTTCCTGACCCTGTCGTCCTCGGTGGGCATCAAGGACGCGCTGGCCTGGACACTGCTGGCCGAACTGCTGACGGTGGCGGCGACGATCACGCTGAGCCTCAGGCTGCCGCGCCGGCTGCTCTGAGCCCGCTCGCCCGCGGCCGGTCCCGCCGCCCGGGGCGGGCGGCGCGACCCGGCGACGGAGGGGGCGGCAGGACCCGGCGACGGCAACCGGGCGGAACCGGCCGCCGGACCGGTCCCTTCGGCCGCTTCGGCCGCGGCACCGGTGCGCGGCCCGCTGCCGGGCAGGCTTCCGGGAGGGTTTTCGCCCTGCCCGGCGTTGTGCAGCACGCGGGGGCGGACCGGAGGGAGACACAGCGATGTCCGTGAGCGAGAGGTCGGCCCGCCACCCGAGAGCCGTCCACCTGCCCGCCCCCCGCGCCGCGCCCCCGGACGCGCCCGTCCCGGTGCTCCGCCGCTGGCCCGGATACGCGCTGGCGGCCTGCGGTGCGGCCCTCGTACCCTGGCTCGTCGTGCTGGCCACCGGGCTGCCGCCGACCACGGCGGTTCCGCACTTGACCACCGCCTGGGTCGGCCTGGACGCCATGGAGGCGGTCGGCCTGATCGCCACGGGCCTGCTCACGGTGCGGCGCCACCCCGTCCGGTCGGCCGCCGCCGCGGCCACCGCGATGCTGCTCGTCGTCGACGCCTGGTTCGACGTCATGACCTCCTCGGGCGCCGACCTCACCGCGGCCCTCCTGATGGCCTTCGCCGCCGAACTCCCCCTGGCCGCGGTCTGCGCCGCCCTCGCCGTCCGGGCCTTCCCCCGGCCGGCCGCCGGCGCCGCAGGACCCGGCCGGGACCCTGGCGGAAGCCCCGCCGGGGCCCCCGGACGCGCCGCGACGGACCGGCTCGGGAGGGAGCCGGTCCGTCGGCAGGGGACCGTCCGCAGGCGTCAGCAGCCGAGGAGGCGCCCGCCCAGGTAGGACTCCACCTGGTCCAGCGAGACCCGCTCCTGCTTCATGGTGTCCCGCTCCCGTACCGTGACCGCGTTGTCCTCAAGGGTGTCGAAGTCCACCGTGACGCAGAACGGCGTGCCGATCTCGTCCTGGCGGCGGTAGCGGCGGCCGATCGCGCCCGCGTCGTCGAACTCGATGTTCCAGCTCTTGCGGAGCGCGGTGGCCAGGCCCTTCGCCTTCGGCGAGAGCTCGGGGTTGCGGGAGAGCGGGAGGACGGCGACCTTGACCGGGGCCAGCCGCGGGTCGAGCCGCATGACCGTGCGCTTCTCCATGGCGCCCTTGGCGTTGGGGGCCTCGTCCTCGTTGTACGCGTCGAGCATGAAGGCCAGCATGGCGCGGTTGACGCCGGCCGCGGGCTCGATGACGTACGGGAACCAGCGCTCGCCCGCCTCCTGGTCGAAGTACGACAGGTCCTGGCCGGACGCCTTGGAGTGGGCGGACAGGTCGAAGTCGGTGCGGTTGGCGACGCCCTCCAGCTCGCTGAACTCCTGGCCGCCGAAGTTGAAGCGGTACTCGATGTCGGCGGTGCGCTTGGAGTAGTGGGAGAGCTTCTCCTTGGGGTGGTCGTACCAGCGGATGTTCTCCTCGCGGATGCCGAGGCCGGTGTACCAGTTCCAGCGCTCCTGCATCCAGTACTCGTGCCACTTCTCGTCCTCGCCCGGCTTGACGAAGAACTCCATCTCCATCTGCTCGAACTCGCGGGTGCGGAAGATGAAGTTGCCGGGGGTGATCTCGTTGCGGAACGACTTGCCCATCTGGGCGATGCCGAACGGCGGCTTTTTCCGCGAAGTGGTCTGAACCTGGCCGAAGTTCACAAAAATGCCCTGCGCCGTCTCGGGCCGCAGGTACGCCACCGAGCCGGCGTCCTGGGTCGGGCCGAGGTGGGTCTGGAGCATGCCGGAGAACTGCTTGGGCTCGGTGAAGGCGCCCTTGGTGCCGCAGTGCGGGCAGTTGACGTCGGCCAGGCCGTTGGCCGGCGGCTTGCCGTGCTTCGCCTCGTACGCCTCTTCCAGGTGGTCGGCACGGTAGCGCTTGTGGCAGGAGGTGCACTCGGTCAACGGGTCGGAGAAGGTGGCGACGTGGCCGGAGGCGACCCAGACCTCGGGGGCGAGGATCACCGACGAGTCGATGCCCACCACGTCGTCACGCGAAATCACCATGGCGCGCCACCACTGGCGCTTGATGTTCTCCTTGAGCTCCACGCCCAGTGGTCCGTAGTCCCAGGCGGCCTTGGAGCCGCCGTAAATCTCGCTGCTGGGGAATACGAAGCCACGGCGCTTGCTCAGGCTGACGATGGTGTCGATCTTGTCGGCGGCCACGGTGCTCTCTTCAGTACGACGAAGCGGTCAGTTGTCCCAGATTACCGGCGGGTGCGGGGCGCTTATCAAATCCGTTCGGCGACCTGCAAGGACAGCGCGAGCTCCCGGTGGTCGCCGTGCGTCCCCCCATGGGGGGCAATTGACAATCGTTTCCAGTCTAGATGAAAATGAGAACCATGAACGCCCTCCGCCGGGTGATACCGGCCACCGCCCTCGCCGCGGCCGCCGCCCTCGCCCTGCCGGCCCTGTCCGGCTGTTCCGGGACCGCCTCCGCCGAGGGCGGCAGGGGCGCCGGGCGGGACGGGAGGCTCAAGGTGACCGCGTCCTTCTACCCGCTGGAGTTCGTGGTCCGGCGGATAGGCGGCGGATACGTCGACGTCACCGACCTCACCAAGCCCGGCGTCGAGCCGCACGACCTGGAGCTGTCGCCCCGGCAGGTGGCCCGGCTCGGCGACAGCGGCCTGGCGGTCTACCTGCGCGGCCTGCAGCCCGCCGTGGACGCCGCGGTCGAGCAGTCCGGGGTGCGGCACACCGTGGACGCGGCGGCGCTGACCACGACCGAGGACCACGGTACCGAGGTGGACGGCCGGCACCACACCACCGGCGGGAACGGCAGCGGCGGCCGGAGCGAGGACGCCGGCGCCGACCCGCACATCTGGCTGGACCCGGTGCGCTTCGCCCAGGTCGCCCGGGGCGTCGGCGCGGCACTGGCACAGGCCGACCCCGCGCACGCGGCGGCGTACCGGAAGGGCACCGACACACTGGTCGGCGAGCTCGGCGCGCTGGACGCGGCCTTCCGCGCCGGGCTGCGGAACCGCGCCTGCGACACCTTCGTGACCACCCACGCCGCCTTCGGCTACCTCGCCGAGCGCTACGGCCTGGTCGAGGAGGCGATCAACGGCATCGACCCGGAGAGCGAGCCCAGCGCGGCCCGGATGAAGGCGCTCCAGGACCTGGCCGCGCGCAGCGGCGTCAGCACGGTCTTCTTCGAGCCGCTGGTCAGCGACCGGGCCGCCAAGGCGGTGGCCGGCGACCTGGGGGTGCGCACCGACGTGCTGGACCCGATCGAGGGCATCACCGGCGCGTCCCGCGGCGCCGACTACTTCCAGGTCCAGCGGGCCAATCTGCGGGCGCTGCGCACCGCGCTGGGGGCGAGGTGAGCGCGGCCGGGCGGCAGACGGTGGTCCGGCTGACCGGCGCCCGGGTCTCGCTCGGCGGCCGGCCCGTGCTGCGCGGCGTCGACCTGGCGGTGGCGCGCGGCGAGGTGGTGGCGCTGCTCGGCGCCAACGGCTCGGGCAAGTCCACCGCGGTACGGGCGGTGGTCGGCCGGGTGCCGCTGTCGGCGGGCGGCTGGGAACTGTTCGGCACGCCCGGCGCGGACTTCCGGCAGTGGGCGCGGATCGGCTACGTACCGCAGCGCACCACCGCGGCCGGCGGGGTGCCGGCGACGGTACGGGAGGTGGTCTCCTCCGGGCGGCTGTCCCGGACCCGGCTGCGGCCGCCCGGCCGGGCCGACCGGGCCGCGGTGGACCGGGCGCTGGACCGGGTGGGCCTCACCGGCCGGGCCCGGGACCCGGTGGACGCGCTGTCCGGCGGCCAGCACCAGCGGGTGCTGATCGCCCGCGCGCTGGCCGGCGAGCCCGAACTGCTGATCATGGACGAGCCGATGGCGGGGGTGGACCTGGCCAGCCAGGACGTGCTCGCCGGCACGCTGCGCGAACAGGTCGCGGCGGGCGGCACCGTGCTGCTGGTCCTGCACGAACTCGGGCCGCTGGAGCCGCTGATCGACCGGGCGGTGGTGCTGCGGGACGGCTGCGTCGTCCACGACGGGCCGCCGCCCCGGGGCGTCGGGCAGCACACGCTGCCCGGCCACGACCACGTCCACCCGCACGCCGCGCAGGCGTACCCGAAGGGCCGGCCGCTCTAATGGAGATCCTGGACTACGCCTTCATGGACCGGGCGCTGCTGGCCGCCGCGCTGATCGGGGTGATCGCGCCCGCCGTCGGCGTCTTCCTGGTGCAGCGGCGGCAGTCGATCATGGGCGACGGCATCGGCCACGTCGCCCTCACCGGGGTCGCGCTGGGCTTCCTGCTCCAGGTCAGCCCGGTGTGGACGGCGGTGGCGATCGCGGTGCTCGGCTCGGTCGCCATGGAACTGATCCGCTCGTACGCCAGGACGCGCGGCGACGTCGCGCTGGCCATGCTCTTCTACGGCGGCATGGCCGGCGGGGTGATGATCATCTACCTGGCGCCGAACGGCTCCACCGCCAACCTGACCACGTACCTCTTCGGCTCCATCCTCACCATCGCGCCGCAGGACATCGTGCCCATGGCCGTGCTCGCGGTGTTCGTGCTGCTGGTGACGCTGGGGCTGCGGCGACAGCTGTTCGCGGTCTGCCAGGACGAGGAGTTCGCCCGGGTCGGCGGGCTGCCGGTGCGGGCGTTGAACCTGCTGCTGGCGGTGACCGCCGCGGTCACCGTGACGGTGGCGATGCGGATCGTCGGGCTGCTGCTGGTCAGCGCGCTGATGGTGATCCCGGTGGCCGCCGCCCAGCAGGTCACCCGGGGCTTCGCGTGGACGCTGGCGGCGTCGATGCTGATCGGGGTGGTGGTGTCGCTGTCCGGGACGGTGTTCTCGTACTACGTCGACGTGCCGCCGGGGGCGAGCATCGTCCTGGCCTCGATGGCGGTCTTCCTGCTGATGACGGCCGTCGCGGCACCGCTGGCCGGGCGGCGGGCCCGCCGGGCCGCGGCCGAGCGGGAGCGGTGCGCCCCGGACGTGGCGCTGCCCGCCCCGCGGCCGGCCGGGACGCGGGAGACGACGGTAAGGACCTGAACCGGGCTCGGCCTGGCACAATGGGCGACCGGACAGCTGTCCCGCGGCGCCACCCGGGGCCGGGCGCCACCGGACGGACCGGCGGCGGCGACCGAGCGGCCGGCACGGCGGCACAGACGCCCACGACGCCAGGGACGGCGGACATGCCACAGACGCCACAGACGCCCGAGAAGACCCAGAAGGAGACACCGGTGAGCACCGCCAAGCATCCCGTGCGCGGCCGTTCGACCCGGCAGCGGGCCGCCGTTTCGGCCGCCCTCGAAGAGGTCGACGAGTTCCGCAGCGCACAGGACCTGCACGACCTCCTCAAGCACCGCGGCGACTCGGTGGGCCTGACCACGGTCTACCGGACCCTCCAGTCGCTGGCCGACGCGGGCGAGATCGACGTGCTGCGCACCGGCGACGGCGAGTCGGTCTACCGGCGCTGCTCCGGCGGCGGCCACCACCACCACCTGGTCTGCCGGATCTGCGGCAAGGCGGTCGAGGTCGAGGGTCCCGCGGTCGAGAAGTGGGCCGACGCGATCGCCGCCGAGCACGGGTTCGCGGACGTGGCGCACACCATGGAGATCTTCGGCACCTGCGCGGACTGCGCCGCCGCCGGGCCGGCCGGGTCCGGTGCCGGGTCCGCTCCCTCCTCCTCCGCGCCGTAGCCCGCGCCCTCCCCCCGGACGCGGCGGGAGCCGGCGAAGGCGCCGGCTCCCGCGGACGGGCGTCGGACCGCCGGCAGCCCCGCCCAGCCCCGGTCATCAGCCCCGGCCAGCCCCGCCCAGCCCCGGTCATCAGCCCCGGCCAGCCCCGCCGGTCAGCCCCGCAGGATCTGCTCCTCGTTGGGGACCGCCCCGCCGAAGCGCCGGTCCCGGGAGGCGTACTCCATGCAGGCCCGCCACAGGTCGCGCCGGTCGAAGTCGGGCCAGAGCACGTCCTGGAAGACCATCTCGGCGTAGCTGCTCTGCCACAACAGGTAGTTGGAGGTGCGCTGTTCGCCGCTGGGCCGCAGGAAGAGGTCGACGTCCGGCATGTCCGGGTAGTACAGGTACTTGGCGAAGGTCTTCTCGTTGACCTTGGCCGGGTCGAGCCGGCCGGCGGCGACATCGCGGGCCACCGCCTGGGCTGCGTCGGCGATCTCCGCCCGGCCGCCGTAGTTGACGCAGAAGTACAGCGTCATGGCGTCGTTGCCGACGGTCTGCTCCTGGGCGACCTGGAGCTCCTGGACCACCGACTTCCACATCTTCGGCATCCGGCCGACCCAGCGGATACGGATCCCCAGCTCGTCCATCTCGTCGCGGCGGCGGCGGATCACGTCGCGGTTGAAGTTCATCAGGAAGCGCACCTCGTCCGGCGAGCGCTTCCAGTTCTCGGTGGAGAAGGCGTAGAGCGACAGGTTCTTGACGCCGATCTCCAGGCAGCCCTTGAGCACGTCCATGACGACGCCCTCACCGACCCGGTGGCCCTCGGTACGGGGCAGCCCGCGCTCCTTGGCCCAGCGGCCGTTGCCGTCCATGACGACGGCGACGTGCTTGGGGACGAGCTCGCCGGGGAGCTTGGGGGCCCGGGCACCGGAGGGGTGCGGTTCCGGGGTCTTGTACGCGGTTCGGTTACGGGCCAGAATCCCGCGACGTGCCATGGTCGTACTTCTCCTGACGGCCGATCCTGACGGCTGAGGGGGGCGGCCTGCCCGGCCGCCCCTTCGCCGCATCTCCACATCCGTGCGTGTCCGCGTGTCCGCGTCTTCACGTGTCCTGCGTGTCCCGCGTGTCCCGCGTGTCCCGCGTGTTCACGGTCGCACGCTACTGCTCGGCGGCGTCGACACCGCCCAGGACCGCGTCCTGCCGCCTCTCGACGAACCGCAGCGACCGCAGGCCGCGCTCCAGGTGCCACTGGAGGTACGCCGCGACCAGTCCGCTGCCCTCCCGGCAGTGGCGCGGCTCGCAG
Source organism: Streptomyces sp. ITFR-21 (assembly GCF_031844685.1). Taxonomy (NCBI): domain Bacteria; kingdom Bacillati; phylum Actinomycetota; class Actinomycetes; order Kitasatosporales; family Streptomycetaceae; genus Actinacidiphila; species Actinacidiphila sp. ITFR-21. Next base: position 1,726,447 of record NZ_CP134605.1, read on the forward strand.
GCGTCCGCGGTCTCCCAGTCGCCGCCCAGCAGCGCGCCGAGCAGTTCCAGTGACTCCCGAGAGGGTACGACGCTTCCGGGCACCCGGCAGTCACCGCAGACGACTCCTCCCGCGCCGACCGAGAAGAACCGGTTCGGCCCGGTCATACCGCATTTGGCGCAGTCGTCGAAGCTGGGCGCGTAGCCGTTGACGGCCAGCGAGCGCAGCAGGAACGCGTCCAGCACCAGGCGCGGCTCGTGGTCGCCGCCCGCGAGCGTGCGCAGCGCGCCGACCAGCAGCAGGTACTGCTGGACGGCCGGTTCGCCCTCGTGGTCGGTGAAGCGCTCCGCCGTCTCCAGCATCGCGGTGCCCGCGGTGTAGCGGTCGTAGTCGGTGACGATGGCGCCGCCGTACGGCGCGATGGTCTCGCCCTGCGTGCACAGCGGCAGCCCGCGGCCGACCAGTTCCCCGCCGCGGGCGAAGAACTGCACGTCGACATGGCTGAACGGTTCCAGCCGCGCGCCGAACTTGGACTTGGTCCGCCGCACCCCGCGGGCCACCGCCCGCACCCGGCCGTGCCGGCGGGTCAGCAGCGTGATGATCCGGTCCGCCTCGCCCAGCTTCTGGGTGCGCAGCACGATGCCGTCGTCGCGGAACAGGCTCATGCGCCCATTCTCGCGTACGGCGGGGCCCGGCCCGTACGGCAGCCCCGGATCGGCGCGGGCGGGGGCCTCGGCGGGGCGCGTAGCGGCCGGCGGGGGCCACCCGGGGCGGGAAAGGCCCGGGGCCGCGTCAGGCGCGTCCGGCGCGTCGGGAGAGGGGGCGCTGTCAGGAGGGGGTGGCCGCCGCGGCGGTCAGCAGGCGGTCGATGTCGTCGGTGTGCAGCGACAGACATCGGCCGACGGCCTCCAGCACCTCCCGCTCGGCCGGCAGGTACGGCCCGTCGGCCAGCGCGATGTGGGCGCCCTGGAGCAGTACCCGCTCGCGCCCCTGGGTGAGCAGGTGGTCGGCCAGCGGCTCCAGCGCCTCGTGCAGCTCGATGGACAGCCAGCCGCCGCAGCCGTCGACCGCTTCGGCGAAGGAGTCGGGGCCGAGTTCGTCGGAGCGGCGGAAGCGGCCCTCGTCGGCGACGATGGCGGCGAGCAGGCCGAGCAGCTGGTCCTCGGTGCAGTCGCTGTAGCCGGCCGCGCGGACCGCGCACACCGCGGCCTCCCGTGCGCCCCGGCCCGAGGCGCCGCCCGCGGTGAGCACGGCGAGCGCGATGGTGTGCACCGCGTCCCGCAGCATCGCCGCGAACCGGGTGGTGGTGGGCGTGAGCAGCACTTCGGCGCCGAACCGCCGGTGGCAGGCGGTGCACTCGATGACGGTGCCGGCCGAGCCGCGGGCGAGCAGCGGAACGTTCAGCACGGTCAGTTTGCGGGTGCCGGTTCTGCGGTGGTAGGCACGGTCCCCGCCGCAGTCGGGGCAGAAGAACTCACCGTCGTCCTCGGTGTGCCAAGCGGTACGCACACCCCAGATATACAGCCCCAGCTTCATCACGCTGCACCCTCCGGCCGTCTTCGTTCCGCTAGGCGACCCTGCCGGACCGAAGGCGCGCGAAGACGCTCCGGCAACGGTGCCGTACAGCCGTGATGTTAGCCACACCGACGAGGCCCAGTCAGTACCGCGTACGGGGGCAATTCACCTCGCCCCCGTACGCGGTCACCCCGCCGGGCGGCCGACCGTGCGGCAGAAACGACGAAATCCGGTCGTTCCCGTCACCTTCGCGGGACGCAGTGCCGCCGTACGCGGCACCGAGGACGTCCGCCGCCGACCGGTTCCGCGGGTGTGATCAGCGGCCGGCGCGGTTGACGGCGGAGACCACGGCCTGCAGCGAGGCCCGGGTGGTGTTGGGGTCGATGCCGATGCCCCACAGCACCCGGCCGTCGATCGCGCACTCGATGTACGAGGCCGCCTGCGCGCTGGCGCCCTCGCTCAGGGTGTGCTCGGTGTAGTCCAGCAGCCGGGCGTCGATGCCGGCGGAGGCCAGCGCGTCGAAGAACGCGGAGATCGGGCCGTTGCCGGTGCCGTGCAGCACCGCCTCGGCGCCGTCCAGCACCGCGTCGACGGTCAGCGCGTCGGTGCCGTCGTCGGAGCCGGACGTCCGGACGGAGCGCAGGGTGATCCGGCCCCAGGCGTTGTCCGGGGTGGGCAGGTACTCGTCGCGGAAGACCGACCAGATCTCCGCCGGGGTGATCTCGCCGCCCTCGGTGTCGGTCTTGGCCTGGATGATCCGGGAGAACTCGATCTGCATCCGGCGCGGCAGGTCCAGCTTGTGGTCGTTCTTCAGCACGTAGGCGACACCGCCCTTGCCGGACTGCGAGTTGACCCGGATCACCGCTTCGTAGGAGCGGCCGACGTCCTTGGGGTCGATGGGCAGGTACGGGACCGCCCACTCGATCTCGTCCACCGTCCGGCCCTGGGCGGCGGCGTCGGCCTCCATGGCCTCGAAGCCCTTCTTGATGGCGTCCTGGTGGGAGCCGGAGAAGGACGTGTAGACCAGGTCGCCCGCGTACGGGTGGCGCGGGTGGATCTCCATCTGGTTGCAGTACTCGGCGGTACGGCGGATCTCGTCGATCTGCGAGAAGTCGATCTGCGGGTCGACGCCCTGGCTGAAGAGGTTCATCCCCAGGGTGACCAGGTCGACGTTGCCGGTGCGCTCGCCCTGGCCGAACAGGCAGCCCTCGATCCGGTCGGCGCCGGCCATCAGCGCCAGTTCGGCGGCGGCCACCGCCGTACCGCGGTCGTTGTGCGGGTGCACGGACAGGCACACGTACCCGCGCCGGGACAGGTTGCGGGACATCCACTCGAACCGGTCGGCGTGCGTGGAGGGGGTCGACCGCTCGACGGTGGCGGGCAGGTTGAGGATGATCTCCCGGCCCTCCTCGGGCTGCCAGACGTCCATCACGCCCTCGCAGACCTCCAGCGCGAAGTCCAGCTCGGTGTCGGTGAAGATCTCCGGGCTGTACTGGTAGCCGAACACCGTCTCGTCGGACAGGATCTTGTCGGCGTACTCCATGACCAGCCGGGTGCCGTCCACCGCGATCTGCCTGACCTGCTCGCGGGTACCGCGGAAGACCACCCGGCGGAACACCGGGGCGGTCGCGTTGTACAGGTGGACGGTGGCCCGGCGGGCGCCGCGCAGCGACTCGACGGTCCGCTCGATCAGCTCCTCGCGGGCCTGCGTCAGGACGGAGATCGTCACGTCCTCGGGGATCGCGTCCTGCTCGATGATGGAGCGGACGAAGTCGAAGTCGGTCTGGCCGGAGGACGGGAAGCCGACCTCGATCTCCTTGTAACCCATCCGGACCAGCAGGTCGAACATCTCGCGCTTGCGGGCGGGCGACATCGGGTCGATCAGCGCCTGGTTGCCGTCGCGCAGGTCGGTGGACAGCCAGCGGGGGGCCCGGGTGACGCGGGCGTCCGGCCAGGTGCGGTCGGACAGGTCCACCTGCTCGTACCGGCCGTACTTGTGGATCGGCATGGCGGTGGGGCGCTGGGTGACGGTCGCGGCGGTGACGGGTGTGGCACGGCCGACACGGTGCTGGTGCTGGGTGCTCATGGGGGCTCTTGCTCCTCGGAGGTCCGCTCGGGGCGGCCGACGCGCTGGGAGAACGCCGAAACTCCGCGGGGAGGGGGTCGGCCTACGACTACAGGCCCTCGCCGCGGCAGCTAAGGAGGAGCAGCCCGAAACGCATGATGGGTCCGACCTTAGCCGAGGCCGGCCGGATCACGAAGTCGGCGCCGACGCCCTCTCACTATGCAAGATGATCGGCTCTGTCCAGAATAATCTGCTAGATTCCTCCCTTTTCATGAACCACCATCCGAATCAGTGACAAGCAGGGATGAGAGCTGCCACATTGCCCGTATGGGAGTCTTCTGCACGATCGTTCCGCCGCATGTACTCGACCATCTCGCCAGAAACGGGGCCGGCACCGCCCGCCGGACCCTGGAACACGACGCCCGGGAGCGGACCCGGCGCCGGCTGACGACGGCGCTCGGGACCTCGGCGGCCGGCACACCCGGATCCGGGCAGCTCGCCAAAGTCGCGCCCGGGGACCTGCTCGACCACCCCGCCCGCAGCCTCTTCGACGCCCGCCACCGGGACGACCTGCCCGGCCACGAGACGCGGACGGAGGGCGCGAAGCCGTCGTCGGACGCGAGCGTGAACCGGGCCTACGACGGCCTCGGCGCCACCTTCGACACCTACCTGTCGGCGTACGGCCGGCACTCCATCGACGGGCAGGGCCTGCCGCTGACCGCGAGCGTGCACTACCTCCACGGCTACAACAACGCCTTCTGGAACGGTGACCAGATGGTGTTCGGCGACGGGGACGGCGAGGTCTTCCTCGACTTCACCCTCCCGCTCGACGTCATCGGCCACGAACTCACCCACGGCGTCACCCAGTACAGCGCCAACCTGCACTACACCGGCCAGTCCGGCGCCCTCAACGAGTCGGTCTCGGACGTCTTCGGCAGCCTCATCAAGCAGTACGCCCTGGGCCAGAGCGCCCACCAGGCCGACTGGCTGATCGGCTCCGGGCTGCTGGCCCCCGGCGTATCGGGCCAGGGACTGCGCTCCATGAAGGCCCCCGGCACGGCCTACGACGACCCGCGCCTCGGCAAGGACCCGCAGCCGGCCGCCATGTCCGGCTACGTGACCACCGACGACGACAACGGCGGAGTGCACATCAACTCCGGCATCCCCAACCACGCCTTCTACCTGGTCGCGACGGCCCTCGGCGGCAACGCCTGGATCCAGGCGGGCCAGATCTGGTACGACACGCTCACCGGCGGCCACCTCCCCGCGAACGCGGACTTCGCCACCTTCGCCGCGGCCACCGCCGCCGCCGCCCTGGCCCGCTACGGTGATGCCGCCGCGCCCTATCACGCGGTCCTGGACGCCTGGTCCACCGTCGGCGTCACCCCCGCCGCCGCCCCGACTCTTCCCCACCAGCAGCCGGGGCACTCCCAAAAGGTCTGATATGCATATAATGGTGACCCGTACCGGCGGTTTCGCCGGCATCCGCCGTCACGCGGAGATCGACAGCGCCACCCATCCCAACGGCGCCCACCTCGCCACACTGGCGAAGTCCGCCCTGGCCACCCCGCCGTCCGCCCACCCCCACGTCCCGGACGGCTTCACTTACACCATCACCGTCAACTCGCACACCGTGACCTGCTCCGACCCGCACCTCACCCCCGCGCAGCGCGAACTCGTCCGCGCGGTCCTGGGCGAGGGCGCGTAGCCTCCCGCGCCATGCCGCCGCCCGCCGCCCGCCGCCCGCCGTGGAGAACGGGCGGCGGGAGGCGCGGGAGTGCGCGGGAAAGCGCCGGCCGGGCGCACGGTCAGTGGGCGACCGACTGTTCTGGGGCGGGGGCCGGCGCGGACGGGGTGGGGGGCTCCGCGACCGCGGGCCGGCGGCTGGTGAGGAAGACGAGGGCGGCACCCAGGGCCGCGGCGAGAGCGGCGAGCAGGGAGATGCGGTCGACACCCGCGGCGTACGCGGCGTGCTGGGATCCGCCGTGGGTGGAGACGGCGCGCAGCCGGGCGGTGAAGACGGCGCCGAACAGGGCGATGCCGAGCGTCATGCCGAGCTGGCGGAAGGTGTTGACCGCGGCGCCCGCCATGCCCGCCTGGTGCGGCGGGACCGCGTCGATGGCGGCGGAGACCAGCACGGGGGTGGTCAGGCCGACACCGACACCGATGACGGCCAGACCGGCGAACAGCGACGACTGGCCGGAGCCGGAGTCAACGGTGGCCCACAGCAGCAGTGAGCCGGCGGCGATCAGCAGCAGGCCGCCGCCGATGGGCACCCGGGGGGCGAAGCGGTGGGTGTGGCGCCCGGCGAGGGCGGCCACCACGAAGGCGGTACCCGCCAGCGGCATGAGGGCGAGGCCGCCGCGGACCGGGCTGAGGCCGAGTACGTTCTGCAGCCACAGGGAGATGAAGACCAGCCCGCTGAAGGCCGCCAGCTGGTAGATCAGCGCGCCGGTGAGCAGCCCCGCGAAGGAGGGCCGGCGCAGCAGCGCCAGGTCCAGCATGGGGTGCGCGCCGCGCCGCTCCACCGCGACGAAGCCCAGCACGGCCAGGGCGGAGACCACGAACGCGGCGACCGTGAGAGCGTCGCCCCAGCCGTGCTCGCCGCCCCGGATCAGGGCGTAGGTGAGGGCCGCGGCGGCGAGCGTGAAGGTGGCGGCGCCGGGCAGGTCCAGCCGGGCGCCGGTGCTGCCGGCGGGGGCGCCCGCCGGCAGCACCTTCAGCGTCAGCACCACCGCGACCACCGCGATCGGAAGGTTCACCAGGAAGATCGCCTGCCAGCCGAACCCCTCGGTGAGCAGCCCGCCCGCGATCGGGCCGAGCGCGGCGGCGGCGCCGTTGACCGCGCCCCAGACGCCGAAGGCCACCCCGCGGTCCCGGCCCTGGTATGTGGCGGACACCAGCGCCGCCGACGTGGCGAACATCGCCGCGCCGCCCACCCCCTGCACCGCCCGCGCGGTGATCAGCGCCGCCGCGTTCGGCGACAGCGCGCACGCCAGTGAGGCGAGCGCGAAGACGGTCAGGCCCAGAGCGTAGAGCCGCCGGTGTCCGAAGAGGTCGGCGAGCGAGCCGGTGACCATCAGCAGGGCGGCCAGCGCCAGGGCGTAGATGTCGATCACCCACTGGAGGGAGGCGAAGGACGCGTGCAGGTCGTCGGCCATCCGCGGCAGGGCGACGTTCACGATGGTGACGTCGACCAGCAGGATGAAGGCGCCCAGGGATATCGCCAACAGGGGCAGCCACTTACGCATGAGGGACTCCGTTCCGGTACGGGGGATGTGGCGTCTCCACGATCCGGTACGGACCCGGGCTCCCACAGCAGCGGCCACTCTCGCGGGTGAATCCGACATCCTCTAGCCTGGACGGATGGAATCCGACACCGCATGGATCCCGCTGACCGAATTCGACGCACTGGACCAGCGCATCGTCCAGGCGCTCCAGATCGACGGCCGGGCGCCGTTCAGCCGGATCGCCGAGGTGCTGGGCGTCTCCGACCAGACGGTCGCCCGCCGCTACGGACGGCTGCGGTCGGCGGGGGCGGTGCGGGTGCTGGGACTGGCGGACGCGCTGCGGACCGGGCTGACCCCGTGGCTGGTCCGGGTGCGGTGCACGCCGGACGCGGCGGCGTCGGTGAGCGAGGCGCTGGCCCGGCGTACCGACACCCGCTGGGTGAGCCTGACCTCCGGCGGCACCGAGATCTTCTGCTTCACCCAGGCCGCCGCGCCCGGTCAGGACGAGGCGCTGCTGCTGCAGAAGCTGCCGCGGACCCCTCGGGTGGTGCAGGTGACCGCGCACGCCATGCTGCATGTCTTCTTCGGCCAGGATCTGAGCCCGGTGAGCCGGCTGGGCCCGCTCAGCCCGGCCGAGATCGCGGCGCTGACCCCCGAGGACGCGCCCAGACGGCGCGCCGTGGAGGCGACCGAGCCCTTCCCGCTGGGCCCCGCCGACCGGCGGCTGCTGGAGGTGCTGGCCGTCGACGGCCGGACCCCGGCGGCGGAACTGGCCACCGTGGTCGGCTGGTCGCAGACGACGGTGCGGCGCCGACTGTCCGAACTCCGCTCGTCCGGGGCGCTCTACTACGACCTGGACTTCGAAGAGGGGTCGCTGCGGTGGGAGTTCCGGGCGGCCCTGTGGCTGGAGGTGGAGCCGGCCCGGCTCGCCGAGGTGGGCGCGGCACTCGCCGAACACCGCGAGGTCGCCTTCGCCTGCGCGACCAGCGGCACGGCCAACGTCTTCGCGGCCGTCAACTGCCGCGGCCCCGGCGCCTTCTACCGCTACCTCACCGGCCCGGTCGCCGCGCTGCCCGGCATCCGCCGCACCGAGACCGCCCCGATCCAGCGACTGCTCAAGGGCCCGAGCCCCTACCTGCCCGCCCCCCACCGCACTCCGTCACCCGGCGCCCGCGCCTGACCCCGGCCCCGTGGGCCTCCCGGGGGCTGCCGCCCCCGGCCGACCCCGGGCCCCCGCGCCGCGCCCGCCCTCCGGCCGACCCGGACACGGGCCGCCGCGGACCCCCGACCGCCGGGCCGCTTCGCGGCCCGCCCCGGTCGGACCAGCCGCGGACCGGCCCGGTCAAAAGCCCAGCTTCCGCAGCTGCTTGGGGTCCCGCTGCCAGTCCTTGGCCACCTTCACGTGCAGGTCGAGAAAGACCGGCGTCCCCAGCAGCGCCTCGATCTGCTGCCGCGACTTCGTGCCGACCTCCTTCAGGCGGGCGCCCTTGGGGCCGATGACGATCCCCTTCTGGCTGGGCCGCTCGATGTAGAGGTTGGCGTGGATGTCGAGCAGCGGCCGGTCGGCGGGACGGCCCTCGCGGGGGATCATCTCCTCCACCACCACCGCGATGGAGTGCGGGAGTTCGTCGCGGACCCCTTCCAGCGCGGCCTCCCGGATCAGCTCGCCCACCATCACCTGCTCCGGCTCGTCGGTGAGGTCGCCCTCGGCGTAGAGCTGGGGGCCCGCGGGGAGCAGCGGGACGAGGAGGTCGGCCAGCAGGGACACCTGGTCGCCGCTGACCGCGGAGACCGGCACGATCTCCGCCCACTCGAAGTCCAGCTCGCGGCCGAGCCGGTCGACCGCGATGAGCTGCGCGGCGAGCTGCTTGCCGTCGACCAGGTCGGTCTTGGTGACGATCGCCACCTTGGGGGTCTTCCTGATGCCGGCCAGCTCCCGCGCGATGTAGGTGTCGCCGGGGCCGAGCTTCTGGTCGGCGGGCAGGCAGAAGCCGATCACGTCGACCTCGGCCCAGGTGGTGCGCACCACGTCGTTGAGCCGCTCGCCCAGCAGGGTGCGGGGTTTGTGCAGGCCGGGGGTGTCCACCAGGATCAGCTGGGCGTCGGGCCGGTGGACGATGCCGCGCACGCTGTGCCGGGTGGTCTGCGGCCGGTTGGAGGTGATCGCCACCTTCTGGCCGACCAGAGCGTTCGTGAGGGTGGACTTGCCGGCGTTGGGGCGACCGACGAAGCAGGCGAAGCCGGACCGGTGCGGCAGGCCGCCGGCCGCGGCGTCCGGATGTCCGGCCGATGCGGAGGAAGAGGAGGAGGACGGGGTACGAGCGCTCATGCCCCCTATTCTCCCTGACGCGGAGGGACCGTGCGGACGCCCGGCCCTCCCCCTGTGGACAACCCCGCCCCGGGGAACTCCGCGCTCCGCGCCGAAGACCCTACGCCCCCGCCGCCACCGTGCCCCGTACCTCGCCGTCCGGGCCCGCCAGGATCACCGGGGTGTCCGGGCCGCCCAGGTCCCGTACCGCCGCCAGGTCCCGGGCCGCCGGGCGCTGCGCGGCGGCGCCGGTGACCACCGCCGCCGCCTCCAGGGACGTCGCGCCGCTGGCCACCGCCATGGCCACGGCGGTCTGCAGCGCGGTCAGGGTGAGGGACGCCAGCGCCACCGAGCCGGCCACGTAGGTGCGGCCGGTCCCGTCGCGTACGGCGGCGCCCTCCGGCACCCCGTTGCGGGCGCGGGCCGACCTGGCCAGCGTGATGAGCTTGCGGTCTTCGGGGTCGAGGGCGGGTACGGCCCGCGGCTGGGGTTCGCTCATGGCCGCGATCATAGGGCCGGGCGCCCGGGGCGAGGCCCGCGGCCGGCCCCGCGGGCGGGCCCGCGCCCGCTACTCCCGCAGCGCCCCCGCAGCCTCCGCCTCGGCCGCCTCCTCCTCAGCGGTCAGCGGCTCCACCAGCACCGTACCGATGCGGTTGCGCCGCCCGGCCTGGGTCTCCGCGGTCAGCCGCAGCGCGGCGACCGACCGCTCCCCCGAGCCGTCCTCCGGCAGCGGCACCACCACGGTCGCGCCCGGGATCGGCACCCGGCCCAGCGACTTGGCCAGCAGGCCGCCGACCGTCTCCACGTCGTCGTCGTCGAGCGGCACCCCGTACAGCTCCCCGAGGTCGCCGATGTCGAGCCGGGCGGTCACCCGGTAGCGGTCGCCGCCCAGTTCCTCGACCGGCGCGGTCTCCCGGTCGTACTCGTCGGTGATCTCGCCGACGATCTCCTCCAGGATGTCCTCGATGGTGACGATCCCGGCGGTGCCGCCGTACTCGTCGACGACGACCGCGACGTGGTTGCGCTCCCGCTGCATCTCCCGCAGCAGGTCGCCCGCGTTCTTGGTGTCCGGGACGAAGGCCGCCGGCCGGATCAGCGACGAGACGGGGTCGTTGTCCGCGTCGCGGTTGATGTGCACCCGGCGGGCTAGGTCCTTGAGGTAGACGAAGCCGACCACGTCGTCCTCGCTCTCGCCGGTCACCGGGATCCGCGAGAAGCCGCTGCGCAGCGCCAGCGTCATCGCCTGGTGGACCGTCTTGAACCGCTCGATCATCACCAGGTCGGTGCGCGGCACCATCACCTCGCGGACGATGGTGTCGCCGAGTTCGAAGACCGAGTGCACCATCCGGCGCTCGTCGTCCTCGATCAGCGACTCCGACTCGGCGAGGTCCACCAGCGCCCGCAGCTCCGCCTCACTGGCGAACGGGCCGCGTTTGAAGCCCTTGCCGGGCGTCAGGGCGTTGCCGAGCAGGATCAGCAGCCCGGGGACCGGGCCCATCACCCTGGCCAGCGGCAGCAGCACGTACGAGGCCGCGGTCGCGGTGTTCAGCGGGTGCTGGCGGCCGATGGTGCGCGGCGAGACGCCCACCGCCACGTACGACACCAGCACCATCACGCCGATCGCCACACACAGCACCTGCCAGGTGCGGTCGAAGTGCCGGTCGCAGACGACGGTGATCAGCGCCGCGGCGGCGGTCTCGCAGGCGACCCTGACCAGCAGCGCCACGTTGAGGTAGCGGGTCGGGTCGGAGGCGACGGCGAGCAGGTTGGCGGCGCCGCGGCGGCCGGAGCGCAGCGCGTCCTCGGCGCGGAACCGGGAGATACGGGCCAGGCCGGTCTCCGCGCAGGCGGCGAGCCAGGCGACGATGACCAGCAGGACGGCAAAGACGACCATGGGACCGGGGGCCGTCGCCGTCAGTGGGTGGTCGGGGCGGGTGACTCGCCCTCGATGCCGCGCTCGGCACGCCAGTCGTCCAGGATCGCCTTCTGCAGGCCGAACATCTCGGCCTTCTCGTCGGCCTCGCCGTGGTCGTAGCCGAGCAGGTGAAGGACGCCGTGGACGGTGAGCAGCTGCAGCTCCTCGTCCATGGAGTGCTTGGTCGGCGCCTCCTCCCCCTGCTGCTTGGCCACCTCGGGACACAGCACGATGTCGCCGAGCAGGCCCTGCGCGGGCTCCTCGTCCTCCTTGCCGGGACGCAGTTCGTCCATCGGGAAGGACATGACGTCGGTGGGGCCGGGCAGGTCCATCCACTGCAGATGGAGCTGCTCCATGGCGGCGGCGTCCACGGCGATCACCGACAGTTCGGAGAGCGGGTGGATGCGCATGCGCTGGAGGGCGTAGCGGGCGGCGTCGAGGACCGCCTGCTCGTCGATCTCCCAGCCGGACTCGTTGTTGACGTCGATCGCCATGATGGTGGGGTCGGTTACTTTCTCTTGGGCTTCGAGCCGTTGCCGCCCGCGCTCTGGTCGGCCTGGGCGTTGTCGTACGCCTCGTAGGCGTCCACGATGCGCCCGACCAGCTTATGGCGAACCACGTCGGTGCTGGTGAGCCGGGCGAAGTGGACGTCCTCGACATCGGCCAGGATGTCCTGCACCTGCCGCAGCCCGCTCTTGGTGCCGGTGGGCAGGTCGACCTGGGTGACGTCGCCGGTGATGACGATCTTGGACTCGAAGCCGAGCCGGGTCAGGAACATCTTCATCTGCTCGGCGCTGGTGTTTTGCGCCTCGTCGAGGATGATGAAGGCGTCGTTCAGCGTCCGGCCGCGCATGTACGCCAGCGGGGCGACCTCGATGGTGCCGGCCGCCATCAGCCGGGGGATCGAGTCCGGGTCCAGCATGTCGTGCAGGGCGTCGTACAGCGGGCGCAGGTACGGGTCGATCTTCTCGTAGAGCGTGCCCGGCAGGAAGCCCAGCCGCTCGCCCGCCTCGACCGCCGGGCGGGTCAGGATGATCCGGCTGACCTGCTTGGCCTGGAGCGCCTGGACCGCCTTGGCCATCGCCAGGTAGGTCTTGCCGGTGCCGGCCGGACCGATGCCGAAGACGATGGTGTGCTTGTCGATCGCGTCGACGTACCGCTTCTGGTTCACCGTCTTGGGCCGGATGGTGCGGCCCCGGCTGGAGACGATGTTCTGGGTGAGCACCTGCGCCGGGGTCTCCGCGGCGCCTCCCGGGCCCGCGGCGCCGCCCGCCCGCAGCATGGCGATGGAGCGTTCCACGGCGTCCTCCGACAGGGGCTGGCCGGTGCGGAGCACCAGCATCATCTCGTCGAAGAGCCGCTGGACGAGGGCGACGTCGGCGGCGTCGCCGACCGCGCTGATCTCGTTGCCGCGGACGTGGATGTCGACCGCCGGGAACGCCCGCTCGATCACACGCAGGAGAGCGTCCCCTGAACCCAGGACGGTCACCATGGGGTGCTTGGCCGGTACGACGAAGTGGGCGCGCGCCTGCTGGGGCGGCTGCGGCTGCTGCTTGGTCGGTGTCTGAGTCATGGGCCGGCGCTAGGGCCTGCTCATCCCGCTTTCTGCTGGTCTCTGCCGATCGTGGATCCCGGAAGACCCCGGGGCTTCTAGGGTACGACGTACGGTCCGGCCCGGCCGAGGGGTTTGGACCGTACGCGTGGACCCGCCGCGCCCGCGGGGTGCTCCCGGGTCAGGCGGGGCGGAAGCCGATGGTGGGCACGGCCCGGCGCAGCGGCCAGGGGCGGGTGCCGGCCGGCAGGAGCGCTTCGAGGAAGCCGTAGCGGTACAGCGCCTCGCGGGTGCCGATGGTCTCGCCCGCGTACGCCCTGACCTGCTGCCACCAGCCGGCGATCTCGATCCACCCGGGGGCGGACAGCGAGCCGCCGAACTCCTGGACCGACAGCGCCGCGCACAGGGAGGCGAAGGCGAGCCGGTCGGCGAGCGGCCAGCCGGCGAGGGTGCCGGTGACGAAGCCGGCCACGAAGACGTCGCCGGCGCCGGTCGGGTCCAGCGCCTCGACCAGCAGCGCGGGCACCTCCGCGGTCTCGCCGCTGGCCGAGTCCACCGCGTAGGCGCCCTCCGCGCCGAGGGTGACGACCGCCAGCGGGACCTGTTCCGCGAGCCTGCGGGCGGCTTCCCTGGGGTCGGCGGAACGGGTGTAGCGCATGGCCTCCTCGGCGTTCGGCAGGAAGGCCGCGCAGTGCCGCAGCCCGTCGAGGTCGGCCGGGTCCCAGCGGCCGGTGTCGTCCCACCCGACGTCGGCGAAGACCTGCGTGCCGGACGCGGCGGCCTCGGCGATCCAGTCGCGGTCGCCGCGCTCGGCCGCCAGCCGGCCGAACGAGGCGACCGCGGCCCTGGCCGGCGGCGGGCAGGTCGGCACCGCCTCCTCCGGCGGCGGCGCCTGGTGGCCGTGGCTGACCATGGTGCGCTCGCCCTCGTACGCCATGGACACGGTGACCGGTGAGTGCCAGCCGGGGATCCGGCGGGAGGGGGTGAGGTCGATGCCCTCGCCGCTTTCCAGGCAGTCCCAGCAGTAGTCGCCGTACATGTCGTCGCCGAAGGCCGCGGCGAGCGTCGTGCGCAGGCCGAGCCGGGCCAGGGCGGTGGCCATGTTGGCGATGCCGCCGGGGCTGGAGCCCATGCCGCGGGCCCACGACTCGGTGCCGCGCACGGGCGCGCTGTCCAGGCCGGTGAAGATGATGTCGAGGAACACGGTGCCGGTCAGGTACACGTCGGCCGCCGGGTCCCCCGGCACGCGCAGCGCGCCGAGCGGGTCGAGAACGGGCTGGTCGTCCATGCCTCACACTGTGCACGACGGCACCGACAGTGCCCAGCGAACGCGGAGGCGGAGTCCGGATGAAGCTGACGATCCTGGGCGGCGGCGGTTTCCGCGTCCCCCTCGTCTACCGGGCGCTGCTCGGCGACCCGACGGTGCGCGAGGTGGTCCTCTTCGACCCGGACCCGCGCCGGCTGCGGGTGGTGGGGGCGGTGCTGGACACCCTGCGGACCGGCCCGGCGGGCCGGGCTGCGGCCGGGCCCGCGCCCGCCGTGCGGCTCACCGCGGACCTGGACGACGCCCTGCGCGGCGCGCACTTCGTGTTCTCGGCGGTCCGGGTGGGCGGCACGGCCGGACGGGTGCGGGACGAGCGGCTGCCGCTGGCGGAGGGCGTGCTGGGGCAGGAGACGGTGGGGGCGGGCGGGGTGCTCTACGGGCTGCGTACGCTGCCGGTCGCTGTCGCGGTGGCCCGGCGGATCAAGGCGGTGGCGCCGGAGGCGTGGGTGATCAACTTCACCAACCCGGCGGGCATGGTCACCGAGGCGATGTCGCGGGTGCTGGGCCCGCGGGTGATCGGCATCTGCGACTCCCCGGTGGGCCTGGTGCGGCGGGCGGCACGGGCGGCGGGCGCCGACCCGGACGCGGCGGACTTCGGCTACGACTACGTGGGTCTGAACCACCTGGGGTGGCTGCGGCGGCTGACCGTCGGCGGCCGGGACCTGCTGCCCGGCCTGCTCGCGGACCCGGTGGCGCTGGCCGGCTTCGAGGAGGGGCGGCTGTTCGGCCCGCACTGGCCGGCCGCGCTCGGCTCGCTGCCCAACGAGTACCTGCACTACTACTACTTCCGGCGGGAGGCCCTGGCCGCCGTCCGGGCGGCTCCGGCGACCCGCGGGGAGTTCCTGGACCGGCAGCAGTCGGCGTTCTTCGCGGCGGCCGACGCGGCGCCGGCGGACGCGTACCGGCTGTGGGAGGAGACCCGGCGGGAGCGTGAGGAGACGTACATGGCCGAGAACCGCGCGGCCGGCGGGGGCTGGGAGCGCGATCCGCAGGACCTGGACGGCGGCGGCTACGACCGGGTGGCGCTGGCGCTGATGCGGGCCGTCGCCCGCGACGAGCGGACGGTGCTCATCCTCAACGTACCGGGCGGCGGCGCGGTTCCCCTCCTCGATCCTTCGGCAGTGGTCGAAGTGCCGTGCGAGGTCGGCGCGTTCGGGGCCCGGCCGCTGCCGGTGGCGCCGCCGGACGAGCACCAGGCGGGCCTGATGCTGGCCGTCAAGGCGGTGGAGCGGGCGGCGATCGAGGCGGCGGCGACGGGTTCGCGGACGGCCGCGCTGCGCGCCCTGGCACTGCATCCGCTGGTGGACTCCGCGGCGGTCGCGGACCGGATCCTGACCGCCGCCGGCTGGTGAACGACTCCTGAAGTGGGGCTTAACACAAGGGAAACGCCGCCCGACGGCCGTCCCGCCACCACGCGCGTAGATGTTCCTTGACCTGCTCGGATGCCGGGGTCTAGATTCCGCCGCACCAACGAGCTCGAAGGAGCACCGCCATGCCCCGTGCCCGCCTGTCCGCCCGCCGCGCCCTGGCCGTGACCGCAGCCGCGATCACCCTGGGCGCCACCTTCTACGGGGTCGGCGCCGCCGGCGCGGACAGCTCCGTGCCGCGCAGCGACAAACAGATCCCCAACCTCACCGACGTCGTCAACGAGATCAAGGCGTACTACGGCGACACGGTGGACGCCACCGGCGAACACCAGGCGTCGCCCACCGGCAACTACGCCCGGCAGGTGGCCGGCATCGAGGCCAAGGCCACGTCCTACCTCGCGCACGCCGGCAAGGACTCCGGCCACGGGAAGCACGCCAAGAAGCCCGCGATCGTCCTCGACGTGGACGACACCAGCCTGCTCACCTACAACTACGAGCTGGAGGTGGGCTTCAACTACACCCCGGCCAGCAACAGCGCCTACCTGGACACCAAGAACATGCCGCCGGTCTTCGGCGTCGACACCCTCACCAACTGGGCGTCCGCGCACGGCTACACGGTCTTCTGGATCACCGGCCGCCCCGAGGCCCAGCGGGCCGACACCGTACGCAACCTGTCGGCCGTCGGCTACCGAGCCGTGGCCGACCCGGCCCACCTCTACCTGAAGAACTCCGCCGCGCCGCCCGCGTACCTGCCCTGCGGCGCGACCTGCACGACCGTGGAGTACAAGTCGGGCACCCGGGCGCACATCGAGTCCCTCGGGTACGACATCGTCGCCAACTTCGGCGACCAGTACAGCGACCTGTCCGGCGGTCACGCCGACAAGTCCTTCAAGCTGCCCAACCCGATGTACTACCTGCCCTGACGTCCGCGGCGGCGGTGGCGGGCCCGTGCGGGCCCGTGCGGGCCCGCCACCGGCGGCGCGTTCAGCGGCGCTTGGGCACCGGGACCCGCATCAGGTCCCGGGCGACGGTGAGTTCACCGGTGAAGCCCGCCGCGCGGGCCTGCCTCTCGAACAGGTCGGGGTCGGTGTAGCGCTGGGAGAAGTGGGTCAGGACCAGGTGCCGTACGCCCGCGTCCCGGGCCACCGACGCCGCCTGACCGGCCGTCAGGTGCCCGTACTCCTCGGCCAGCGCGGCGTCCTCGTCCAGGAAGGTGGACTCGATGACGAGCAGGTCGCAGCCCCCCGCGAGCGCCGGGACGGCCGGGCAGAGCCGGGTGTCCATGATGAACGCGAAGCTCTGGCCGGGCCGCGGCTCGCTGACCTCAGCCAACTCCACCCCGCGCAGCGACCCTTCGCGCTGGAGGCGACCGACGTCCGGTCCCGCGATGCCGTGTTCGGCCAGCTTGTCGGGGAGCAGGCGGCGGCCGTCGGGTTCGGTCAGCCGGTAGCCGTACGCCTCCACGGGGTGCGACAGCCGGGCCGCGGACAGGGTGAAGGCGGGCGTGGCGGCGAGCGGCCCGTCGCCGGTGACCGGGACCTCGCGCAGGTCGGCGTTGTCGCGGTAGGCGGCGGAGTACCGCAGGCGGTCGAAGAAGTGCTGCCCGCCCACCGGGTAGTGCGCGGTGACCGGGTGGGGCACCCGGTCCAGGCTGATCCGCTGGATCACCCCGGCCAGGCCCAGCGCGTGGTCGCCGTGGAAGTGCGTGACGCAGATCCGGGTCAGGTCGTTGGCGGCGACCCCGGCGAACAGCATCTGCCGCTGGCTGCCCTCACCGGGGTCGAACAGGATGCCCTCGCCGTCCCACCGCAGCACGTAGCCGTTCTGGTTCCGCTGCCGGGTCGGGACCTGGCTGGCGGTGCCCAGGACGACGAGTTCACGCACGGGAGTTCCTTACCGGTTCCTTCTACGGGGGCGGTGTACGGCCCACGGGGCAGGCGTCCGCCCGGCGCCGGCCGCGGGGCGGGTGCGGGGCCCGCGACGTCGCGGTTCAGACGACCAGCCGCTTGAGGTCCCGTCCGCCGAGTACGTGGGCGTGCGCGTGGAAGACGGTCTGGCCCGCACCCGGCCCGGTGTTGAAGATGATCCGGTAGCCGGTGGCGTCGACCTTCTCCTGGGCGGCCACCTCGCCGGCCTCGCGCAGCACGTCCGCCGCCGCCCCCGGGTCCCCCGCGGCCAGGGCGGCGCCGTCCGGGTAGTGCGCCCGCGGGATGACCAGGACATGCGTCGGCGCCTGCGGGTTTATGTCCCGGAAGGCGACGGTGGTGTCGGTCTCGCGGACGATCGTCGCCGGGATGTCCCCCGCCACGATCCCGCAGAACAGGCAGTCGGCCTGTGGTTCTCCCGCCATGACGGCGTCTCCCTTCCCGGACTTCCCCGGACTTCCCCGGACATTCCCGGACTTTCCCGGACCGCTCGTACGTCCCGGGGTCCCGGTCCGTGCGGACCTGCCGGAGCGCCCCGGCTCCCCCACTCCCCGGGTCTCCCGGACGTCCCGGCCGCGGTCGCGGCCCCCGGCATGCTACCGGCCCGCCGCCCCGCCCGGGATCCGCCGACGCGGCGGCCGGCCGGGGCGGCGGGAGAGGCAGGGGGAGGGGGCCGGGTCCGGGTCCGGCCCCCTGCCGCGACGCCCGCCCCGCGGCGCCACCCGGCGGTCCCGGGTCAGTACAGCGGCGGCGGCAGCTCCGGCGGGGTCTTCGCCGGGTGTTCCGCCAGGGCGGCCAGCGCCAGGTCGACGGCCGTGTCGAGCTGCGGGTCGCGGCCGGCCGCCCAGTCCTGCGGGGTGTGCGGGACCTCGATGTCCGGGTCGACGCCGTGGTTCTCCACGCCCCAGCCGTAACCCTCCAGCCAGAAGGAGTACTTGGGCTGGGTGACGCCGGTGCCGTCGACCAGCCGGTAGCGGCTGTCGATGCCGATGACGCCGCCCCAGGTGCGGGTGCCGACCACCGGGCCGATGCCGAGCGCCTTGACCGCCGCGTTGACGATGTCGCCGTCGGAGCCGGAGAACTCGTTGGCGACCGCGACGACCGGGCCGCGCGGCGCGTCCTGGGGGTAGCTGAAGGGGTGCGCGCCGCGCGGGACGTCCCAGCCGACGATCCGGCGGGCCAGCTTCTCCACCACCAGCTGCGAGGTGTGGCCGCCGCGGTTCTCCCGGACGTCCACCACCAGGCCCTCGCGGGCCACCTCCACCCGCAGGTCGCGGTGGAGCTCGGCCCAGCCGCTGCTGACCATGTCGGGCACGTGCAGATAGCCCAGCCGGCCGCCGGACGCCTGGTGCACGTGCGCCCGCCGCCCGGCCACCCAGTCGTGGTACCGCAGCGGCTCCTCGTCGGACAGCGGTACCGCCACCACGTGCCGTACGGGGCCGCCCGCCGCGGGGGCGACGGTCAGCTCCACCGGCTTGCCCGCGGTGCCGACCAGCAGCGGCCCGGGACCGGCCAGCGGGTCCACCGGGTGCCCGTCGACCGCGACCAGCACGTCGCCGGCGTGCACGGCGACGCCCGGCGCGGCCAGCGGGGAGCGCGCGTACGGGTCGGAGGACTCACCGGGCAGCACCCGGTCGATGCGCCAGCGCCCGTCCCCGGTACGGGAGACGTCCGCGCCGAGCAGCCCCTGCCGGTGCAGCGGGTCGCGGTAGCCGCCGGGCGGCGAGACGTACGCGTGCGAGGTGCGCAGCTCGCCGTGCAGCTCCCACAGCACGTCCACCAGGTCGTCGTGGGTGGCGACGGCGTCCAGCAGCGGGCGGTAGCGCTCGCCGGCCGCGTCCCAGTCCAGGCCGTTCATGTCGGCGCGCCAGTAGTTGTCCCGCATCAGACGGTGCGTCTCGCCGTACATCTGCCGCCACTCGTCGGCGGGGCGCACGGTGACCCTGATCCGGGACAGGTCGACGGTCACCGAGCTGTCCGAGTCGTCGTCGGCCTTGCTGTCGGCGGGCGCGATCCGCAGCCGGCCGCCGTTGGTGACGAGCACCTTGCTCCCGTCGCCGGTGACCGCGAAGTCGTCGGCGTCGTCGGCGACCTCCTCGATCCGCAGCCGGGCCAGGTCGTAGTGCTCCAGCACGGTGTTCGGCGGCTGCGCCTCCGGCCCGGCGAGCGCCGAGCCGAGCACGCCGACCAGCGGGTGCCGCAGCCACAGCACACCGCCCTTGGCGGCGCTGAGCCGTGAGTACCGCCCGGCCTCGACGGGGAACGGCACGATCCGGTCGGCCAGCCCCTCGGCGTCCACCTTGGTGACGGGGGTACGCGGCCGGTCGCCCTTCCCCCTGCCGTCCTTGTCCTGCTCGGTGTCCTTGTCCTCCCCCGCGGCGTCCTTGGCCGCTTCCCTGGCCGCGTCGTCGGCGTCGTCGTCGTACGGCCGGCCGTGGCGCTGCGGTCCGAACGGCGAGGGCGTGGTGGCGGCGAGCGTCATCAGGTACGGGCGGCAGGCGTTGGGGAAGGACAGGTCGAACACGTGGGCGTCGTAGACCGGGTCGAAGGCCCGCTCGGACAGGAACGCCAGGTGCCGCCCGTCGGCGGTGAACGCGGGGGCGAAGTCGTGGAAGCGCAGCGGGGTGGCGTCCACGACGGTGAGGTCCGCGGTCGCGGCGAGCTTGATCTGCCGCAGCGAGCCGGGCCCCGGGTGCGACCAGGCAAGCCAGCAGGAGTCGGGCGAGAAGGCCAGGTCGGAGGCATCGCCCGCGTCCCCGGCGGTCACCTCCCGGACCTCGCCGGTCTGCGTCTCCACCAGCAGCACCCGGCCGTCGTGGGAGGCGACGGCGATCCGGTGGCCGTCCGGCGAGACCTCGATCTCGTGCACCCGGCCGAGCCGCCCGGCGGCCAGCCGGCGCGGTCGCGCGTCGCCCGGCAGACCGGTGGCGGGGGCGAGTTCCAGGGCGTCGTCACCCTCGGCGTCGGTGACCCAGACGACATGCTGGTCGCCGTCGCCGCCCGGCGAGAACACCCGCGGGTGGCGGGTCCGCACGCCGGGCTCCGCGGCCAGCACCCGGGCCGGGCCGCCCCGGTGGGTGATCCAGTGCGTGGTGCCGCGGATCTCGACGGCGCTGCCGCGCCCGGTGTGGTCGGGGCGCGCGTCGCCCAGGTGGCTCGCGGCGCGCACCGGGTGCGGCTGGAGGTCGCCACGCTGGCCGCCGAGGGCGATCCGCAGCTCGCGCGGCGCGGCCGTGTGCGGGTCGGCCGCGTCCACCGCGTCGGCCGCGTCGACCAGGTTGTCGATCAGGTACAGGCGTCCGGCGGCCGTGTAGGCGACCCGGGTGCCGTCGGTGGCCGCCTGCCGGGCGTAGAAGCCGCCCAGCGGGCTGTGCCGGCGCAGACCGGTGCCGTCGGGCAGGCTGGAGTAGACGGCGCCTTCGCCCTCGTGGTCGCTGAGGAAGGCGATCCGGCCGCCGACCCACATCGGGGACTCGATGTTGCCGTCCAGTTCGGCGTGCACCCGGTGGAACTCCCCGCCGCCGTCCGGGTCCAGCCACAGCTTGCCGGCGGTACCGCCCCGGTAGCCCTTCCAGTGCGCGGCCTCCCGGCCCATGGTCGCCGACTGGAGCAGCACCGCGCCGCCGGGCCCGTACGCCAGGTCCCCGACCGGCCCGTACGGGAGGGTGCGGGCCGGGCCGCCGTCGAGCGGCACCACCCGGGCCCAGCTGCGGCGCGACGACGCCTGCCCGTCGGCGGTGATCACCACCAGTTCGCCGTCCGGCGTCCAACCCCGCACCGCCGTACGCCCGTTGCCCCAGTAGGTCAGCCGCCGCGACGGCCCGCCGTCCACCGGTGCCACGTGCACCTCGGGTGCGCCGTCCCGGGTCGACGTCCAGGCGACCACGTCCCCCGCGGGCGCGATCCGCGGGCGCCCGACCGGCATGTTGTCGGCGCTGACCCGCCACGCCCGCCCGCCGTCGAGCGGCGCCACCCACACGTCGTCCTCGGCGGTGAAGGCGACGACGTCCCCGAAGGGGTGCGGGTGCCGCAGGTACGAGAGCCCGGCCTGCGGCTGCCCCGGGCGGACCGGGGGCCGGGCCGCCGCGCCGGTGGGAGCGTCCCCGGCGGCGGCTTTCCCGGCCGCCGCCTTCCCCGCCGGGGCCTTGTTCGCCGCCGCTTTCCCGGCCACGGGCCTCTCGGCCGGGGTCTTCTTCGCCGCGGCCTTCTTCGCCGCCGGCTTCTCGACCGCGGCCTTCTTGGTTGCCGACTTCTTGGTTGCCGACTTCTTGGCGGGCGCCTTCTCGGGGGGCGCCTTCTCGACCGGTGCCTTCGCCGCGGGCGCCTTCCCGGCCGGCCGCGGGGCCGCCCGGTCGGTCGGTGCCTGGCTCGCCCGGCTCCGGGCCCGGGTGCTGTGCTGCGTGTGCTGCTCGGTCGGCTGCTGCTCCGGCTGCGGCTGGGGTGTCGGGTGTGTCACTCCGCCACCCTAACCAGGATCAACTCCTCACCGGAGTGCGGATGTCACAGTTCGCGGAGCGCTGACAGCCGGACACGCCCGGCGCGGGCGGTCACGGGAGCGGCCGACCGGGCAGGCCGACGTCCCTCCGTGGCACCCCGACGCCGACCCCGACCCCGGCTTGCCGGGCAGCGCGCCGGGCACCGGACGCGCCCGCGTCTCCCACCACCGCCGACCGGGCGCCGCCCGGGGCCGCCGCGGCCCGGCGGCCACACCCGGCCCGCCCGGCACGCGCAGGCGCGGAAGCGGCCGACCGGGCCGACCCCCCCGTGGCGCCCAGGCCCAGGCCCCGGCCCCGGCCCAGGCCCAGGCCCCGGCCCAGGCCCAGGCCCCGGCCCCGGGCCGACGGGGCCGACGGGGCCGACGGGGCCGACGGGGCCGACCACCGTCCACCCGTGGCGCCCAGGCCCCCGGCCCCGGGCCGGCCACCGCGCCCGGCACGGACGCACGCCCGAGCGCCCGCCGTGCCGGGCCCGAGCCCCGGCCGGGGCGGCGAGGGTCCGGCGGGCTGCGCGTGCCGGCGACGTCGGCCGGTGCGGATGCCGGGGGCGCGCCGCCCGGCGGCGGTCGCGGCGTACGGACCCCGGCCGCCTGGGGTCTGTCGTGGGGATCTTTGTGGGTGGCGGAGCGGGGTCCGGTGCGTGCGGCCGCGAGGCCGGGGAGGGAGGCGACGTGGTGTGCCGCCGACCGACGAAAACGCGGCAGGTGTGCGGGCCGGGACCCGCGCCGCCGCGGAGATCCACCCGACGGACCCTAGCCCCAGCGGCCGGTGCGGGTCAGCAGGGCGGACAGCGCGGCGACGCCCGCCGTGGAGGTGCGCAGGACGGTGGGGCCCAGCCGGTGGGGGTGGGCGCCGACCGCCGCGAAGGCGGCCAGCTCCTCCGGGGAGACGCCGCCCTCGGGGCCGACGACCAGGACGAAGGACCCGGCGGCGGGCAGCGGGGCGGTTGCCAGCGGGGCGGAACCCTCCTCGTGGAGCACGGCGGCGAAGTCGGCGGCGCCGAGCAGAGCGGCGAGCTGCCGGGTCGTCATGGGATCGGTGACTTCGGGGAAGCGCAGCCGGCGGGACTGCTTGGCCGCCTCGCGGGCCGTGGCCCGCCACTTGGCGAGGGACTTGGCGCCGCGGTCGCCGCGCCACTGCGTGACGCAGCGGGCCGCGGCCCACGGGACGACCGCGTCGACGCCCGCCTCCGTCATCGTCTCCACGGCGAGCTCGCCGCGGTCGCCCTTGGGGAGCGCCTGGACGACGGTGATCCGGGGGGAGGGCGCGGGCTCGTCGCGCACCGCGCGCACCTCGACGTTGAGGACGTCCTTGCCGACGACGCCGGAGACCACCCCGTGGGCGCCCCGCCCGGAGCCGTCGGTGAGGACGAGCTCCTCGCCCGGCTGCAGGCGGCGCACCGACACCGCGTGCCGCCCCTCCGGGCCGTCGAGGGTGATCCGGGACGGGGAGCCGTCCAGCAGGACGGGGTCCACCAGGAAGACCGGGGCGGTCATGCGCGGGCCTCCTCCCGGGCGGCCCGGAGTTCGGCGACGAGGGTCTCGACGAGGGCGCCCGCGGACAGCTCACGGGCCAGCCGGTGGCCCTGCCCCGCCCACAGCGCCATGCCCTGGGGGTCGCCGGCCGCGGCGGCGGCCCGGCGCAGCGGACTGGTGAGGTGGTGTATCTGCGGGTACCCGGGCGGGGTGTAGCGGCCGTGCTCGCGCATGAAGCGGTTGAACAGGCCGCGGGCGGGGCGGCCGGAGAACGCGCGGGTCAGTTCGGTCCTGGCGAAGACGGGGTCGGTGACGGCCCGCTTGTGCACGACGCTGGCGCCGGACTCCGGACAGACCAGGAAGGCGGTGCCGAGCGCGGCGGCGTCCGCCCCCGCGGTGAGGACCGCGGCGATCTGGCTGCCGCGCATCAGGCCGCCGGCGGCGATCATCGGGAGCTGCACGGCCTCGCGGACCTGCGGGATCAGTGAGAGCAGGCCGATGCCGGCGCCGTCGAGCTGCGGGTCGTCGCGGTGGGTGCCCTGGTGGCCGCCGGCCTCCACCCCCTGGACGCAGACCGCGTCGGCGCCGGCCCGCTGGGCGGCGAGCGCCTCGGCGGGCGAGGTGACGGTGACCACCGTGTACGTACCGGCCTTGGCGAACGCCTCGCAGACCGACCGCTCCGGGCAGCCGAAGGTGAAGCTGACCATCGGCACCGGGTCCTCCAGCAGCACCGCGACCTTGGAGTCGTACGCGTCGTCGGTGCCGATGTCGGGGTCGCCGAGCTCGGTGGCGTACCAGGCGGCCTCGCCTGCCAGCTGCTCGGCGTAGACCGCGACGGCGGACGGGTCGACGGTGCCGGGCTGCGGCATGAAGAGGTTCACCCCGAAGGGGTGCGAGGTGAGGTCGCGCAGCTGCCGGATCTCCTCGTACATCGCCTCGGACGTCTTGTACCCGGCGGCGAGGAAGCCGAGCCCGCCGGCCGCGCCGACGGCCGCGGCCAGCTGCGGGTTGGAGGCGCCGCCCGCCATGGGGGCCTGGACGATCGGGTACGCAGAAAAGGAGGAGAGGTCTGTCAACGCGGACATGGCCACATCGTGCCAT
Source organism: Streptomyces sp. ITFR-21 (assembly GCF_031844685.1). NCBI lineage: Bacteria > Bacillati > Actinomycetota > Actinomycetes > Kitasatosporales > Streptomycetaceae > Actinacidiphila > Actinacidiphila sp. ITFR-21. The sequence goes on from NZ_CP134605.1 coordinate 1,750,699, forward strand.
GCGCGCGCCCCCGTCCCGCGCCGGGGCGGCGCCGGTACGGGCGCCACCGGACCCGTGCCGCCGGCCGCGCCGGCGCCCGCGGGCGGCAGGCCCGGGGCCTGCCGCCGGCGGCGCCGCTACCGCCCGTTGAACGCGTCCTTGAGCCGTGAGAACAGGCCCTGCTGGCCCGGGGCGAACTGCCCGAGGGGCCGCTCCTCCCCGCGCAGCTTCGCCAGCCGCCGCAGCAGGTCCTCCTGGTCGGCGTCGAGCTTGTGCGGGGTGATCACCTCGACGTGGACCACGAGGTCGCCCCGGCCGCCGCCCCGCAGGTGGGTGATGCCGCGCTGGTGCAGCGGGATCGACTGGCCCGACTGGGTGCCGGGCCTGATGTCGATCTCCTCCAGGCCGTCCAGCGTCTCCAGCGGGCACTTGGTGCCGAGCGCGGCGGCCGTCATCGGCAGGGTCACCGTGCAGTGCAGGTCGTCGCCGCGGCGCTGGAAGACCGCGTGCGGAACCTCGCGGATCTCCACGTAGAGGTCGCCGGCCGGGCCGCCGCCGGGGCCGACCTCGCCCTCGCCGGCCAGCTGGATCCGGGTGCCGTTGTCGACACCCGCGGGGATCTTCACGGTCAGCGTGCGGCGGGAGCGGACCCGGCCGTCGCCGGCGCACTCCGGGCACGGGGTGGGCACCACGGTGCCGAAGCCCTGGCACTGCGGGCACGGCCGCGAGGTCATCACCTGGCCGAGGAAGGACCGGGTGACCTGGGACACCTCGCCCCGCCCGCGGCACATGTCGCAGGTCTGCGCGGACGTGCCGGGAGCGGCGCCCTCGCCGTTGCAGGTGCCGCAGGTGACCGCGGTGTCCACCTGGATGTCCTTGGTGGTGCCGAACGCGGCCTCGTCCAGCTCGATCTCCAGCCGGATCATGGCGTCCTGCCCGCGCCGGGTGCGCGAGCGCGGGCCGCGCTGCTGCGACTGCCCGAAGAAGGCGTCCATGATGTCGCTGAAGTTGCCGAAGCCGGCTCCGAAGCCCCCGGCGCCGCCGCCACCGCCCGAGGCGGACAGCGGGTCGCCGCCGAGGTCGTAGACCTGCTTCTTCTGCGGGTCGGAGAGCACCTCGTAAGCGGCGTTGATCTCCTTGAACCGCTCCTGGGTCTTGGGGTCCGGATTCACGTCCGGGTGCAGTTCGCGGGCGAGCCGGCGGAATGCCTTCTTGATCTCGTCAGGTCCTGCGTCGCGGCGCACGCCGAGTACGGCGTAGTAGTCCGTGGCCACTTACGACTCCGCCAGGATCTGTCCGACGTAACGTGCCACTGCGCGTACCGCTCCCATCGTTCCGGGGTAGTCCATGCGGGTCGGTCCGACCACGCCGAGTTTGGCGACTGCCTCGTCGCCCGAACCGTAGCCGACCGCCACCACGGAGGTGGAATTGAGGCCCTCGTGAAAGTTCTCGTGCCCGATCCGGACCGTCATGGTCGCGTCCGCGGTCTCACCGAGCAGTTTCAGCAGCACCATCTGCTCCTCAAGTGCTTCGAGGACGGGTCGGATCGTCAGCGGGAAGTCGTGGTTGAACCGGGTGAGGTTCGCCGCGCCGCCGAGCATGATGCGCTCTTCCTTGTCCTCCACGAGCGTTTCGAGGAGGGTGGCCAGCACTCCGGCGACCGCGGGCCGGTCGTCGGGGTCGAAGCTCTCCGGCAGGTCCTGTACCAGCGGCGGGACGTCGGCGAACCGGCGGCCGACGACCCGGCTGTTGAGCCGGGCCCGCAGATCGGCCAGTACGGTCTCGCCGACCGGGGCGGCGCAGTCGATGAGCCGCTGCTCGACCCGTCCGGTGTCGGTGATCAGGACCAGCATGAGGCGGGCGGCGGCCAGTGACAGCAGTTCCACGTGCCGGACCGAGGAGCGGACCAGCGACGGGTACTGCACGACCGCGACCTGCCGGGTGAGCTGCGCCAGCAGCCGTACCGTCCTGGCCACCACGTCGTCGAGGTCGACGGCGCCGCCCAGGAAGTTATGGATCGCGCGGCGCTCGGCGCCCGACAGCGGCTTGACGCCGGCGAGCTTGTCGACGAACAGCCGGTAGCCCTTGTCGGTGGGGATCCGGCCGGCGCTGGTGTGCGGCTGGGCGATGTAGCCCTCCTCCTCCAGCACGGCCATGTCGTTGCGTACGGTGGCGGGCGAGACACCGAGCTGGTGGCGCTCGGTGAGTGCCTTGGACCCGACCGGCTCCTCGGTGCCGACGTAGTCGTGGACGATGGCACGCAGCACTTCGAGTCGGCGTTCGCTCAGCATCGCGCACCTCCAGCCGTAGGGCATCAGCCGTCTGGCCTGGCACTCCTCCGTTCTGAGTGCCAGCTTTCCCGCAGTAAGTGTACGGCGAGGCGGCAAGGGCACGGCAAGACCGGCTCGTGATCGTGCCGGAACCTCTTCGCGCCGCCGGGCCCGGGGGCCGGTTCGCGGCTTTTCGGTGACGGCCGGGACGCCGGTTGCGCGAGGGGTGCGCTCGTCGCGGAGGGGGGCGCGGGGGCCGCGACGGGGCGGGGCCGGAGCGCGCGTACCCGGGGTCGCGGCGATAGCGTCGTCCCGTGGAACCTGTGGAGAGCGCGCGGGAGCCGGGCGCCGGCGGCTCCGGCTGGGAGCAGCTGGCTCCCGGGGTGGCCCGCCGGCGGCTGCCCCGCCTCGACGTGACGGTCGGCCTGGTCGTGGGCGCGGACGGGGTGCTGCTGGTCGACACCGGGTCCACGCTGGCGGCGGGTGAGGAGCTGCGGCGGCAGGTGGCGGCGCTGACCGGGCGCGGGGTCACCCACGTCGTACTCACCCACGGGCACTTCGACCACGTCTTCGGCACGCCCGCCTTCCCGGCCGCCGAGGTGTACGGGGAGGCGTCGCTGGACGGCTATCTGCGCCGGGAGCGGGATGCGCTGCGGGCGGACGCGGTGGAGCACGGCACCGACCCCGCGGCGGCCGAGGCGGCGGCGCGGGCCCTGGTGCTCCCGGACCGGCCGGTGCGCGGCGGGCTGGGGCTGGATCTCGGCGACCGTCCGGTGCGGCTGGTCCACCCGGGCGCCGGCCACACCGGGCACGACCTGGCGGTGGTGGTGCCGGGCGCCACCGCGAGCGACCCGACGGTGGTCTTCTGCGGCGACCTGGTGGAGGAGTCGGGGGAGCCGCAGGCCGGGCAGGACGCGGTACCGGGCGCCTGGGCGGCCACGGTCGACGCGCTGCTGGCGCTGGGCGGCGAGACCGGCCGGTACGTACCCGGGCACGGCGCGGTGGTGGACGCCCGCTTCCTGCGCGCCCAGCGGGACGCGCTCGCCGAACGCTTCGCCGGCCCGGCGCGGGCGTAGCGGACCCGGCGCGACGGACCCGGTGTGGCGCGCACCGGCGCGACGCGCCCGCCACGTCCTACGATCTCCCCCATGCGCAGCAGGAGTTACGACGGCGATCTGACCCCTCCCTGGAAGCGGCCCGCGCCCTTGCCCGAGGTGGCCGCCGAGTCCGAGCTGGTGGTCGAGGAGGCGGGCACCGGCTTCTGCGGGGCGGTGGTCCGGGTGGAGAAGACCGCGGAGGGCCTCACCGTCACCCTGGAGGACCGTTTCGGCCGGCACCGGGTCTTCCCGATGACCCCGGGCGCCTTCCTGATCGACGGCAGGCCGGTGGCCCTGGTACGCCCCCGGGCCGCCGCCCCCCGCGGCCGCCTGCTGTCCGCCTCCGGCTCCGTCGCGGTGCCCGGCGCCCAGGCCCGCGTCGCGCGGGCCGGCCGCATCTACGTCGAGGGCCGCCACGACGCCGAGCTGGTCGAACGCGTCTGGGGCCACGACCTGCGCGTCGAAGGCGTCGTGGTGGAGTTCCTGGAGGGCGTGGACGACCTGCCCGCCGTCGTCTCCGCCTTCGCCCCCACCCCGTCGGCCCGGCTGGGCGTCCTGGTGGACCACCTCGTGCCCGGTTCCAAGGAGTCCCGCATCGCCGCCTCGGCGGCCGGCCCCGACGTGCTGGTGGTCGGGCATCCCTTCATCGACGTCTGGGAGGCCGTGAAACCGTCCTCGGTCGGCATCCCCGGGTGGCCGCGGGTGCCCCGCGGGGAGGACTGGAAGACCGGCGTCTGCCGGGCCCTGGGCTGGACCGACCTGACCACCGGGGAGGCGTGGCAGCGCATCCTGGCGTCGGTCACCTCGTACCGGGACCTCCGGCCGGAGCTGCTGGGCCGGGTGGAGGAGCTCATCGACTTCGTGACAGCGGGCTGACCGCCCGCTACTGCCGGGCGTAGCCGGTGGCGCCGCGGGCGGCGCCGTCGCAGGCCGCGCCGGGCCCGAGGGTGACCACCGGCGGCGCGGCCACCACGCGCCGCGCGAAGCCGTCCGGCGCGCCAGGCGCCGGGCCGGGGTCGGGGTCGGTGCGGGTGTCCGGACAGGTCCGGTCGGGAAGCGCGGGTCACGGCACGGGGCCGGGCGGCCCTAGTCGACCAGGTCGCGTACCACCGCGTCGGCCAGCAGGCGGCCCCGCAGAGTGAGGACCGCGCGGCCCTCGGCGTAAGGACCGGGCTCCAGGAGGCCGCCCTCCACCGCACGGGCGGCGGCGCGGGCGCCGTCCGGGGCGAGCAGCTCCAGCGGGCAGCCGGCCGACAGGCGCAGTTCGAGCAGGACGCGTTCGATCCGGCGGTCCTCGGCGCCTAGGACCTCGCGCCCGGCGCCCGGGGTGCGGCCTTCGGCGAGCGCCTGGGCGTAGGCACCCGGGTGCTTGGCGTTCCACCAGCGGACGCCGCCTACGTGGCTGTGCGCGCCGGGCCCGGCGCCCCACCAGTCCGCGCCGGTCCAGTACAGCTCGTTGTGGGTGCAGCGGCCGGCCGGGGACGTGGCCCAGTTGGAGACCTCGTACCAGGAGAAGCCGGCCGCGGCCAGCCGCTCGTCGGCGATCAGGTAGCGGTCCGCGTGCACGTCGTCGTCGGTCATCGGCACCTCGCCGCGCCGGATCCGCCGGGCCAGCTGCGTACCCTCCTCCACGATCAGCGCGTACGCGGAGACGTGGTCGGGTCCGGCCCCGATCGCCGCGTCCAGGGAGGCGCGCCAGTCGTCGTCGGACTCCCCCGGGGTGCCGTAGATCAGATCGAGGTTGACGTGCTCGAAGCCGGCCGCGCGGGCCTCGGCGACGCATGCCTCGGGGCGGCCCGGCGTGTGGGTGCGGTCCAGGACCCGCAGCACGTGCTCCCGGGCGCTCTGCATGCCGAAGGAGAGCCGGTTGAAGCCCCCTGCCCGCAGCTCGGCGAGGTATCCGGGGTCCACGGACTCCGGATTGGCCTCCGTGGTGACCTCGGCGCCCGGTGCCAGCCCGAACTCCTCGCGGATCGCGCCCAGCGCCCGTACCAGGTCGCCGGCGGCCAGCAGCGTGGGCGTCCCGCCGCCGACGAACACCGTCTCCACCGGGCGCGGGTCGTCCCCGAGCACCTTGCGGGCCAGCCGGATCTCGTCGATCAGCGCGTCGGCGTAGTTGTCCCGCGACGCCAGCGCGCCGCCGGACCCGCGCAGCTCGCTCGCGGTATAGGTGTTGAAGTCGCAGTACCCGCAGCGGCTCGCGCAGTACGGGACGTGCAGATAGAAGCCGAGCGGCCGTCCGGCGGCCCCCTCCAGGGCGTGCGCCGGCAGCGCGCCGTCAGCGGGTAGGGGTTCACCGTCGGGGAGTACGGAAGGCATCCTCCCAGTATCCGTTACGGCCGAGGCGCCCCGTGCCGAAGCGGTCCGCCCGCCACGGTCCGCCTGGCGCGACCCGCCCGCCACGGTCCGCCTGGCGCGACCCGCCGCGTCGGCCGGATCCGGCCGGGCGGCCCTCGCCCGCGGCCTGCCCCCGCCACCGCCCCCGTCGGCGGGCGGGGCCGCGAGCCCGCCGGCGGCAGGAATGGGCGAGGCCCCCGCCACCGCCACGACCGCCGCCCAGGCCACCGGCCACCGGCGGCAGGCGGCAGGCGGCAGGCGGCAGGCGGCAGGCGGCAGGCGGCAGGCGGCAGGCGGCAGGCGGCAGGCGGCAGGCGGCAGGCGGCAGGCGGCAGGCGGCAGGCGGCAGACCCTACCGTTCGGGGCCGGGGCCGGGGGCCAGGGCCGAGCCCGCGCGCTCGCGTCCCCGGTCCCGGTCCCGGTCCCGCCCGGAGGGCTACCGCGCCTGGAGGACCAGCAGCGCCAGGTCGTCGGCCGGGGGCGCCGCGTCGTAGTCGTGGACGGCCCGGCGGATCCTTTCGGCGACGCCGGCCGCGCCGAGGGTCACGCAGCCGCTCAGCGCCGCCGCGAGGCCGTCGTCGTCGTCGAACTGGCGCCGGCCGCGGCGGCGTTCGGTCACCCCGTCGGTGACGCAGAGCAGGGTGTCGCCGGGGGCCAGCAGGAAGGACTCGCTGTCGTAGCGGGCGTCGTCGGAGATGCCCAGCAGCATCTGCGGGGTGGCGGCGGGCCGTACCCGGCCGTCCGGGCCGAGGACCAGTGGCAGCGGGTGGCCGGCCGAGGCGAGGGTGCAGCGGGCGCCGCGACCGGGCGCGTACGGCGTGATCTCGCCGTAGAGCAGCGACAGGAAGCGGGCCTGGCCGCCCTCCCACGCGGCGGTTTCGCCGATCAGCGCGGCGGCGGCCTCGTCGGCGAGCGCCTTGTTGAGGCGGTCGAGGACGTCGGAGACGCCGTAGCCCTCGCGGGCCAGCAGCCGCAGCACCGGGCGGACGATGCCGGTCAGCGAGGCGGCCTCGGGGCCGCTGCCGCAGACATCGCCGAGCGCGAAGCACCAGCGGCCGTCGCCGGTCGGGAAGAGGTCGTAGAAGTCGCCGCCGACCCAGTCGCCGGCCATCGGCTCGTAGACGACGGCGTGTTCGACGCCCGGGATGCGGCCGGTGGCGGGCGGCAGCAGGCCGCGTTGCAGCACCGTGCTGATCATGGCCTGGCGGGCGTACTGCCGGGCAGTGCCCATGGCGAGCGCGACCCGGCGGGCGAAGTCCTCGATCAGGCCGGTGGCCTCCGCCGGGATGCCGAGCGCTCCGGTGCGGCCGAGCAGCAGGGTGCCGTGGCAGTGGCCGGCGGCGACCAGCGGCACGGCCAGCGACCCGCCGCGCTCGGTGGGCGCGCACGGCATGACCGGCCAGGGCAGCGACCGCGCGCCGGGACGGGGGGTCGGGGTGGGCGGCGACTTGTCCAGCAGGGCCCGCAGCGGGTCGATCCACTGCTCGACGCTGTGCCACACGTGGGCCAGCCGGGGCGCGGCACCGGCCGGGTAGAGCCAGACCGCGCACCAGTCGGCGAGCCGCGGCACCAGCAGCTGGGTGGCCAGGGAGGCCACGTGGTCCTCGTCCAGCTGCCCGGCCAGCAGGTCGGACGCCTCGGCGAGGAAGGTGAGGCTGCCGCGGCTGATCCACTCCCCGTCGGCGCGGCGGGGCCGCTCCTCGGGCGGGACGGGCGCGAGCAGCGGCCGCCGGTCCCCGCCGTCGGCCGGGTGCGGCGCGGGCGCCCCGGTGGCGGAGCGGGCCGCGGCTTCGGCCGCCGCCGAGGCGGCGGCGGCCCCGGTCAGGTCCAGGCGGCACCAGACGGTCTTGCGGTCCCGCTGGTAGGTGACGCCCCAGGTGTCGGAGAGCGCGGCGACCAGGTGCAGGCCCCGGCCGCCCTCCCGCTCGTCCGGGTGCTGCTCGGCGCTGCCGCGCAGCACCCGGCCGGGGTGCCGGTCGGCGACCTCGATCACCAGGCCGGACGGCGGCCACACCTCGGCGTCCAGGCGGCACAGGATGTCCACCGCGGTGCCGGCGTGCACCACGGCGTTCGTGACCAGTTCGCTGATCACCAGGGCGGCGTCGTCCAGCACGCGCTCGGCGAACGCGGCGTCCTGCGGCGGTCCCAGGCCCGCCCATTCGGCGAGCGTCGCCCGCAGGAACCGCCGCGCGGCGCCGGCGGCCAGCTCGTCGCCCGGCACACTGGCCCGCCGCACACTCCCCTCGACCCGGTCTCGGGTTGCAATCAGCGTCACACGGCACAGCGTGACACTCGGCAGCCCCGCAGGTGCACAGAGTGACCGGGTTTCCCACCTCAGGGGCCTTATTTCCGCCAACCTTGCCCCGATGGCGCCCGGGGGCCGCTATTGTGCGGCGCCCCGGGCCGCCGCCCGGGTCCCGCGCGCCCGCGCGGGAGTGCCGTGCGGGCGGCTCACGCCTCCCGCGAGCCCGCGTACATCTCGTCGATCAGCGGGGCGAACTCCCGCTCGACGACGGGCCGCTTGAGCTTCAGGCTCGGTGTCAGGTCGCCGTGCTCGACGTCCAGGTCGCGGGGCAGCACGCGGAACTGCCGGATCTGCTGCCAGCGCTGGAGGGTCGCGTTGACCCGCCCGACGTAGTCCTCCATCAGGGCCCGCACCTCGGGGGCGGCCACGACCTCCGGGTAGGGGCGCCCGCCCAGGCCGTTCTCCCGCGCCCAGCCGAGGATCGTCGGCTCGTCCAGCGCGAGCAGCGCCGTACAGAAGTTGCGGCCGCCGCCGACCACCAGGACGTTGCTGACGAACGGGCACAGCGCCTTGAACTGGCCCTCCACCTCGGCCGGCGAGATGTACTTGCCGCCCGAGGTCTTGATCAGGTCCTTCTTGCGGTCGGTGATCTTGAGGAAGCCGTCGGGCGACAGCTCGCCGATGTCGCCGGTGTGGAACCAGCCGTCGGGCTCCAGCACCTGCGCGGTCTGCTCGGGCAGGCCGTGGTAGCCCTGCATGATGCCGGGGCCGCGGAGCATGATCTCGCCGTCCTCGGCGATCCGGACCTCAAGGCCGGGCAGCGCCTTGCCGACCGTGCCGGTGCGGTAGGACACGTCGGGGTTGACGAAGCTCGCCGCGCTGGACTCGGTGAGGCCGTAGCCCTCCAGGATGTGGACGCCGGCACCGGCGAAGAAGTAGCCGATCTCGGGGGCGAGCGCGGCGGAGCCGGAGACGCAGGCCCGCAGCCGGCCGCCGAACGCCTCGCGGATCTTGGCGTAGACGAGCTTGTCGGCGAGCGCGTGCTTGGCCCGCAGCACCGGCGGGGCGGTCGGCGCGCCGGTCAGCCGCATGGAGTTCTGCGTCGTCCTGGCGTACTCGCGGGCGACCCCGGCGGCCCACTGGAAAATCCGGTACTTGGCGGCGCCGCCCGCGCGGGCCCTGGCGGCGACCCCGTTGTAGACCTTCTCGAAGATGCGCGGCACGGCGGCCATGTAGGTGGGCCGGACCACCGGCATGTTCTCGACGATCCTGTCGACCCGGCCGTCCACCACCATGATGTGGCCGATCGAGATCTGGCCTGCGGTGAGCACCTTGCCGAAGACGTGGGCGAGCGGCAGCCACAGGTACTGGATGTCGTTCTCGTTCAGCAGCTCGATCGCCTGGATGGCGCGGGCCATGTACGACCAGGCGTCGTGCGGAAGGCGTACGCCCTTGGGCCGGCCGGTGGTGCCGGAGGTGTAGATCAAGGTGGCGAGCTGGTCCTTGGTGATCGCCCCGATCGCCTCGGTCACCGCGGCGGGGTGCTGCTCCAGGTAGGCGGCACCGCGCTTTTCCAGGTCGGCCAGGGACAGCACCCAGCCGTCACCGTCGGAGTCGGCGGCGTCGGCCGGGTCGAAGACCACCACGTGGGCCAGCTCGGGCAGCCCGGTCCGCCGCTCACGGGCCTTGGCGAGCTGCCCGGCGTCCTCGGCGAACAGCACCCGGCTGCCGGAGTCGGACAGGATGAACGCGGTCTCCTCGGTGTTGGTGCTGGGGTAGACCGTGGTGGTGGCCGCGCCCGCGCACAGCACGCCGAGGTCGGCGAGGATCCAGTCGACGCTGGTGCCCGCCGCGATCGCCACCCGCTCCTCGGGCCGGACGCCCAGGTCCATCAGGCCGGCCGCGATGGCGTAGACCCGGGTGGCGGCCTCGCTCCAGCTCAGCGTCTCCCAGCGCTCGGCGCCCGAACCGGCCGGTACGGGGTAGCGGTACGCCTCCACGTCCGGTGTCGCCGCCACGCGGTCCAGGAAGAGCCCGGCCACGGAGGGGGGCCGGTTCTCAAGCAACGTCTGTGTGTCGGTCACCACAACCTCCGGGGCACGCGCGGCTTTCTCATTAACTCACCGGTAACCACCGGTCGGATCAGACTAGGGGGCCGACGCCGGACACGTAAGGGGCGTGACCCGCCCCGCCCGCCCGAGCAGGGCGTCCCGTCACCTCTTGGCCTTGGACTCGCCGTCGGAGTCGCTCGACAGCACCGCGATGAAGGCCTCCTGCGGCACCTCCACGCTACCGACCATCTTCATCCGCTTCTTGCCCTCCTTCTGCTTCTCCAGCAGCTTCCGCTTGCGGGAGATGTCGCCGCCGTAGCACTTGGCGAGGACGTCCTTGCGGATGGCGCGGACCGTCTCGCGGGCGATCACCCGGGCGCCGATGGCCGCCTGGATGGGCACCTCGAAGTTCTGCCGCGGGATCAGCTCGCGCAGCTTGGCGACCAGCCGGACCCCGTAGGCGTACGCCTTGTCCTTGTGGGTGATCGCCGAGAACGCGTCCACCTTGTCGCCGTGCAGCAGGATGTCGACCTTGACCAGGTCGGCGCTCTGCTCGCCGGTGGGCTCGTAGTCCAGCGAGGCGTAGCCGCGGGTCTTGGACTTGAGGCTGTCGAAGAAGTCGAAGACGATCTCGGCGAGCGGCAGGGTGTAGCGGATCTCCACCCGGTCCTCGGAGAGGTAGTCCATGCCGAGCAGCGTGCCGCGCCGGTTCTGGCACAGCTCCATGATCGCGCCGATGAACTCGGTCGGCGCCAGGACCGTCGCCCGCACCACCGGCTCGTAGACCTCGGCCAGCTTGCCCTCGGGGAATTCGCTGGGATTGGTGACGACGTGTTCCTTGCCGTCCTCCATCACCACCCGGTAGACCACGTTGGGCGCGGTGGCGATCAGGTCCAGGCCGAACTCGCGCTCCAGCCGCTCCCGGACCACGTCCAGGTGCAGCAGGCCGAGGAAGCCGACCCGGAAGCCGAAGCCGAGGGCCGCGGACGTCTCCGGCTCGTAGACCAGGGCCGCGTCGTTGAGCTGGAGCTTCTCCAGCGCCTCGCGCAGCTCCGGGTAGTCCGAGCCGTCCAGCGGGTACAGCCCGGAGAAGACCATCGGCTTGGGGTCCTTGTAGCCGCCCAGCGCCTCGGTGGCACCGCGGTTCAAGGTGGTGATGGTGTCACCGACCTTGGACTGCCGTACGTCCTTCACCCCGGTGATCAGGTAGCCGACCTCGCCGACGCCCAGGCCGTCCGCGGACAGCATCTCCGGGGAGTTGGTGCCGATCTCCAGCAGCTCGTGGGTGGCGCCGGTGGACATCATCCGGATCCGCTCGCGCTTGCTGAGCTGCCCGTCGATCACCCGGACGTAGGTGACGACACCGCGGTAGGAGTCGTAGACCGAGTCGAAGATCATCGCGCGGGCGGGGGCGTCCGCGACGCCGACCGGGGCCGGCACGTCCCGTACCACCCGGTCCAGCAGCGCGTCGACGCCGACGCCGGTCTTCGCCGAGACCCTGAGCACGTCGGAGGGGTCGCAGCCGATCAGGTTGGCCAGTTCCTCGGCGAACTTCTCCGGCTGCGCGGCCGGCAGGTCGATCTTGTTCAGCACCGGGACGATGGTGAGGTCGTTCTCCATCGCCAGGTAGAGGTTGGCCAGGGTCTGCGCCTCGATGCCCTGGGCCGCGTCGACCAGCAGGACCGTGCCCTCGCAGGCGGCCAGCGAGCGGGACACCTCGTAGGTGAAGTCCACGTGGCCGGGGGTGTCGATCATGTTGAGGATGTGGGTGCGGCCCGCCTCGTCGCCGGTGGTCGGCGCCCAGGGCAGCCGCACCGCCTGGGACTTGATGGTGATGCCCCGCTCGCGCTCGATGTCCATCCGGTCCAGGTACTGGGCGCGCATCTGCCGCACGTCGACGACGCCGGTGAGCTGCAGCATCCGGTCGGCCAGCGTGGACTTTCCATGGTCGATGTGGGCGATGATGCAGAAGTTTCGGAGCAGCGCCGGGTCGGTACGGCTCGGCTCCGGTACGTGGGAAGGGGTCGCGGGCACGCAGGGTCCAGTTTCTTGAGACTCTTGAGGACATCATGAGGCGCGGTACGTTGCTTTCCCCATAGTCCCATGACCGGGCCCGTGCGACGGTTTGGGAGCGCGGCCGGGCGGCTGGTACCCTGGGCCGCTGTGCCTCGTGCCCTTCACCCGAGGCCGCACCCCCCGTGGATCCGCCGCGGGGCGCTTTGTGGATACGAACCTGAGAAGGCTCTTTCGTGGCGAACATCAAGTCCCAGATCAAGCGCAACAAGACCAACGAGAAGGCGCGCCTGCGCAACAAGGCGGTCAAGTCCGAGCTGAAGACCGCGATCCGCCGCACCCGCGAGGCCATCGCAGCCGGCGACGCCGAGCAGGCCACCGTGGCCGCCCGGGTGGCCGCCAAGAAGCTCGACAAGGCCGTCAGCAAGGGTGTCATCCACAAGAACCAGGCCGCCAACAAGAAGTCGGCGCTGGCCCAGTCGGTCACCGCGCTCGAGGTCTGACCGGATCCGTCCCGAACGGCCCTCGGCACCGCCGGAAACCGGAATCAGCGGCCCCTCTACCGCCCGGACCGGCACAGCCAGGACCGACCGCGCCGCACGCGGACGTTCGCCACGTGCCTGCGGCGTGACCGGCGGATCCCCACGGCGCCCCTTCGTTCCTTTCCCGGGTGCCGTGCGGTCCTGCGTACCCTGCTCCACGCCTTACCGCCCGCCCGGGTCCTCCTCCCGCGGCGGGCGGTCTGCTGTCCGGGGCCGTGACGGGCGGGGCCCCCGGACCGGGCGGGGGCGGGGCGGGGGCGGTACGCGGGCAGGGGCGGCGGCCGAGCGAAGGTGCGCGGTCGGCCGCTGGGCCGGGCCGTTCGTCAGCCGGGATCGCGGGAGGGTCAGCCGCGGGCGCGGGACGCGCGGGCGATGGTGACGACCGCCTTCTCCAAGGCGTACGCCGGGTCCGCGCTGCCGCCCTTGACCGCCGCGTCGGCCTCCGCGACCGCCCGCAGCGCCACCGAGACGCCGTCGGCCGTCCAGCCGCGGATCTGCTGCCGTACCCGGTCGATCTTCCACGGCGGCATACCGAGGTCGCGGGCGAGCTGGCCGGGATTGGCGCCGCGCGGGGCGGACGCGAGCTTGCCGATGGCGCGGACCCCGGAGGCCAGCGCGAAGGTGATGCCGGGCAGCGGCTGGCCGACCGACAGCGCCCAGCGCAGCCGTTCCAGCGCCTCGGCGGTACGGCCGGTGACCGCGAGGTCGGCGACCTCGAAGCCGGTGGCCTCGGCCCGGCCGGTGTAGTAGCGGGCGACCACCGCCACGTCGATCGTGCCGTCCACGTCGGCGGTCAACTGAGCGCAGGCACTGGCCAGTTCCCGCAGGTCGCTGCCGATGGCGTCCACCAGCGCCTGGTGGGCCTCAGGGGTCGCGGACCGGCCCAGGGTACGGAACTCGCCGCGCACGAACGCCAGCCGGTCGGCCGGCTTGGTCATCTTGGGGCAGGCCACCTCCCGGGCGCCTGCCTTGCGGGCGGCGTCCAGCAGTGCCTTGCCCTTGGCCGCCCCGGCGTGCAGCAGTACCAGGGTGATCTCCTCGGCGGGCGCGGCCAGATACGCCTTGACGTCCTTGACCGTGTCCGCCGACAGGTCCTGCGCGTTGCGCACCACGATGACCTTGCGCTCGGAGAACAGCGACGGACTGGTCAGCTCCGCCAGCGTCCCCGGCTGCAGCGCGTCGGACGCCAGGTCGCGTACGTCGGTGTCGGCGTCGGCGGCGCGCGCCGCGGTCACCACCTCCCGCACCGCGCGGTCAAGCAGCAGGTCCTCCTGGCCCACCGCGAGGGTGAGCGGAGCGAGTACGTCGTCTGGAGCGGTCTTCCTGGCCATGTGACGCCCAGCATGCCACGGGGGTCCGACAGCCCGGCGCCCCGGGCGGCGGACCCGGTCCACGGCGCCGGGGAGGCTCGGGGACAATGCCGTGGTGAGCGACGTACGACATGTCCTGGTGCTGCCCGACCGCGACACCGCCGAGGAGGTCGCCGAACTCCTGGCCGACCGCTTCGCGCTGGCCGAGGAGCCGCTCCTGCTCCGCGACGCGCTGGCCGGCGAGGACGACGCGGAGGACGCCCAGTGGCTGCTGGTCGTCGAAGACCCCACCGCCCGCCTCAACCCCGCCGCCCTGCACGCCCTGGCCACCGCGCACGACGGCTGGCTGGAAACCTGACCCCGCCCGGCGCCGAACCGGAGGCCGGCGCGGCCGAAACCGTGCCCGGCGCACCGGCCAGACACCGGCCCGCGCGGGCACCCGGAGCCGCTGAACCCGACGGCGCTCATCGCGGGCCCACGGCCTGGGGACGCGCGCGCTCGCCGGGACCCGACAGGGTTGTCCGCAGGCCCGCCGGGCCGGGGGCGCTGACGGTGATGGAGCCGTCGTGGTCGGTGCGCAGGACGGTCGTGCCCAAGGCGCGCAGGGAACGGAGGGTGCGGGCGGCCGGGTGGCCGTAGGGGTTGCCGGTACCCACGCTGATCAGGGCGAGGCGGGGACGGGCGCGGGCCAGCAGGGCCGGGGCCTGGTAGGCCGAACCGTGGTGGGCGACCTTCAGCACGTCCACGCGGGGGAGGTCGGGGACGGTTTCCAGCAGGCGCTGCTGGGTGTCCGGTTCGAGGTCTCCCATCAGGAGCAGGGTCAGCCCGGCGGTGCGGACGAGGAGGGCGACACTGGCGTCGTTGGCGTCGTCGGGCGCCAGGGGCTCCCCCGCCGGGGGCCAGAGGACCTGCCAGGCCAGCGAGCCGAGGGCGCGGCGCTCGCCGGCCGCGGCCCGCACCAGCGGTACGCCGGCCGCCGCCGCTTCCCGCCGTACTTCCGCGGCCTGGCCGGCGGGTTCGTCGAGCGCGGTCGTCTCGATCGCGCCCACCGCGCGGCCGTGCAGCACGCCGGGCAGGCCGTCCACGTGGTCGGCGTGGAAGTGGGTCAGGACCAGCAGCGGGACCACGGTGACCCGCAGGTCGCGCAGGCAGCGGTCCACCGCGGCCGGATCGGGGCCCGCGTCCACCACCACCGCGGCGCCCGGACCCGCCGACAGGGCCAGCGCATCACCCTGACCGACGTCGCACATCGCGAACCGCCAGTCGCCCGACGGCCATCGCGCGGCGAACCGGGGGAGCGGCACGGGCCGCAGCAGCGCGAGCAGCAGCAGGAGGGCGCAGGTCGCGGCCGGCCAGGGGCGGCGCGGCAGCCGCTCGCCGCACACCGCCGCCGCGACCGTCGCCACCGCCAGCAGGGCCGCCCCCGGGCGCCCGCCCGGCCAGGGAACGTCCGCGCCGGGCAGCGCGGCCCCGTGGCGGGCCACCGCCGCGATCCACTGCGCCGGCCAGCCCGCGAGCCAGGCCAGGACGTGCGCGGCGCCGCCCGCCACCGGGGCGGTGAGCAGCGCGGCGAACCCGAGGACCGTCGCGGCGCCCACCGCCGGTTCGGCCAGCAGGTTGCAGGGCACCCCGACCAGGCTCAGCCGGGCCGTCAGCAGCACGATCACCGGCCCGCACACCGCCTGCGCCGCCGCTGCCGCCGCCAGCCCCTCCGCCAACCGCCCCGGCACCCCGCGGGCCCGCAGCGCCGCGCTCCACCTCGGGGCGAGCGTCAGCAGGGAGCCGGTGGCCAGCACGGACAGGGTGAACCCGTAGGACCTCGCCAATGCCGGCTCGTACAGCACCAGCAGCAGAACGGCGGCGGCCAGGGCGGGCAGCAGGGACCTGCGGCGGCCGGTGGCGACGGCCAGCAAAGTGACCAGACCGCAGGCGGCGGCCCGCAGCACGCTCGGCGAGGGACGGCACAGCAGGGCGAACCCGACGGTCACGGCCGCCCCCGCGCACGCCGTCCAGCGCAGTGGCAGGCCCACGGCGGCGGCCAGCCCACGGCGTTCGGCCCTGATGGCCCGGTTCGGGGGACCGATCAGGAGGACCAGCAGAAGCGTCAGGTTCGCCCCCGAAACGGCGGTGAGGTGCGCCAGGTCGGTGGCGCGGAAGGCGTCCGCCAGGTCCGTGGCGACGGCGGAGGTGTCGCCGACCACCAGGCCCGGCAGCAGTTGGCGGGCGTCGGCCGGCAGCGGGGCGGCGGCCTCCCGCAGGCCGGCGCGGAGATGGGCGGCGACGCGCTGTGCCGTGCTCGGCGGCGCGGCGATCCCCGGCGGGCCCACCGCCCGCAGGACGGCGGCGATGTCGTCGTCCCGCTCGTCCGGCGGGGCGAACCGGGCGGTCAGGGTCACCCTGGTGGACGGCACCAGTCCCAGCCACGACGAGCGGGCCGCGCCCCCGGCCAGCACGATCACCGGCGTACGCAGCCGTGTCGCCCCCACCCGCTCGGCCGTGGCCCGCACCAGGACGACCCGCGACGGTCCCGCCCCCGCCGTGAACGGGTCCCCGTCCACCCGTACGGTCGCCTCGGCGCCGGCCCCCTCCCCGGCCAGCGCCGGCACCGGGCCCCGCGTCAACTCCGCCCGCGCCAACCCGGCCACCCCCGCGGCCACCGCCCCGCACAACACGGCGGCCACCACCGCCGGCCACAGCCGCGGTTTCCGCCACAGCGCCGCCCCGGCCGCCACCGCCCCGGCCACCGCCAAGCCCGGCCCCCATCTCCCCGGCGCCGCCGCTGCCGCCCACGCGGCCAGCGCCGGCCCGACCAGCCGCAGGTCCACGGGCCCCTCCTGCCGCGGGTTCGAGGCCCCCAACGGTGAGGCGGCGGCAGCATGCACGGCTGCCCGCTGCGGTCCGCCGACGCTTCCGGGCCCCCCGCCCGCACCCACGCCACCCGCGGCCGCGTCCGCGCCCCGCGCCGACCCGCCCGCCGACCGCCCCGGCGCTCGGCGCAGCCGGGCCCCACCCTCCCGGCCAGCCACCGCCGCGGCAGAATCGGACGCGCCCCGCGCCCCCTGCGACCCACCTCCCTCCGGAGCGCCGTCGCCTCCAACGGCATCGGCCGTACCGCCCTCCGCACGCCCCTGAGCTTGCCGCCACCGAGCCCCGGCCTCTGGTCCGGCCTCCGCCGCCGCGCAGTGGCGAGGGCAACCGGCGTCCTCCCCACCCACGCAGCTTCGGCAGGGGACATCGCCGTTCCGCCCGCCCGCCGCCGAGGCGGGAGCATCCGCGGCGCCCGGGACGGGGCCCACCACCGACCCACCCGCCGACCGCCCCGGTACGTGCCGCA
The DNA here is from genome assembly GCF_031844685.1 of Streptomyces sp. ITFR-21. Lineage (NCBI taxonomy): Bacteria > Bacillati > Actinomycetota > Actinomycetes > Kitasatosporales > Streptomycetaceae > Actinacidiphila > Actinacidiphila sp. ITFR-21. The sequence continues at coordinate 1,767,877 of NZ_CP134605.1, forward strand.
GCCTCAGCTCCGCCGCCCCGCCCGGTTCCGCCGCCGGGTGGGTGTGGCGCCCGGCGTCCTTCCCGCTCGCGCGGCCCGCGCAGGGCGCCTTGCCGATCCGGGCGGGGCGGCCGGCGGAGTCGGGGGTCATGGGTGGACCAGGGGCTGGAGGGTGGCGAATTTGCGGGGGCCGATGCCGGGAATCTGGCGGAGTTGCCCGGGAGAGGTGAAGGCGCCGTGTCGGGTACGGAAGTCGAGGATGTGCTGGGCGAGGACGGGGCCGACGCCGGGGAGGGCGTCGAGTTGGGCTGCGGTGGCGGAGTTGAGGCTGAGGGGGCCGGTCGGGGCGGGGCCGGCGGAGGAGGCGGCCGGGACCGAGAGCGGGGGCGGGGGCGGGGGCGGGGTGACGCCGACGAGGACCTGTTCGCCGTCGGTGAGGGGGCGGGCGAGGTTGAGGGGGGTGGTGTCGGTGCCCGGGAGGGGGCCGCCGGCGGCGGTGAGGGCGTCGGCCACACGGGAGCCTTCGGGGAGTCGGCGTAAGCCGGGCCGGGCGACCTTGCCGGCGATGTCGACGGTGAGCTTCGACAGCGGGGCGGGACGGGTCGCCGGGGTGGGCACGGGCATCGCGACGGGCGGGGGGACGCGGACGGTCCGCGGGCGCCCTGCCCAGTAGTGGTGGAGGGCGAGCCCGGCCGCCACGGCGAGGACCACCGCCAGGGCGGCCACCGTCCTGAACTCCAGCCCGCAGCGGACGAACAGCCACTGCCGTAGCCGGCCCATGCGTCCGCCCGCGAAGGCCCGCACCCCGGGCACCCCGGTCGGTGGCTCCTCCTCCGCCGTGCCGAAGAGCGCGCCCGCCCGCGCCCGCAGCCGCGCCGCCGCCTCGGCCTTGCCGGGCGCACGTACCGTGTCCGGACGCGGATCCGTGTCCAGTTCCGGATCCACCGGGTTCACCGGGTCCATCGAGTCCATCGAGTCCATGCACTCGATGCTGGACCCCGCCGGGGGCCGAAAACGACCTTCGCCGGGATCTGTGGACAACGCTCCGGGAAGCCGGCCGCCTGTGGATAACTCGGCCACCCGTGTGGGTGACCCGCCCCCGGCCGGCGGCCCCACCGGGCACCCGGCCCCCGGGCGCCGCACCCTCCGCCCGGCCCCGCACCCCGGCCGCCCCCGCACACCGCCGGGGCACCGCCCCCACCCGCGGCAGCACCCCCGGGCGCGGCCCTACCCGGCCCCACGGCCCACCCCTCTCAGTGCGGCGAGACCACGACCCCCAGCAGCCCCGGCCCGGCGTGCGCCCCGATCACCGCGCCCACCTCGCTCACCACCAGCTCGCCGAGTCCCGGCACCCGTTCCCGCAGCCGGTCCGCCAGCACCGCCGCCCGCTCGCCCGCCGCCAGGTGATGGACCGCGAGGTCCACGTGCCGGGTGCCCGCCTGCCCGACCACGATCTCCTCCAGCCGGGTGATCGCCCGCGACGCCGTACGGACCTTCTCCAGCAGCTCGATCCGGCCGTCGGCCAGCCGCAGCAGCGGCTTCACGGCCAGCGCCGACCCGAAGAGCGCCTGGGCCGCGCCGATCCGCCCGCCGCGCCGCAGGTAGTCGAGCGTGTCGACGTAGAAGTACGCCAAGGTGTCCGCCGCCCGCTTCTCCGCGGCTGCGACCACCTCGTCCGCCGTCCCGCCCGCCTCCGCCGCCCGCGCCGCGGCCAGCACGGTGAAGCCGAGCGCCATCGCGACCATCCCGGTGTCCACCACGCGCACCGGCACGGGCGCTTCCTTCGCGGCCACGAGCGCGGCGTCGTACGTACCGGAGAAGTCGGCGGACAGGTGGAGGGAGACGATCGAGGCCGCGCCGGACGCGGCGGCGGTCTCGTAGGCGGCGGTGAACTCGGCCGGGCTGGGGCGGGAGGTGGTGACCGGGTGGCGCCGTTGCAGGGCGCGGGCCACGGCGGGGGCGGAGATCTCGGTGCCCTCTTCCAGGGCCTCGTCGCCGATGACCACGGTGAGGGGCACGACCGCGATGCCGTGCCGGGTCAGCGCCTCCGGTGCCAGGTAGGCCGTGGAATCCGTGACGATGGCGACATGCGGGGACATGAGCGGGAGGTTACCCGGGTTGTGCCCCCGGGTGACAGTTCGCGCTCGCGCGCCTCGGCCCGCGGTGCCGGGCGGCCCGCTCCCGCTCCCGGGACCGGCGCTCACTCCGCCGACGGACCCCACTTCGGCGCCCCGGCCCCCGCCCCCGAACCCGGGAGCGGTCCGGAGCCGGGACCGGAGGCAGGTCGCGAGGCAGAACCAGGGCCATGACTTGGACCCGGACCCCGGCCGAGACCAGGACCCGCCGCCGGCCTCCCCCCGACCGCCGGATCGGCCGGACCCCCCGGACCCACCGGATCCCAGTGCCGCAGCGCGTCCGCCTCAAGGTCGATCTCCCGGGTCAGCGAGGAAAGCTCGTCGTCGGCGAAGCGCCGGGCGCGGTCCTGGGCGGCCCAGCGGAGGGCGTCGGCGGAACCGGTGATGCGGCGGGCGCGGTCGGTGAGGTCGGGGAGGCGGCGGGCGACGCGGGAGCGGTCGGGTTCCTGCTCCAGCAGCTTGAGTTCGGCGTCGAGGGAGGCGGCGTGGTCGCTGAGGCGGGCGAAGAGGGTGGCGGCCTCACGGACGGAGGCGTCGTCCTCGTGGCCGGCGTCCAGGGCGCGGAAGGTGCTGTCGATGGAGGAGCGCAGCTCCACGCGCAGCCGGGCCAGCTCACCGGCCGGGCCCGGAACCGTGTAGCGGCGGGCCTTGAGCCGGGCGTCCTCGACCACCCGGCGGGCCTGCGCGCCGCCGCGCCGCATCCGGCGCCGTGCCGCACGGACAATCTTCACCGTCGCCACCACGGACAGCGCCGCGAACACCAGGAAAGCGGCGAGGAGCACGAGCGCGATGATGCCGATGGTCTCCACGGGCAACCTCCAGTCCGGGCACGGCGGCGGTCCGGCGCGTGGGCCGCCCCCCCCACCGTAACCGGAGGGAGCGGGACCGAGGACCCGTACCGTCCCCGAACCTGCCCCGGGGCGACGGCCGCACGCCCCGCCGGCCCGCGGACCGGTGCCGGCCCGCGGCCTCAGGGACCCGCGGCCCCGCCGACCGCCCCGGCCGAGCCCGACCGCCCGGGTCGGACGCGGTCGGCCCCAGCCGGCCCGGGTCGAACCCGCCCGGCCCCGGCCTCGGCCCGCGAGCGGTCACCCCGGACGAGCCCGACGCGCGCGATCCCGAGCCGTCGCCCGCCCGGAAAAAGCACGGGCCCCGGCCCCCGGAAAGCCCGCGCAGCCCCGCCCGGCCCCCTCACACCACGATGTTGACCAGCTTCGGCGCCCGCACGATCACCTTCCGCACCGGCGCCCCGTCCACCGCGGCGACCACTGCCGGGTCGGCCAGCGCCAGCGCCTCCAGTTCGGCGTCGGAGACGGTCGGCGCGACCTCCAGGCGGGCCTTCACCTTGCCCTTGACCTGGACCACGCACGTCACCTTCGCGTCCTGCACCAGCGCCGGGTCGGCGACGGGGTAGTCCGTGTGCGCCAGGGAGCCGGCGTGGCCCAGACGGGTCCACAGCTCCTCGGCGATGTGCGGGGCCAGCGGCGCGATCAGCAGCACCAGGGGCTCGGCGACTGCCCGCGGGACCGCGCCGGCCGCGGTGCGGGTCAGGTGGTTGTTCAGCTCGGTGATCTTGGCGATGGCGGTGTTGAAGCGCAGCGCGGCCATGTCGGCGCCGACCCCGTCGATCGCCTTGTGCAGGGCGCGCAGCGTCTGCTCGTCGGGCTCGGTGTCCACGACGGTGACGCGGCCGGTCGTCTCGTCGACGACGTTGCGCCACAGCCGCTGCAGCAGCCGGTACTGGCCGACGACCGCCCGGGTGTCCCAGGGCCTGGACACGTCCAGCGGGCCCATCGCCATCTCGTACAGCCGCAGCGTATCGGCGCCGTACTCCGCGCAGATCTCGTCCGGCGTGACGGCGTTCTTCAGCGACTTGCCCATCTTGCCGAGCAGCCGTGAGACCTGCTCGCCCTGGTGGAAGAAGGCGCCGTCCCGCTCCTCCACCTCGGCCGCGGGTACGGCGATCTGGCGGGCGTCGCGGTAGACGAACGCCTGGATCATGCCCTGGTTGTACAGCTTGTGGAACGGCTCGTAGGACGAGATGTGGCCCAGGTCGTACAGGACCTTGTGCCAGAACCGCGCGTACAGCAGGTGCAGGACGGCGTGCTCGGCGCCGCCGACGTACAGGTCGACGCCGCCGGCCGGCTGCCCCTCGCGGGGGCCCATCCAGTACGCCTCGGCCTCCGCGGAGACCAGCCGCTCGTCGTTGTGCGGGTCCAGGTAGCGCAGCTGGTACCAGCAGGAGCCGGCCCAGTTGGGCATGGTGTTGGTCTCGCGGCGGTACGTGCGCGGCCCGTCGCCCAGGTCCAGCTCCGCGGTGACCCACTCCTGGTTGCGGGACAGCGGGGTCTCCGGGGAGGTGTCCGCGTCGTCGGGGTCGAAGGTACGGGGGCTGTAGTCGTCGACCTCGGGCAGTTCGACGGGCAGCATCGAGTCGGGCAGGGCGTGGGCGGTGCCCTCCTCGTCGTAGACGATCGGGAAGGGCTCGCCCCAGTACCGCTGGCGGCTGAACAGCCAGTCGCGCAGGCGGTAGTTGACGGTGCCCTCGCCGATGCCGCGGGCGGTCAGCCAGTCGGTGACGGCGGCCTTGGCCTCGGCGACGCCCAGGCCGTTCAGGTCCAGTTCGCCGGTCGCCGAGCCGACGACCTTCGCGTCGTAGGACACGAAGGCGTCGTCCCAGGCGGCGGTGTCGGTGCCGCGGCCGTCGGTCGGCTCGACCACGCAGCGCATCGGCAGTTCGAAGGCGCGGGCGAAGGCGAAGTCGCGGGAGTCGTGGGCGGGGACGGCCATGATCGCGCCGGTTCCGTAGCCCATCAGCACGTAGTCGGCGATGAAGACCGGGACGGGTTCGCCGCTGACCGGGTTGACGGCGAAGGCACCGGTGAAGACGCCGGTCTTGTCCTTGGCCTCGGCCTGCCGCTCCACGTCGGACTTCGCGGCGGCCTGCTTGCGGTAGGCGGCGACGGCGTCGGCGGGGGTGGTGTGGCCGCCGGTCCACACCTGGTGGGTGCCCTCGGGCCAGGCGGCGGGCACGATGGCGTCCACCAGCTCGTGCTCGGGGGCCAGCACCGTGTAGGTGGCGCCGAACAGGGTGTCCGGCCGGGTGGTGAAGACCGTGATCGGGTGGTCGGCGCCGGCCACCGCGAAGTCGACCCGGGCGCCTTCGCTGCGGCCGATCCAGTTGCGCTGTTGGAGCTTGATCGCCTCGGGCCAGTCCAGCGCGTCCAGGTCGGACAGCAGCCGGTCGGCGTACGCGGTGATCCGCATCATCCACTGGCGCAGGTTGGCCTTGAAGACGGGGAAGTTCCCGCGCTCGGAGCGGCCGTCGGCGGTGACCTCCTCGTTGGCCAGTACGGTGCCGAGACCGGGGCACCAGTTGACCGGCGACTGGGCGATGTACGCCAGCCGGTAGCCGCTGAGCACGTCGGCCTGCTCGGGGCCGGTCAGCTCGTCCCAGGGGCGGCCCGCCGCAATATCGCCGCTCGGGGAGGTGACCGCGGGGGTGGGCCGCTCGCCGTTGCGGAACTGGCGGACCAGCTCGTCGATGGGGCGGGCGCGGCCGGCCTCGGGGTCGTACCAGGAGTTGTAGATCTGCAGGAAGATCCACTGGGTCCAGCGGTAGAACTCGGGGTCGATGGTGGCGAGGGAGCGGCGGCGGTCGTGGCCCAGCCCCAGTCGGCGCAGCTGGGTGCGCATGGTGGCGATGTTGGCCTCGGTGGAGACCCGCGGGTGGGTGCCGGTCTGGACGGCGTACTGCTCGGCGGGCAGGCCGAAGGCGTCGAAGCCCAGGGTGTGCAGGACGTTGTGGCCGGTCATCCGCTGGAAGCGGGCGAAGACGTCGGTGGCGATGTAGCCGAGCGGGTGGCCGACGTGCAGTCCGGCGCCCGAGGGGTACGGGAACATGTCCATGACGTACTTCTTGGGCCGGGCGGCCAGCTCGGGGTCGCCGTCCAGCTCACCGCCGGGGTTGGGGGCGGCGAAGGTGCCGCGGGCGTCCCACTCGTCCTGCCAGCGGGCCTCGATCTCGGCGGCCAGTGCGGCCGTGTAGCGGTGGGGCGCAGCCGTCTCGGCGGCCGGGGTGGTGTCGCTCATCGTCCTCGGTACTCCATCGATGTCGTGACGGCTGCGCCGCCGGTGGGCCCTCCGCGGAAACAAAAAAGCCCCTCGCTCAGGAGGGGGGCCGCACTGACGTGGGTCGCGGTCAGCGCGGCTCGCTCAGCGGAAGGCTCACGGCTCGCATGGTGTCAGGCTACCGCAGCGGGCGAGGGGCCCGTACCGGGGATCTCCCCGGTACGGGCCCCTCGCGGTGGGCTGTGGGGCCTCAGTGGTGGCCCTTGCCCTTGCCGGGCTTGCCGTGCTTGGCCGGCTTGTACGACGAGACGTACGTCTTGCCGGGCGTGCCGACACCGGTCACGTCGTCGTAGCCGACGGTCGCGTGCAGCGAGCTGTCCACGCCGAAGGTACGCAGCGAGGTGATCAGGCCGTCCGAGGCGTCGGTGGTGTTCGCGAAGTCCACCCGGACGTTCGCGATGCCCTGCCCCTGGCCCAGCGGGTGGTCGGTCACGTCGTGGTACGAGGACGTGCCGAACTTGTCGTAGATCGCCGGGTTGGCGAACCCGATCGGGACGCCGCCGCGCGCCTCCTGGGCGAGCGCCTCGACGCCGGCGATGACCGGGGAGGCCAGCGAGGTGCCGCCGAGGCGGTACTCGTTGTACTTCACGGTTCCGTCCGGGAACGTCTGGGTCTCACCGACGAGGAAGCCGGTGTTCGGGTCGGCGACGGCCGCGATGTCCGGCTCGACCCGCATCTTGGTGGTGCCGCCGTTGGCGAGCGCCAGCGCGTTGGGGACGACGCCCTTCTGGTAGAAGGGCTGCGCGTACAGCCGGCTGGTGCCGCCGCCCGCACCCGAGGTGAACGGGCCGGGGAAGCCGGTCCAGCTCTTGCCGTCGGCCGCCAGCGGGGCGCGCTCGGTGCCCCAGCCGGTCTCCCACTTGTAGGTGTCGTTCTTGCCGACGGCGAGCGAGGTGCCGCCGACGGAGGTGACCCAGGGGGAGTTCGCCGGGGTGTTGACGTCCGTCACGCCTTCGTCGATGACGGAGTCGCCGTCGTCGCCGGAGGAGAAGTAGAAGCCGATGCCCTCGACCGCGCCCTTTTCGAAGACCTGGTCGTAGGCCGCGGCGGTGTCGGACGTCTCGTTGGCCTCCACGTCGCCCCAGGAGTTGGTGACGATGGTGGCGAGCCGGTCGTTGACGATCAGGGCGAGCGAGTCGAGCAGGTCGTCGTCGTTGCAGGAAGCGGCGCCCACGTAGACGATCTTCGCGTCGGGGGCCACCGCATGCACGGCCTCGACGTCGAGCGACTCCTCGCCGTACCAGCCGGAAGCGCCGCAGTCCTCGACGGTGTTGTAGCCGTCGGGACCGGGCACGACCTGGGTGAGCTGTCCCTTGCGGTACTTCTGGCCGCCGGTGTCCTTGGCGAGCTTCGCGCTGTCGCCGACGATGTTCGGCGAGGCGTACGCGTCGGTGATCGCCACGGTGACGCCCTTGCCGGTGTACTTGCCGGCGCCGTAGGCGGCACGCAGCTGTGCGCCGGTGTATCCCTTGATCGTGTACGGGGCCTTGCCGCCGTACGCCGAGGGAAGCTTCTTGTCGGTGTTCGAGCCGTAGTACGTGGAGAACGGCCCGGAGTTGACGAACGCGGCCTCCGGCGGGGGCAGCGTCTCGTCGTGCGAGGCCCGCTTCGGCGCGTTGTCCAGGCCGCTGATGGTGAGCACCGCGCCCTTAAGCGAGGCGGGCACGGAGGCGGTGCCGGTCGGGGCGCGGTAAGTGTGGCCGCTCTTGCTGTAGTTGTGCAGCTGGGTGCCGAACGTCTTCTCGGCGGCAGCCACGTCACCGGTGACGGTGAGGTAACTCTGGTTGGTGCCGGTCACCTTCAGGCCCGCGGAGGTCAGCCAGTCGGTGACCGCGGCTATCTGGGCCTTGGTGGCGCCGAAGCGGGACTGGGTCTGGGCCGGCGTCAGGTACTTCCCGTAGTCGGCGGAGTTCGGGTCGGACACGGCCTGCGCGTAGGCGGCCAGGCCCTTGGCGTCCCTGCCGGCGAGGTAGACCCGGACGGTCACCTTGCTGGAGTCGGCCGTGGCACCCTTGTCCGCCTTGGCGGTCGCCCATGCGGGCTTGGTGCCGCTGATGAGCTGGCGTCCGGTCGGCTGGTCGGCCGTGGCGGACTGAGCTCCGATGACGAGCGCGCCGGCGACCAGGGGCAGCGCCGCGGCGGCCACCAGTCCGACGCGGGTTCTCTTGCGCTCAAATCTCATGAAACCCCCATGCGAAGCGAGTTGCAGCAGAATGCGGTGTCGCCGCGAGTGCCGCTATCCGTACGGCTTGTACCGCAGAGCGACACTCTTTCGCTGATCAGTTCATGCCAGGGGCATGACTTTCCCAAGAGCAGGTCAAGGAACGATCGCCTCCATCCGCCCCGGGGCATGCCTGTTGGCTACTCCGCGCCACCAACAGACTTTTCCCGACCGCCGGTTGCGGACCCCCACCCTCCGCTTCCGACCCACTCCGCCCGACGCTAGCAGCGCCCCCGCCCACCCCAACAGACCGCGCGGGTAACGCCGTAGGTGATCGGGGGCGGCGATCGGGGGCGGGGGCGCGCGAACCCGGGGCGAGGCGGAGGCAGGGGCGCGCGGCGGGGGTCGACACGGGGGCAGCGGCGCGCGGCGGGGGTCGACGCGGGGGCGCGGCTACGGGAGCGCGGAGTGGGCGAGGGCCCGGCGAGCTTCAGGGCGGGGCGGGGGTCGACGCAGGGGCCCGGCTACGGCACCGCGGGGGCGGGCAGCGACCGGTCCGGCGCGGACGAGGTCAGGCCGGGACCCAGGTGCGGGTCTCGTTGACCGTCTCCTTGGTCCGCAGCGCGTCGGCCAGGTCGATGCCGAGCCGGTTGGCGATAGCACAGAGATAGATGAGCACGTCGGCCAGTTCCTCACCGACGTCGCCGACCGCCGAGTTCGGATCGAGGCGCATCTTCTCGCTCTTGCGCACCGCTTTGAAGACTTCGCCGACCTCTTCGCCGAGTTGCAGGCACTGCTCGATCACCGGCCGCTCACTGAAACCGCGTTCGATTTCCATGTCGGCCACGTACCGTTGAATCTCTTCGAGTGACTGATTCTTTTCCAAGGGAATCACGCGGAGCCTCGCTCTGTACGGTCGGGCGTGCACGGACAGGTCTTCGGGGGATTTCGCGGCAGCAGATTAGCAGTCGCCCCGTGGCCGTCCGGGCGGCTCTCCGCCGCCCGCGGTCCACGGCCGGTCGCACCCTGCCAGCGGTTACGGCCGCGGCTGCGGCTGCCCGGGAATCGCGGCAGCGCGGCCGCCTCGGCCGGACGTCCAGCCGAGGCGCAGGACCCGGGTCAGCCGGTTGGCACGGGCCCGCACGGATCCGCGCAGCTCAGGAGTCGATGCGCCGCCGACCAGGCGGGTGGCGACGCGCCGCTCGGCGGGGTCCCAGCTCCAGGTTCCGACGACGTGCCCGTCGTACAGGATGGTGGGCAGCACCTCGCCGATCCGATTGAACGCACGCCCGGCCGACAGGCCGCCGAGGTAGCGGCCTCTGCTCTCGAAGTACGCCTTGAGGGCCACGTCCTCGTGTGCGAGGAGGTTCACGCCGCTGTGGCGGCCGGCCTCGTCCTCGGCCAGGAACTCCTCCAGCCGGTCCGCGAACATGTACTGCGGCTGGCCGCTCCACCCCGTCGTGACGGCCACCACCGCGCGGTCGCTGCGGCCGAGGGCGTCGGTGACGGCGCGGCGGGAGAGAGCCGACCACCAGACGGCGTCGGCGAGGGAGGCCGGGCCGTACCGGTCGAAGTACGCCTCGACCAAACGGGTCGTCGCTCCCTGGCGTTCACGGCCGAGGTTCGCGCCGGGGTAGGCGTGTCCGGTCAACGCGAAGGTCCGCAGCTCCCGGTTCCAGGCGTCGGACACGTTCAGATAGGCGATGTCCCCCCGCTCCCAGGCGAGCTTCAGGGCGAGACGGGCCCGGACGGTGCCGATGCCGTGTCCGGCCAGCCGCTCCTCGATCCCCCGGTGCGGGAGCGGGCCTTGCGCTCCGAGGAGCACGGTCAGCTCGTCCACGGCCGCCTCGACGTCCACCAGCCGCTCCTGCCGGTTGGCCACGGCCCGCAGCGCGTCGCGTTCGCGGTAGTGGCGGGTCGCCGCGTGGGCGGCGGAGGCGAGTTCCAGCGGGAGGGTGTGGAGGGTCTTGCGCATGCACCGGACCGTCATGACCCGTTCACGGGTCGGCGGCGCGAACAGGCTGGCCGCCACGTCACCGTCGGCACTGCGCGCGGCGACCGTGGCGAAAGGCGAGGGCAGTCTGGCGGCGTGCAGACCGAGGCTCGCGTGGGCGATCGATTCGACCGAGTCGAAACGGGTGTCGTCTGCCAGGCCCTGGCGTCGCAAGGTCCAATTCCACAGACCGCGCGACGTCGCGTCATCCAGCCGGTGAATCGCCGACAACGGACCGGAGGACGTCAGCATGCGTGGACTTTAGCACCTTCCGCAGACCGCTGATTCACCCTTGCGCGTTCCAGCCGGATTCAACAAAATTCCGTAACCGGGTGTGCGAGGTTTCGATTTCTTCCCATTCCTGGTCGTTTCCCCACCATCTCCTGGTGTTGTGGTGGATGTGGAATTTCTCCCAGTCGCCGTCCCAGTCGGGCTGGAGGTGGGTGCCCCGGACGCCGTAGAGGTCGGCGTTCTCGTAGACCTCGGTGCCGGGGAGCGGGACGAACCGGAACAGCGAGACCCTGCTCACGGTGGCCCCGAGCTCCTGCAGGAGGCTGACCGTCTCCTCCGTGGTCGCGGCGTCCTCGCCGGGGAAGCCGTGGATGACGAAGACCTTCGCCTCGATCCCGGCGTCGTTGGCCATGTGGACGGCACGCTTGATCTGCGCGCGCCTGGTGTTCTTCCGCATGGCCTTGAGGAGCTGTTCGCTGCCCGACTCCATGCCGTACTTGATCTCGATGCAGCCGGCTCGGGCCATCCGGGCGACCAGGTTCTCGTCCACGGTGTCGACGCGCGAGAGGGCCGACCACCTCAGGCGCAGGTGGGCGATGTGGTCGCAGATGTCACCGACCTTCCGCCGGGCCACGATGAAGTTGTCGTCCACGATGGCGAAGCCCTCGATGCCGTACGCCTCGACCAGATGCTCCAACTCGGTCAGCGCGCTCGCCCCGCTGCGGTACTGGATACGGGTCTGCCCGGCCGCGCAGAAGCTGCACGGAAAGGGGCAGCCGCGGGAGAACATCACATGGGCCATCGGCAGATCCGTCCCGGCCAGCCGGTCCGATATGACGATGTCCTCGCGCGGCAGCAGGTGGCGGGCCGGAAGCGGCAGAGCGTCGATGTCGCGCAGCAGCGGGCGTCTGGGGGTGCGGCGGACCTGGTCACCGTCCAGGTAAAGGATGCCGGGAACGTTCGCCGGACTCCCGCCCCGGTGCTGGTCGAGAAGGGCCAGGATGGTCTCCTCCGACTCGCCGTCGGTGGCGACGTGCGCCTGGAAGTCGCGCAGGCTGGACTCCGGATAGAAGTTGCAGTGCACGCCGCCCACCATGACCAGCGCGTCGTCACGTATGGCGCTCTGCCGGCGGGCCCGCAGCATGAAGCCGTACGTCGCGGAGGAGGCCAGGCTGAAGCCGACAGCATCGAAGCCGGTCAGGTCCAGTCGCGTTCGGTCAGGTGTGACCTTCTCGATGGCCACCTCGTGCCCGGCCCGCTCGCACACCGCGGCAAGGTAGAGGACTCCGAAAGGCGGGAACTCCTTGCGCTCCTCACGGAAGCGGGCCATGTCGTAGACCTCGGGATAGAGCAGTGCCACTCTCATGATCTCCTCCTGGTACCAGGCCGCCGTGCGGGGGGAGCTCGTTCACCATCCGAACTGGTCGGTGGCCCGGAGGACGAGGGCGTTGTGGACGGCCTCCGGGCTCTGGTCGCCGATGTCGTACGGCCATACCGGGTAGCCTCGCGTGACCAGTTCGTCGGCCACGTGGCCGAACAGTTCGGCTTCCCTCTGCTTCGCCGCCCGGTCCGCGAGCTGGAAGCGGCTGTGGTTCCCCCGGCCGGCCGCGCGCTGGGCGCACAGTTGCCAGCTGCCGGTGAGGAAGACGGCGAGATGCGGCCATGGCAGATCCCGTTGGGTGTTCCACACGAAGTCGAAGGGGACGCCGTCGAGCTGGTCGAGTACCAGGGACGACGGCAGGTACCGGTCGCAGACCACCACCTCACCGCGTTCCAGCGCCGGCCGGATGACGGTCTCGGCGTGGTAGTACCGGTCCGCGGCGATGAGGCAGGACAGCGAGCGCCCGTGGTACTGGTGTGTTCCGTACCTGGCGAGTTCCCCCATCGCCGAGGGCGACGGCTCGGTGGTGGAGGTCACCGTCAGGCCGTAGCCGCGGAGGGACTTCGCCAGAAGGCCGGTCATCGTCGTCTTCCCCACGCCACTGGGGCCGTCGACCGTGATGAAGACGCCGTCGGCCCACGGCCGATACGAAGGGCGGGGCGCCGGCGCGGTGCGGGCGGGCGTCTCGTCGGAGCCGACGTACAGGACCACGGTGCTGCCCCCAGGAGTCAACGGAGCGCGGAGTCCGGCGACCCCATCGTCCCAAGTCCGGGCGGCTGACGATAAGTCGACAACCGGTCACAGTCGGCACGGGGGAAGCAGCGCCGAGGCGGTGCTCGGCAGGCGGAAAGCCCCGGCGCCGCGCGCTTTCGCGGCCCACGCCGCGGCAGTCGGCGGATCACGCGGTCACCCGCGAGAGCTGGCCCGATGGCTGCCTGATCCGGGTAAGGGCAACGGAAGCGCCCCGCGCCGACGCCGCCCTCGTCACATGCTGCGCCGGTGCGGGGCACACCAGCCCTGCCGAAGAAAGGACGAGGCAGAACGACGGACTTCCCGGCGAGGCCGCGGTGACCGAGCGGTACGAGGTCTGTCGCCGGACCGCCCGGCAGGCTCTTATCGAGCTGGAAGGCGCGGGGCTGATCGAGACGCACCACGGCAAGGGCCGTTCCGTGAAGTGGAGTGTCCAATCAACGGCGGATCTGCTGATCATGGGAGAGACGCCAAGTGAGTGAGGTTTTCGCAGCGAAATGATCTTCGCGAAACGTCGTGAACCGCGCGCCTGTGGGCGGATCGGACGAACCCATACCGGCCGTGGGCAGACGTAAAGCCCCTGGTAGGACAGGTCTCACCACAAGATCTTGTCCGAACCACCAGAGGCTTCACGTTGGTCACCTATGTTGCCACGCTCGACGTCCCGCGCTACGTCGTGGACCACCTGTCCCGGCTGGCCGCCCACCGTCGCCGCATCGGCACCCCGCGCGGCAGCCGGGCGCTCGGTCCGTTCCGTCAGGCCGTGCCCGTCCTGCGCTGGTTCCGCCAGCAAGCCTGCGTGCACTGCCCGGCACAGGACGCCGGAGTCTCCCAGGCCACCGGCTACCGCCACCTCCACGAGGGCATCGGCGTCCTCGCCGACCAAGCCCCCGCCCTGCACCAGGTCCTCGACCGCTGCCGACGCGAAGGCATGACGCACGTGATCCTCGACGGCACCCTCATCGAGTCCGACCGCCTCGCGGGCGTCCGCGACAACGGCAACGACTTGTGGTTCAGCCGGAAACACAAAGCGTTCGGCGGCAACGTGCAGTTCCTGTCCGCCCCGGACGGAACCCCCTTATGGGTCTCCGACGTCGAACCCGGCTCCACCCCCGACATCACCGCCGCCCGCATCCACGCACTGCCCGCCCTCTACAAGGCCGCCGCCCACGGGCTGCCGACCCCGGCAGACAAGGGCCACACCGGCGCCGGCATCGGCATCCACGTGCCGGTCCGCCGACCGAAAAGCCAGTCCGAGCAGGCCCTCCACGCCGACACCCGAACCACGAACACCCTCATCAGAGACCTCCGCGCACTCGGCGAACGCGCCGCCGCCGAACTCAAAGAACGCTGGCGCGCTCTCAAACACGTCACCCTCAGCCCACGCCGGATCGGCGACATCGCCCGCGCCGCACTCGTCCTCAACGAAATCTGGAAATGATCTTCGCTGAGAAAACCTCAGTGAGAACGGCTCAGCGCCCGGCTGCAAGGCACCGACCACGACCTCAGCGCAGCCATCGAGGCGATCGGGCTGTGCCTCGAACTACTTCAAAACCCGCAAGCCCTTTACCTACTCTGCGACGACGAGCATCGCCGCGTGCGCAACCTGGCCCTGTTCCACAGCCTGTACCTCGATGAGGAAGTCTCCGCCGGCGTCACCGTCGACCACAGCCTGCACGAGCCTTTCGCCACGCTGCACGAGGCACAGCGCGCCCGACAAGCCCTGAAGACACTCACCACGGGCGAGAACGCCCCTGGTGGGCCGGCTGCAGCCCCAAGCGCCACAGGCGCGGCCCAACACAAAAACAGCACCCTCCCCCGGAGGGGAAGGGTGCTGCCTGGGACCTGGCCCTGGCCGCCCTGGTAGGCGGCCATTGGAAGGGCAAGGGTTCCAACGGTACTTCTCTGGTGGAGCTACGGGGAATTGAACCCCGGACCTCTTGCATGCCATGCAAGCGCTCTACCAACTGAGCTACAGCCCCGCGTGCGGCGGGCGGTGGGGCCCGGCGACTCGGGGTACTTTACACGGCCCCCGGGGTGGTGAGGCAAATCCGGCGGCGGGGTGCGCCGGGGCGGGCGGGGCCACGGCCCCGGGGTCCGGCGGCGGGTCGACCCGGGTCCGGTCGGGGTCCGGTCGGGGTCCGGTCGGGGTCCGGCGCGGGGCAACCCGGGGCCGACACGCAGCAGGGCGGTTCGGGGCCGACGCGGGGGAACCGGGTGGGGCGACCGGGCCGGGAGTTCATGAAACCTCAATATTCCGCGGGGGCTTCCCGGGTTACGGTGGCCCCCGGCCGGGCGTCCGGGGCCGGCCGCCGAGATCGTCGTCGGACCCGGTCAGGAGGCCGCCGTGACCACCGCGTTCGACCCCATCGAGCTGGCAGGGCTGAGCCTGGCCAACCGGATCGTGATGGCGCCGATGACCAGGAGCCGAGCGTTCGGGCCGGGGCAGAGCCCCACGGACGCGGCGGTGGCGTACTACGCGCAGCGCGCCTCCGCCGGGCTGATCATCACCGAGGGCACGCAGCCGTCAGCCGCCGGACAGGGGTACCCGGACACCCCGGGGCTGCACAGCGCGGGGCAGGTCGCCGCCTGGCGGAAGGTCACGGACGCCGTGCACACCGCCGGCGGCCGGATCTTCGCGCAGCTGATGCACACCGGCCGGATCGGGCACCCGTCGGTGTCCCCGCACGGGCTGGTCCCGGTGAGCCCCTCCGCCGTCGCGCCGAAGGGGCGGATCTACACCGCCGACGGGCCCAAGGAGTACGTGGTACCCGAGGAGTTGGACGAGGACGGCATTTGGCGGACCATCGCCGACCACGTGTCCGCCGCCCGCAACGCGATCGACGCCGGCTTCGACGGGGTCGAGGTGCACGGCGCCAACGGCTACCTCGTCCACCAGTTCCTGGCACCCAACTCCAACCTGCGCACCGACGGCTGGGGCGGGGACCACGAGGGCCGGGCCCGGTTCGCGGCGGAGCTGGTACGGGCCGTGGCCGAGGCGATCGGCCCGCACCGTACGGGGCTGCGGATCTCCCCCGGCAACCCGCTCGGCGACATCGACGAGCCCGACCCCGGGCCCACGTACCTGGCGCTGCTCCGCGCCCTGGAGCCGGTCGGCCCGGCCTATCTGCACATCACCGAGACCGGGGACCGGGCGCTGACCCTGGAGCTGCGCAAGCGGTTCGGCGGCGTGGTCATCCTCAACGCCCGTACCGACGGCCGCCCTTCGGGTCCCGAGGAGCTGGCGCTGGTCGAGGACGGCACCGCCGACATGGTGTCGTACGGCGCCCTCTTCCTCGCCAACCCCGACCTGCCCCGCAGGCTCCGCTCGGGCGGCCCGTTCAACGCCCCGGACCGGGCCACCTACTACGGCGGCGACGAGCGCGGCTACACCGACTACCCGGCGCTGGCCTGAGCGCCGGAAGGCCCGGAAAAACGCCTCGCGGCCGGGCGGCAGGCGACCCCGGGGCGCCGGCAGACCCGGCGGTACGGGAAGGCCCGGCGGCCGGGCGGGAAGCGTAGGGCAGCCCCGCCAGGGCCCCCGCCGCCGACACCACCACCAGCGCCGCCGTGACGGCGAAGGCGTGCACCGACGGATGCGGGCCCGGCAGCGCCAGCCGGTTGAGGAACAGCGTGCCGAGGGTGGCCACCCCGATCAGCCCGCCCGGCTGCGTCACCGTCGCCGGCAGCCCGCTGGCGTCGGCCGCGTCCTGGGGTACGACCTTCGCCAGCGCGAGCGTGAACGTCGGGCTGAACGCCGCCCCCAGGCCGAGCCCGAGGCCGAGCAGGGCGACGTAGAGCCACGGCCCGCCGGTTCCGCCGCCGCGCAGCGCCAGGCCGAGCCAGGCCAGCGAGAGCCCTGCGACCGTCATTCCGGAGGTCGCGGGCCACGGCCGCCAGGCCACCGGCAGCCGCCGCCAGGTCAGGCCGATCCCGCCGAAGCCGACCGCGCAGGTCGCGAACGCCAGCCCGGTGCGCAGCGCGCTGAAGCCGAGCCCGGACTGGAGGTGCAGCGCGACCGCGAACAGGAAGCCGGCGTTGACGGCCATGGACGGCGTGATCACCGCGACGGCCCGTGCCATACCCGGCGCCCGCAGCACCCGGGCGGACACCAGCGGCGTCCCGCCGCGCCGGGCCGGCCGGGACTCGATGACGGTGAAGAGCGCGAAGAGCAGCACGCTCAGCCCCAGGCAGACCCGGCCCCACACCGGCCAGCCCTCCTCCTGCCCCAGCCCCTGCCCCAGCACCAGCACCAGCACCAGCACCAGCACCAGCACCAGCGGTACGGTGAACAGCGTGAGGGCCGCCGCCAGCGCGGTCAGCCCCGGCAGGTCCAGGCCGCGGCGCCGCTCGGGGGCGGTGCGCACGTCGCGCGGCAGCACACGCGTGGCGGTCACCAGCATCGCGGCGCCGATCGGCACGTTGACCAGGAACACCGGCCGCCGGCCGGTGCCGAACAGGTCGGGGCTGACCAGCGGCCCGCCCAGCGACATGCCGAGCGCGCGCCCGGCTCCGGGATCGGCGCCGCCGGCGGACGGGTGGGCCGCGGCCCACGGGGCGAGTGCGGCGGACGAGGCCGCGGACGGGGCCGCGTGGCCCGGTCACCGACGAGGAGGCCGTCGGCGCCGACGTGCTGCGCGTCCTGGAGTCGCTGGACCCGCTGCCGGCCGTGATCTACAACGGGCGCTACGACGTGGTCGGGTCGAACTCCGCCTACCGCACGCTGTGGCCGATGACCGCGCTGGTGAACCGGCGCGAGCGCAATGTGCTCTACAAGCTGATCACGGTGCCGCAGTGCTGATCCACCTTCGTCAACGCCGCCGAGGAACTGCCCTGGATGGTGGCGCAGCTGCGCCGGCCGTACGGGCGGCACGTGGGCGAGCCGGCCTGGGAGGCGTTCGTCGCGCGGCTGGTCGAGGAGAGCCCGTACTTCGCGCGGCTGTGGGCGCACGGCGACGTGGCCGCGCCCGGCCGCCGGGTGAAGGTCTTCCGGCACGCCGCCGTCGGCGTCATCAACCTGACGTCGCTCTCGCTGACCATCGACGGGATGTCGGAGCACCGGA
This sequence comes from Streptomyces sp. ITFR-21, assembly GCF_031844685.1. Classification (NCBI taxonomy): domain Bacteria; kingdom Bacillati; phylum Actinomycetota; class Actinomycetes; order Kitasatosporales; family Streptomycetaceae; genus Actinacidiphila; species Actinacidiphila sp. ITFR-21. The sequence goes on from NZ_CP134605.1 coordinate 1,785,701, forward strand.
TCGTGGCGTACGCCCCGGTCGCGGAGGAGGACGGGTCGCGGATCGAGCGGCTGCGGGCGGTGGCGGACCCGGTCATCGGCCGCGAGGTGCACGGCCGGCCGCTGTCGGAGCCGCTGGCGGCGCAGGCCGAGCGGGCGGCGGTCACCGGATCCGCGGTTCCGGTGTCATGAGAAAAGCGCCCCTCCCCGGGGGGGAAGGACGCTGTCGGACAACAGACCCCTACCGCCTTTGCAGGCGCCCTTCGAAAGAACAGGGGTTCCGACGGTACTTCTTTGTGGAGCTACGGGGAATTGAACCCCGGACCTCTTGCATGCCATGCAAGCGCTCTACCAACTGAGCTACAGCCCCGCGTCCGCCCGGTTGTCGCGGCGACGAGAAGAAGCATAGCCGGTGAGCGCGCCGGAAACGAAATCCTTACGGCTGGCCCTAGGAGTCGTCGCCGAGCACCGCTTCGGGCAGGGTGCCGGCGTTGTGCTCGTTGAGCCGCCAGCCCCGGACGCCCTCGCCGAGCACCGACCAGCAGCAGTTGGTGAGGCCGCCGAGGGACTCCCAGCTGACCGGATCCAGACCGAGCAGCCGGCCGATGGTGGTGCGGATGGTGCCGCCGTGGCTGACCACGACGAGCACGCCGCCGTCGGGCAGTTTGTCGGCGGCGTTCAGCACAAGAGGCGCGGCCCGGTCGGCGACCTCGGTCTCCAGCTCGCCGCCGCCGCGCCGCACCGGCTCGCCGCGCTTCCACGCCTCGTACTGCTCGCCGTACCGGTCGAGGATCTCGGCGTGGGTCAGGCCCTGCCAGACGCCCGCGTAGGTCTCCCGCAGGCCCTCGCAGGAGGTGACGGGCAGGCCGGTGAGCGCGGACAGCTCGGCCGCGGTGGCCGCCGCCCGGCGCAGGTCGGAGGAGATGATGGCGTCCGGGCTCAGCGCGGCCAGCAGCCGGGCGGCGCGGCGCGCCTGGGCGACGCCCGTCCCGGTCAGCTCGATGTCGGTGGTGCCCTGGAAGCGCTGTTCCAGGTTCCACGCGGTCTGGCCGTGCCGCCACAAGACGATGCGGCGCCCCCGGCCGCCGTTGCCGCCGTTCAGCTCAGGCTCCCTCGTCCTCGCCCGCGGCGGAGGCCCGCGCGTGGGCCTCCGCCTTGCCGCGGGTGGCCACCGCCTCCTCGGGCAGCTCGATCTCCGGGCAGTCCTTCCACAGCCGCTCCAGCGCGTAGAAGACCCGCTCCTCCGAGTGCTGCACGTGGACGACGATGTCGATGTAGTCGAGCAGCACCCAGCGCCCGTCCCGCTCGCCCTCGCGCCGCACGGGCTTGACGTCCAGCTCCTTGAGCAGGGTCTCCTCGATGCCGTCCACGATGGCCTTGACCTGCCGGTCGTTGGGCGCGGAGGCGACCAGGAAGGCGTCGGTGATGGAGAGCACGTCGCTGACGTCGTAGGCGATGATGTCGTGCGCGAGCTTGTCGGCCGCGGCCTGGGCGGCGTGCCGGGTCAGCTCGATGGAGCGGTCAGTGGCGGTCACAGAAGCGGCTTTCCGGTCGGGGGCTGGTCGGTCAAGGGTCTCACGACCCTCCGACAGCCCCCGACCGGACCAAGGCCACCCGGGTGCGCGGCCTACGGCGTCAGTCGTCCGACGGCAGCTTGTAGTCCTTGCCGAGGACGACCACGACGTCCGCGTTGGACGGCACCGTGCCCGGCTGCACCGCGCTCGCCGGCAGTCCCAGGGTGGCGGCCACGTCCTTGGCCGCGGCGAGCCGGGCCGGGTCGGCGTAGCGCACCTGGGACAGCGGCTGGGTGCTCGCCGCCTTGCCGCCGGGCACGTACACGTACGTGCCGCCGTTCACGATCGCGGCCTGGGCGATGTCGGCCGCCTTGGCGGTGCCGGTGGCGTCCTGGATCTGCACCCGGGCCTGCGCCGAACTCCCGCCGGTCTGCTTGACGTTGCCGCCCAGTACGTCCTTGACGACGCTGCCGGCGGCCTGGGCGCCGAGCGTGCCGTCCGGCTGCACCGCCATCATCGCGGTGTCGTAGGCGCCGGTCTTGGCCAGCTCCGCCAGCTGGGCGAGCGAGGCGCCCAGCTGCTTGTCGGTCAGCGACGGGTCGAGGATCTGGCTGAGTCCCTGGACGGTCCTGGTGGCGTCGTCGGCGTCGCTGGGCATCTTCTTCAGCACCGCCTGCATCACCTGGCCGAAGCGGGCGAGCTGGTCGGTCTGCGACTCCCCCGGCCCCTTGTACGTGGCGTACGCCACGGCGGCCTGGCCGGTCAGCTCCTCCTGGGGGCCCTTGGGCACCAGGGTCGTCCCGCTGTCCTTGCCGGTGCCCTTGACCGCGGTGTCGGTGTTCACGAAGACGTCGCCGAGCGAGTCGACCAGGAGTTCCAGGTACGGCGAGTCCAGCCGCCAGCTGCCCTTGATGTCGGTGCCGAGCAGCGCGTTGAGCGCGTCCCGGGTGGGGCCCACGCCGTCGGCGACGGACTTGTCCAGGGTGGTCGTGGTGCCGTCGTCGGCGCCGACCTGGAGCCCGCCCGGGATCAGTACGGTGGTGCCGCGGCCCTTGGTGGCGTTGTCGACCAGCAGCGCGGTGGAGCTGGGGCCGCCGTTGACCGGCAGCATGTGGACGACGATCACGTCGCGCTTCTGGGCGCCGCCGGAGGCGACCGGCGCGGTGCCGGCCTGGTTGAGGCCGGGGATTCTGCCCGCGTGCCACAGATAGCCGCCGGCCCCGAGCACGGCCAGCACCAGCAGGACCGCCAGGCCGACCTTGCGGTTGTGGCTGCGCCGCCTGGCCTCCTCCCGGCGCTCGGTGCGCGACTCGGAGAACTTCAGCCAGTCGATGACCTCTTCGGACTCCTCCGACGCCTCGTCGAGGAAGGAGAACTGCTCGGTGTGATAGCCGGCCGCGGGCTCCGCCGCCGGTTCGGGCGCGGCCGGCGCCTCGGGCCCCAGCGGCTGCGGGCCGGTGTTGTGGAGCGGCTGCTGCCCGGTGCCATAAGGAGGCTGCTGCCCGGTGTCGTATATCTGCTGCTGCCCGGTGTCGTAAACCGGCTGCTGACCCGTCTGGTACGGGGCCTGCTGTCCCGTGTCGTATCCCTGCGGCTGCGGGCCGGTGTCGTACGCCTGCTGCTGCCCGGTGTCGTAGACCGGCTGCTGCCCGGTGCCATAGAGAGGCTGCCGACCCGTCTCGTACGCCTGCTGCCGGCCGGTGTCGTAAACCGGCTGCTGACCCGTCTGGTACGGGGCCTGCTGTCCCGTGCCGTATCCCTGCGGCTGCTGCGGCTGCTCGTAGTACGGGCGCTGGGGCTGCTGCGGGATCCAGCCCGGCGGCTGGCCGCCCTGGTGCTGTCCGCCCTGCTGCGGGGCGCCCTGCTGCTGGCCGCCGTACGTCTGCGAGGGGTCGGTGTAGTACGGATCCGCGTACTCCTGCTGCTGGAGATCCTGCTGTGGCGCGAGGGGCCTGCCGTACGCGTCGTAACCGTAGTGCTGCTGCTGGTAGTAAGGGTCCTGCGCGTAAGGGTCGCTCTCGTTGTCGGGACCGCCCTCGGCATACTGCCAACGGGGGTTTGCGTCGTTCACGAGGAACCCCTTCGTGTGTTTTTGCGCCGCTACCCGGTCGCGTCCCGGTACAGCGCGCGTTTGTCGATGTAGCGCACCACACCGTCCGGAACCAAGTACCAGACAGGATCCCCCTTGGCCACCCGCTGGCGGCAGTCCGTGGACGAGATCGCCAGCGCCGGTACCTCCACCAGTGACGCCCCGCCCTCAGGGAAGCCCGGGTCGGACAGGGTATGCCCCGGACGTGTCACGCCGATGAAATGTGCCAGGGAGAACAGCTCCCCGGCGTCCCGCCAGGAGAAGATCTGCGACAGGGCGTCGGCACCGGTGATGAAGAACAGGTCAGCCGTCGGGTGCTCCGCGCGCAGGTCCCGCAGGGTGTCGATGGTGTATGTGCGGCCCGCGCGGTCGATGTCGCTGCGGCTGACCGAGAACTGCGGGTTGGAGGCGGTGGCGATCACCGTCATCAGATAGCGGTCCTCGGCGGCCGAGACCTTGCGGTCCTCCTTCTGCCAGGGCTGCCCGGTGGGTACGAACACCACCTCGTCGAGGTGGAAGAGGCTGACCACCTCGCTCGCGGCCACCAGGTGCCCGTGGTGGATGGGGTCGAAGGTACCGCCCATCACGCCGATGCGCTTCTTCGCGGCGGACATGTCAGTCCCGGTTGAAGCGGGTCACGATCCAGAGCAGCAACAGCAGCGCGCCGAGCGCGCCGAAACCGGTCAGGTACGGGCTCAGGCTCGGGTGGTTACCGCCGCCGGACTCGGCGAGCGTGGTCAGGGCGGTGGCTGCGGCAGGCGACATGGGAGCGGACCCTTTGCGTACTCGGGGACGGGCGGCGAGACTCTGGGGCACATCGTACGGGCGGACTCCGGGGAACTTCGCGCAGGCTCCGCGCGTCCAGCACTGTGAACCGGTCGGCGAGCAGGGGGTTGGGCCAGTATGTCCGAAGCGCAGGGACCGCAGGGACCGAGCGAACCCCGGGAGGGGCCGGACGGGGCGCCGCGGGACGACCGGGTCAGCACCGAGAAGCTGCTGCCGGGCCGCAACCGCCGCCGTTTCCCCGACATCTCCTCACGGGCCTACGAGCACCCGGCCGACCGGTCCGCGCTGGTCGCTCTCCGCAAGCTGAGCGGCTTCGACACCGTCTTCAAGGCGCTGAGCGGGCTGCTGCCGGAGCGGAGCCTGCGGCTGCTGTTCCTGTCGGACTCGGTCCGGGTGGGCGACGAGCAGTTCGCGCATCTCAACGCGATGCTGCGCGACGCCTGCGCCATCCTGGACCTGGACAGGCCCCCGCTGCTCTACGTCAGCCAGAACCCGCAGCCGAACGCGATGTGCATCGGCATGGACGAGCCGATCATCGTGCTCACCACCGGCCTGGTGGAGCTGCTGGACGAGGAGGAGATGCGCGCGGTCATCGGCCACGAGGTGGGGCACGCGCTGTCCGGCCACTCGGCGTACCGCACGATCCTGCTGTTCCTGACCAACCTGGCGCTGCGGGTGGCGTGGATCCCGCTGGGCAATCTGGCGGTGCTGGCGCTGGTCACCGCGCTGCGCGAGTGGTTCCGCACGTCGGAGCTGTCCGCCGACCGGGCCGGGCTGCTGGTCGGCCAGGACGTGCGGGCCTCGATGCGCGGCCTGATGAAGCTGGCCGGCGGCAACCACATCCACGAAATGAACGTGGACGCGTTCCTCCGGCAGGCCGACGAGTACGAGGCGGCCGGCGATCTGCGGGACTCGGTGCTCAAGATCCTGAACGTGCTGCCGCGCAGCCACCCCTTCACCACCGTCCGCGCCGCGGAGCTGCGCCGGTGGGCCGCCTCCCGGGACTACCAGCGGCTGATGGACGGCCACTACCCGCGGCGCAGCGAGGACAAGGACGCCTCGGTCGGCGAGACCCTGAAGGAGTCGGCCCAGCACTACGCCGACACGGTGAAGCAGAGCAAGGACCCGCTGATAGGTCTGATACGCGACCTGTCCAACGGCGCCGGCGGCCTCGGCGGCAGGCTGCGCGACCGGTTCACCGGGGCGGGCGCCGCGGCCGGCCCGGCGGAGAAACCGGCCGAAGGACCGGCTAGCGGACCGTCGTCGGGGGACCCTCGGCCGGAGGGCTGAGCGGGGCGCACACCGCGCCCACCGGCCGGTCGTGGTCGTAGGGGTCGGAGTCGGCCACCGGGCCGGGCGCGGTGTCCCCGGCCAGTATCGGCCGGAAGCCCTGCACCGGATGGGCGCACGGCAGCGGCCCGGCCGCCACGTCGGCCTCGACGACCTCGATGTGGTGGTCGCGCAGGTCCCGGTGGTCGAAGCGGAAGCGCAGCTGGCGGCGGACGGTGAACAGCGAGGCGGCGCCCTCGGCCGAGCCGGGGCCGCGCAGCGCGTACACGAAGGTGTGGTCGGCGCTGATCTCCAGCTGGTCGTCGCTGGTCTCGCCGGCGTCCAGGGTGCCCTGCACCCGGATGTCGCCCACCAGGGTCACCCGCGCGGCCGGGTCGAAGCGCACCAGCCAGCCGGTGGCCTCGTGCCGGCCGTCGGCGGCCGGGCTGGTCAGGCTGGAGTCGAACTGGTCCAGCTGCCCGGGGTCGAGCAGGTCGCGGACCTTGCGGACGTCGCCGCCGGTCACCGTCTGCCGGTCCACCCCGGAGTCGAACAGGTACTCGCGCGCGGTGTCGTACGCCTGCCGGACCTCGCTCCGGTCGAAGTCGCCGACGCGGTGGGCCGGCGGCGGGTTCAGGCCCTCGACGCCGACCGGGTAGTGCGCGGCGGCGGCGCCGGTGAAGGGCGCGTCGGCCGGCACCGCGGGGACCGGACCGGCCGGCACCAGCGGGATCACGGTCACCTGCAGCCGCGCGCCGGCGCCGGGGGCCGCGGCCCGGTACGGGTGGCGCACGCCCATGTAGATCGCGAAGCCGAAGGCCAGCACGATCAGCAGCATCAGCGCCACCGCCTGCCGGGCCAGGCCGCGCGGCAGCACATGGCGGATCCGGACCGCCCGGGGCGCCCCGGCCAGCCGCTCCTGGGCGGAGAACTCCTGGATACGGGCAGCCCGGACGAACGATTCGTCGAAGACGACGGACCGGTACTCGTCGTCGCCGCCCCCCGGGGCGCCCTCGGGCGTGCCCTGGGGAGGGTCTGCGGACCCGCTCATATCACCAGGTTAAGTCCGTGCACGGGTGAGGAAACCTCCCGGGACCGGTCATGTCGACACGGCTCAGGGCAGGGGGGTGGTGAGGACGGGCTGCATCCGCTGGGTACCGACCGGGCCGCTGGACGGCGGCGGCGCGGTGGGCTGCCGGGTGCCGCCCGCGCCCCGGTAGACGGCGGCGAAGGTGAGGGCGACGACGCCTATGCCCATCACCACCGCCAGCGCCCAGGCGACCGGGCGGTGCCAGCGGGTGTTGCCGCCGCGGTACGGATGCCCGGCCGCGTACAGCTCGTCGGAGACCGGAGCCAGGTCGTCGTCCAGTTCGGGGACGGCGGCCGGCTCCCTTCTGTGCCGACCGGACCCCGGCTGCGGCAGCGCGGGGCCTTCGGCGACGGCGGGCATCCGTTCCCGGGCCGTGGGCTCGTGGAACAGTGCGGACCGTACGAAAGCTTCGTCGAGGACTAGGGAGGCGAACTCGTCATCGTCCGGCATCTGTTCAGGGTAATGCGCGGGCAGGCCCTTTGGGCAGGGGAATCGGCCCCGGCTGTGGACCGGCTGTGAGCCGTCCGGGTGCGGTGGAGGTACGGGCGGATACGGGTGGGACCGGGGTCAGCGGATGTGACCGTCGCCGGTGACGATGAACTTGGTGGAGGTCAGCTCGGGCAGTCCCATCGGCCCGCGGGCGTGCAGCTTCTGGGTGGAGATGCCGATCTCGGCGCCGAAGCCGAACTGGCCGCCGTCGGTGAAGCGGGTGGAGGCGTTCACCATCACGGCGGCGGCGTCGACCAGCTGGGTGAACCGGCGGGCGGCGGACTGCGAGGTGGTCACGATGGCCTCGGTGTGGCCGGACGACCACAGCCTGATGTGCTCGACGGCGGCGTCCAGGGAGTCCACCACACCGGCCGCGATGTCGTACGACAGGTACTCGGTCTCCCAGTCCTCGGCGGTGACGGGTGCGACGGTGGCCTTGCTGCCGGAGGACTCGGCGAGCGCCAGGACCCGGGGGTCGCCGTGCACGGTGACGCCGGCGTCGGCGAGCGCGTCCAGCGCTCGGGGCAGGAAGCGGTCGGCGATGGCCCGGTGGACCAGCAGGGTCTCGGCGGAGTTGCAGACGCTGGGCCGCTGGGCCTTGGAGTTGACCAGGATGTCCACGGCCGTGTCGATGTCGGCGTCGGCGTCCACGTACACGTGGCAGTTCCCGGTGCCGGTCTCGATCACCGGGACGGTGGAGCCCTCGACGACGGTACGGATCAGGGCGGCGCCGCCGCGCGGGATCAGTACGTCCACCATGCCGCGGGCCCGCATCAGCTCGGTGACCGACTCGCGGCTCTCGCCGGGGACGAGCTGGACGGCGTCGGCGGGCAGCCCGGCGCCGCCCACCGCGTCGCGCAGCACGGTGATCAGCGCGGTGTTCGAGGCGTAGGCGGAGGACGAGCCGCGCAGCAGCACCGCGTTGCCCGACTTCAGGCACAGCGCGGCGGCGTCGACGGTCACGTTGGGGCGCGCCTCGTAGATGATGCCGACCACGCCCAGCGGCACCCGCACCTGCCGCAGGTCGAGGCCGTTGGGGAGGGTCGAGCCGCGCAGCACCTCGCCGACCGGGTCGGGCAGCGAGGCCACGTGCCGTACGTCGGCGGCGATCGCGGCGATCCGCTCCCGGGTCAGGGTCAGCCGGTCGACGACCGACTCGCGGGTGCCGGCCTCGCGGGCCCTGGCCACGTCCTCGGCGTTGGCCGCGAGCACCTCCTGGGTGCGCACGACGAGGGCGTCCGCGATGGCCAGCAGGGCGTCGTCCTTCGGCGTCCTGGGCAGCGGCGCGAGGTCCGCGGCGGCGGCGCGGGCCCGGTAGGCCGCGAGCAGCACGGGCGACTTGGGCAGCGGCGAAGGCAGCGTCATGGGTGCAGCCTACCGAGTGAATCCGGTGCGGCCGGAACGGCTGCCGAACAGGCCGACCGGGGGCGGGGCTCCGGCGCGGGCCGGCCGGAGGGGATACGGGGAAGGCCGTGCGCGGGCAGGGGCGGGCGCGGCGCGGGCGGACGCGGGAAACGGGCGGGCGGACCGGCGGTCAGAAAGGGTGCACGCCGACCGGCACCGCGGGCGGCGGCCCGTAGCCCTCCGCGAGCCGCTGGTGGTAGGTCGCCCGGTCGATGACCGCCAGGCCCACCGTCTCCCAGGGCGGCAGCCCGGCGGTGGCCCGGTGCTCGCCCCACAGCCGCAGCGCGATCGCCGCCGCGTCGTGCAGGTCGCGGGCCTCCTCCCAGTAGCGGATCTCCGCGTGGTCGGTGGCGTAGCGGCTCGTCAGCAGGAAGGGGTGGTCGTGGGCGAGCTGTTCGAGGCCGCGTCTGACCTCGGGGAGCGGCGTCTGCGGTCCGGAGACGTTGAGGGTGATGTGCCACAGCCGGGAGTTCTGCTGCTCCTCCGGCCTGGTCTGCGCTCCGCTCTCACCGGTCTCACGGATCCGGCCGACATCGCTGTCGGCCGGAGCGCTGTCGACGCTGACCAGCGCACGCTCCGCGGACCCCCTGGCCGACGGCCCTGGGCGCCCTCGCTTCACCGGCGGCCTCCCTGTGGGTGACGTTCCCTGGCGCCGTCCGCGAGCCGGTGCGGACGGTCCCTGGGCATCAGGTCTGCCTCAAGTTGAGCAGGCTCGGGCGCAGCGCGCGGCCGTTTGGCAGAAGAAGCAGGTCAGGGAGGCGGCAGGACCGGTCAGGGGCGCAGCAGCACCAGATCGTCGCGGTGCACGACCTCCCGCTCGTACGCCGGGCCGAGCTCCCGGGCCAGCTCCCGGGTGGACCGGCCGAGCAGCCGGGGCAGTTCGCGGGCGTCGAAGTTGACCAGCCCGCGGGCGACCGCCCGGCCCGCCTCGTCCAGCAGGTCCACCGGGTCGCCCGCGACGAACTCGCCCTCGACGGCGGTCAGTCCGGCCGGCAGCAGCGAGCCGCCCCGCTCGGTGACCGCCCGTACCGCCCCTGGGTCGAGCCGCAGCGCGCCGCGCGGGGTGGAGGCGTGCGCCAGCCACAGCAGCCGGTCGGCGGAGCGCTTGCCGGTGCGGTGGAAGTACGTGCCGACGGGCCGGCCGGCCAGCGCGTCGGCGGCGCGCACCGCGGAGGTGAGCACCACCGGTACGCCGGCGCCGGTCGCGATGGCGGCGGCCTCGACCTTGGTGACCATGCCGCCGGTGCCGACGCCGGCCCTGCCCGCGCTGCCGATGGAGACCCCTTCGAGGTCGGCGGGCCCGGTGACCTCGGCGATCCGACTGGTGCCGGGTGTACGGGGGTCGCCGTCGTAGAGGGCGTCCACGTCGGAGAGCAGCACCAGCAGGTCGGCGTGGACGAGATGGGCGACCAGGGCCGCGAGCCGGTCGTTGTCCCCGAAGCGGATCTCGTCGGTGGCCACCGTGTCGTTCTCGTTGACGACCGGCAGCGCGCCCATGGACAGCAGCTGGTCCAGGGTGCGGTAGGCGTTGCGGTAGTGGGCCCGGCGGGCCACGTCGTCGGAGGTGAGCAACACCTGGCCGACGCGGATGCCGTAGCGGGCGAAGGAGGCGGTGTAGCGGGCGACCAGCAGGCCCTGGCCGACGCTGGCGGCGGCCTGCTGCCGGGCCAGGTCGCGGGGCCGGCCGGACAGGCCCAGCGGGGCGAGCCCGGCGGCGATGGCGCCGGAGGACACCAGGACGACCTCCCGCTGCTCGCGGGCCCTGGCCAGGACGTCCACCAGGGCGTCCACCCGGTCCGCGTCCAGTCCCCCGGCCGCGGTCGTCAGCGACGACGAGCCGATCTTGACCACGACCCTGCGGGCCTCCACCACGTCCTGCCGCACCGCAGTTGTCACACCGGGCAATCTACGCGAGTGCGGGCGGCCGGTGCCGAGCCGTCCACAGTACGGGCGCCGCGACCCGCGGGGGGATGATTCGCCCACGTGTGCGGGCGCGAGGTAGCGTCCACCGGCAGCGCATCAGCTGCCGCACCCCCGCGTCCCGACGTCCCACAAGGATTCCCATGCCGACACCTCCCCACCCGGTCACCAAGGCTGTTATTCCTGCGGCGGGTCTGGGGACCCGGTTTCTGCCGGCGACGAAGGCGACGCCGAAGGAGATGTTGCCGGTGGTGGACAAGCCGGCGATCCAGTATGTGGTGGAGGAGGCGGTGGCGGCGGGGTTGTCGGACGTGCTGATGATCACGGGGCGGAACAAGCGTCCGTTGGAGGATCACTTCGACCGGAACTACGAGTTGGAGGAGGCGTTGACGCGTAAGGGGGATGCGTCGCGGTTGGCGCGGGTGCGGGAGTCGAGTGATCTGGCGACGGTGCACTATGTGCGGCAGGGGGCGCCGCGGGGGTTGGGGCATGCGGTGTTGTGTGCGGAGCCGCATGTGGGGGATCGGCCGTTCGCGGTGTTGTTGGGGGATGACCTGATCGATCCGCGGGATCCGTTGTTGGCGCGGATGATCGCGGTGCAGGGGCGGTACGGGGGCAGTGTGGTGGCGTTGACGGAGGTGGATCCGGGTCAGATCCATTTGTACGGGGCGGCGGCGATAGTGCCGACGGGTGAGGGGGATGTGGTGCGGGTGACGGGGTTGGTGGAGAAGCCGGATGCGGGGTCGGCTCCGTCGCTTTTCGCGGTGATCGGGCGGTATGTGCTGGATCCGGCGGTGTTCGGGGTGTTGCGGAGGACGGGTCCGGGGCGGGGTGGGGAGATCCAGTTGACGGATGCGTTGGAGGTGCTGGCGGAGCGGGGTGGTGACGGTGGTCCGGTGCACGGGGTGGTGTTCACCGGGCGCCGGTACGACACGGGTGACCGGGGTGACTACCTGCGGGCGATCGTCCGGTTGGCGGCCGAGCGCGAGGACCTCGGCCCCGACTTCCGTACCTGGCTCCGCACCTACGTCACCAAGGAGATGCAGGACTGACGCCCGACGGGTGAACCGGGCCCGCTGAGGGGCGCGCGAGGCCGGACCCGGCCCCGCCGGCCTCCCGGCGGGCCCTCGTCGTACCCCGGGGCCCGGCCCTGCGCGCCCCCCGCCCGCGTCCGCGGGGCGCCCCCGCGGCGGCGACGAGGACGCGGCTCCCCGGTGGCGAACGCCGGGTCGAGCGCCGTCCCCCGTTCCGGCGGCATGCCCGGCGGGCGGCCGCGCCGCGCCCACCACCACGACCACCGCCACGACCGGCCCCCGAGAAGGCGCCGGACGCCACTTCCGCCGTCTCCCGGCACCGCCGCACAGGGCCGAACTCTTGAACGATCCGTGACGAGACGCTGAACAGCCGGTGACGCACGTGGGTTAGGCTGTGGAGTCACCGGAGAACGTAATTCCGAGCAGAGGTGGCTGTGTCAAGAATGACCAATGCGGCTGAGGGGATGCCCGGCCCCGCACCGGACATCAGCGTCGTCGTCATCGTCTACAACGACGCCGCGCGGCTGCCGGCGGCCGTGCGGTCCGTTCTCGGTCAATCGCTGCGCAATGTCGAGGTCGTCATCGCCGACGACTGCTCCACGGACGACTCCTACGAGGTCGCCCGGCAGCTCCAGGCACACGAGCCCGGCCGGGTCCGGGCCATCCGGCTGGCGGAGAACAGCGGCGGCTGCGGCGAGCCCCGCAACCAGGGTGTCAAGGCCGCCACCGGCCGCTATGTCATGTTCCTGGACAGCGACGACGTGCTCGATCCGCACGCCTGCCGCAACATGCTGGAAGCCGCCGAGCGGACCGGCGCCGACCTGGTCTCGGGCAAGTGCGTACGGGTCCACGTGGACAGCCGCCACAACAAGCGCGTCGACTGGTACCCGTGGCTGTACCGCTCCACCCGGACCATCGAAAGCATCACGGAGCTGCCCGACCTCTTCGTCTTCGACACCCTCTCCACCAACAAGTGCTACCGCCGGGAATTCCTGCTGGAAAATCAGCTCAGCTTTCCGCGCGGAATCCACTACGAGGACCTGCTCTTCTCCGCGCAGGCTTATCTGGCGGCCGACCGGATCACCCTCATTCCGCAGACGGTCTACCACTGGAACGTGGTGGAGAAGACCCAGGCGAAATCCATCAGCAACCGGCGCCACGAGATCAACAACTTCGCCGACCGGCTGGAGATCCACCGCCGGGTGGACGCGATCCTGGAGCGCCGCGGCCTGGACGCGCTGCGGCTGCACAAGGACGTCAAGTTCCTCAAGCACGACCTGGTGCTCTACCTGCGCGACCTGCCCTTCCTGGACGACGGCTACCGCCACCGGTTCGCCGAGATGGCCAACGGCTACACCCGGGACTTCCCGCGGCAGGCGTTCGACGCGCTGGACCCGATCCACGCGATCTGCGCCTACCTGCTGCTCCAGGAGGACTGGCCGAACCTGATGCCGGCCATCGACACCCTGATCAACCGCAGGAAGGTGTCGTCGCCGCTGGTCGAGCGGGACGGCCGGGTCTACTGGTGCGCGGACCACCTGGACGACCCGCACGCCCGCGCCATACTGGACGTCACCGAGCAGGGCTACCACACCGTCGCGCTGGACTCCCTGTCGCTGCGCGACGAGCTCACCGGCTACCACGAGGACGCCTCCGGCGTGGTCCTGGACGGCCGGGTCGTCAACCCGCTGGGCGTCGTCCCGCCGGCCGCGCGGCTCACCGCCGAGCTGGAGTTCAAGGCCCGCCGCCGGAGCCTGCGCAGCTACCGGGTGCCGGTGCCGGCGGTGCGCCACGAAGGCGACTTCATCAGCTGGCACGCCGAGGTGCCGCTGCGCCGGATGCTCCGCCCGCTGGGCGTCCTCGACGAGGTGTGGGACATCCGGCTGCGGCTGACCGCCGACGGCCGGACCACCACGGGCAAGATCACCGCGGGCAACACCGACCTGGAGGACGTCGGCGCGATCGAGGTCCGCCCGCTGCTCACCCGGGCCACCGCCGACCGCCTGCGGCCCGAGGTCTCCGCCCGCGGCCACCTGGCCTTCGTGCTCGCCCAGCACGGCAGGGCCGCCAGGACCGGCCGTGCGCTGCTGGACCGCAACCTCCAGGGCGCGACCGGCCGCGCCGCCAAGTCGGTGCTGCGCAAGGCGCGTGCCACCCGCCGCCGCCTCGACTCGGGGCCGGCCAAGGTCCGGGGCTACGAGCGGATGGTCAGGGTGCTGCCGGTGCGCAAGGGCACCGTCGTCTTCGAGAGCCACCTCGGCAAGCAGTACAGCGACAGCCCGCGGGCGATCCACGAGGAGCTGCGCCGCCGCAAGGCCCCCGTGCACGCCGTCTGGTCCTACGACGGCAAGAAGCCGCCGGCGGACTACCCGCGGGACGCGGAGCTGGTCCGGCGGTGGTCGTGGAAGTACCTGCGGGCGCTGGCCCAGGCCGAGTTCTGGATCGACAACCAGGGCTACCCGCTCAAGCTGTCCAAACGGCCCGAGACCACGTATATCCAGACCTGGCACGGCTCGGCGCTCAAGCGGATGGGCTTCGACGAGCCGAAGTACCGGATCATGTCCGAGGGCGACCAGCGGGACTACCAGCGGGCGCTGGACCGGTTCGACCACTTCGTGGTCCGCTCCGAGCACGACGTACGGACCCTGGCCCGCGCCTACCGGCTGCCGGACGACAAACTGCTGCGCACCGGGTATCCGCGCAACGACGCCCTGGTACGGGCCCGGACGGCGGTCGGGCGGCCGCCCGAGGCGCGGGAGCTGGCCGAGAGGCTGGGGCTGCGGGACGGGCTGCCGGTGGTGCTGTACGCGCCGACGTTCCGGGCGGCGGCCGACGGCAAGGTGCGGGCCTTCGAGCCGCCCTTCGACGTGGAGGCGTTCGCCGACCGGTTCGGCGCGGAGTTCACCCTGCTGGTGCGCTCGCACTACCTCAACAAGGTGACGCTGCCGCCGTCGGTCGCCGGCCGGCTCGTCGACGTCACCGCGGTACCCGACATCACCCCGCTGCTGCTGCTCGCCGACGCGCTGGTCACCGACTATTCCTCGGTGATGTTCGACTACGCGCTGCTGGGGCGCCCGATCGTCTTCTACGCCTACGACTGGGAGGAGTACGCGCACGACATCCGCGGCACGTACTTCAACCTGCTGGAGGAGGCGCCGGGTCCGGTGGCACGGACCCAGGAGGAGCTCTTCACCACGCTGGCCGACCTCGACGCGGTCCGGACCAAGTACGGCGACCAGGTGCGGGACTTCGTGGCCCGGTACGGCGAGTACGACCACGGCGACGCGGCGGCCGCGATCGCGGACCGCTTCTTCGGCCCGGCAGGGGGGACCCGGCGATGACCGAGCCCGCAGTGCGGCCGTCCGCGCCGCGTGACATCTTCTTCGTCGCCAACGAGGTCAACGAGCTCGGCGGGGTGGCCCGCTGGCAGGCCCAGATGGCGGGGCTGTTCGCGGCCCGCGGCCACCGGGTGACCGTCGTCGGCGTCGCTCCGCCCGAGGTGCCGATGGACCTCGGCGGCCATCCGCCGTTCGACGCCGTCACGCTCTACGAGGTCCGGCCGCCCGGCCGGCGGCCGAAGTCGCCGCTGGGCCGGGCCAACCCGGCGGCCCGGCTCCGGGAGGCGGCCCGCGACAGGGGCGTCCGGCAGGCCGCCGCGAAGCTCTCCGCGCTGTTCCGGGCGGCGCGCCCCGGCGCCGTGATCATCGTCACCCAGGTGTGGGCGATGGAATGGGTGGCGGTCGCGGACACCGCGGGTCACCGGGTGATCGGGATGAGCCACGAGTCGTACGCGTACTCGCGGCAGTCCTCGCGCTTCCAGCGGGTGGAGAGGCTCTTCCGGGGCGTGGACCGGCTGGTGCTGCTCACCCAGGAGGACGCGGACCTGTGGGCGGGCCGCGGTCTGAACAACGTCGGCTTCATGCCCAATCCGCTGCCGATGATGCCGGAGGTGCCGTCGCCGCGCACCGAGAAGGTGGTGGCCAGCGTGGGACGGCTCAGCCACCAGAAGGGCATCGACATGCTGCTCGACGCCTGGGCGGAGGCGGCCCCGCTGGCGCCCGGCTGGCGGCTGCGGATCCACGGCGCCGGCGAGCTGGCGGAGCCGCTCCGGCGGCAGTGCGCGGAGCTGGGCCTGGACGACTCGGTGGAGTGGGCCGGGCAGACCGCGGACGTACCGGGCGCGCTGCGGGCCGCCTCGGTGTTCGTCCAGTCCTCGCGCGGCGAGGGCTTCCCGCTGGCGCTGCTGGAGGCGATGGCCTGCGGACTGCCGTGCGCGGCCTTCGACTGCGCGCCGGGCGTGCACGAGATCGTCGACGACGGCGTGGACGGCCTGCTGGCCCGGCCCGGCAACACCTCGGAGCTGGCCCGCCGGCTGGTCCGGCTGATGAACGACGGCGACGAGCGGGACCGGATGGGCGAGCTGGCCCGGCGCAGCGTCCAGCGCTACACCCCCGAGGCCATCACCACCCGCTGGGAGGAGCTCTTCGCCTTCCTGGAGCGCTGAGCGGGTCAGCGGGTCAGCGGGTCAGCGGGTCAGCGGGTCAGCGGGTCAGCGGGTCAGCGGGTCAGCGGGTCAGCGGGTCAGCGGGATGATCCCGCGACGGGGCTCGGCCGGTCCGCTCATCCGGCCGGTCCGGCCGTGCGGCTGCCCGGCGGGCAGTTGTGAGCGTGCGGCTGCGCGGCGGGCGGCTATAGGGCGGGCGGCTGTCCCGCGGACAGCCGCCCGGCGGGGCAGGCGACGGATTGTGCGCTCGTCCGGGTCCGCCCGGCTACCGGTTGGCGGGCTCCGGGACGGGCCGGGGCTCGCACCCGGCGGCTGTCCCGGGACCGGCCCCGGCGGGCCGGCTCTGGCCGGGTACGGGCGTCCCGCCCCGCTCCAGCCACCGCTTCGGCGTGTGCCGGCGCATCCAGCGCTCGCCGGGCTCCTCCACGTAGCGGAACAGCAGCCATGCCAGGGCGTTCCCGACGACGCCCATGGCGAGCAGGCTGAGCAGCGCCCAGTTGTCGTCAGGCAGCCGGCCCCAGAGGTAGGTGGCGATCCGGCTCAGCGAGTGGTGGAGCAGGTAGAAGCAGTACGACCACGCGCCGAGGAGCACCAGCGGCCTGGTGTTGAGCAGCCCGCGCCGCCCGCGCACCTCCCGCTGCACGAACGCCAGGATGATCAGCACCGACAGGATCGCGATGACCGGCCGCAGGGTGTAGTCGAGCTGCTGGTCCACCCCGACCGCGAAGTTCGGCCGGCCCTTGTAGTAGACCCCGACGTAGCCGGCCAGCAGCAGCACCGGCACCACCGGCCGCAGCGGCAGCCGCCAGCCGCGCCTGACGGCGAGCGCGACCGTCATGCCGAGCAGGAACTCCGGCAGGTACACCACCGGCAGCCGCATGATCCAGCTCGCCGTGGCGGGGGCGGCGTTGAGCACCGCGAGCCAGTCGGTCAGCCACATGCCGATCAGGCCCAGCGCCGTCGCCGACACCAGCACCCGGGTGCGGCAGCGCTGCGCGAGCCGGCCCAGCAGCGGGAACAGCAGGTAGAAGAGCAGCTCGACGCTGAGCGTCCAGGTGACCTCGTTGCCCGGCAGCGTCGGATAGACGTGCGGCGGCCAGGTCTGGACGAGGAACACCGACAGGATCAGGCTCGGCCAGTCGATGGTCAGGTGCGCCATCACGTAGTACGCCTGGACGGCCGGCAGCAGGGCGACCAGGTGCGCGGGCCAGATCCGGCCGACCCGCCGCCAGTAGAAGACCCCGGGGTGCTCGTGCGGCTTGAAGACCCACATCAGCAGGAAGCCGGAGAGCACGAAGAAGAAGGTGACGCCCTGCCCGCCGATCATCGAGTACGGGAAGATCACCGGCACCCGCCCGAAGCCGGTCTCGCCGCCGTTGCCGGTGAAGTGGAAGGTGAAGACGGCGAACGCGGCGAAGAACCGCAGGCTGGTCAGCGAGTCCAGGCGTTTGGGCAGCGGCGGGGACGCCGCGTCTGTCCGGGTGCCTCGTATCGCCATGGTGATGCGGTCGACCTCTTCGCGCCTCGTGGGTGGCTCAGGGATGACTCGGAAATGACTCGTCGGTGACTCGTCCGGGAACGGAATGCGATCGTCCGGAGAACGCTAGGCCACCGGGCCCCGGCTGTCCAGATTGGGCGGATTTCCTGTCCCCCAGCTGTGTCGCCGGTCTGAACATCATGGGATTCAGCGGCCTAGCATCCTGCGCAGCCGGCCGCCGGCGACCCTTCGCGCGCCCTGGACGCCGTCGGCGACCCGCAGGATCAGCGCGCGGCCCGCGGTGATGTGCGCCTGCACCAGCAGCACCTGGCCGGTCGGCCGGACCACCGCGCCGCGCCGTACCTCCTGGCCGTCGGCGGCGCGCACCTCGACCGGGGTGCGCTGGTCGGTGCCGGCGTAGCGGATCTCGGCGCTGATGTGCCAGATCGCGAGCCGGCCGCTGCGGGCGAGGTCGGCGGTGTTCAGCCGCAGCGCGCCGGTCCAGCCGCCGCCCTCCCGCACCAGCGGCGCCTCCACCGCGATCGCGGCCTTCGGGGTGCCCCGCTCGGTCAGCTCCACCCGCAGCGCCACCGGGTGCAGCGCGCCCAGCCGCCCGTAGAGCTCGTGCACCCGCAGGTCCAGCCGGGTGTGGGTGCCGGTGTGCACCCGGGCGTCCACCGTCACCGGGAGCTCCGCCGGGCCCAGCTCGGCCAGCTCCGGCGGCGGCGTGGTGCCGTACGGTGGGATCAGCCGCGGCGGGCGGGCGGCCAGCTCCACCAGCCGGCCGATCCCGGCGGCGCCGGGCTCGGGGTCGTTGGCGCCCGGCGCGGTCAGCGCACGGACCGTCCAGCGGGCCGGGACCGTGGCCAGCGCGACGCCCTCGCGGTCGAAGCCGCCCACGTAGTCGCGGGCCGACCGCCACCACTCGGTGACGTACGCGGCCGGGCGCTGCGGCAGCTCCCTTATGTACATGGGCAGGTCGTAGTCGAGGAACTTCGCCTGCGCGGCTTCCGCCAGGCCGTACGCGCCCGCGTCCCGCAGGGTGTCCACCACGCCGCGGTGGGCGGCCACCCGGTGCCGCCAGTTGCCGATGTCGGCCCGGCGCAGCGAGATGGACAAGGTGGCGGCCTGGCGGCGGACGTTCCACACGTAGACCGGGGCGTCGGTGAAGACGATGCGCGGGCGGGCCGCGTAGAGCCGGGCGGTGAAGACGAAGTCCTCGTAGTGGAAGGCGCCGTCGGGGAAGGTGAGGCGGCGGTCGCGGAGGAAGGAGGTGCGATAGAGCTTGTTGACCGACAGGGTGTCCCAGAGCAGTTCGGGGTGCTCGGCGATGCCCTGCAGGATGGTGCCGGGCAGGGTGGCACCGGCGGCGCGGTCGTAGAGCTGCGGCGCCCACACCGTCTCCCGGCCGCCGGGCAGTTCACGGCGGATCGCCTGGCCGGCCACCACGTCGGCGCGGTACCGCTCGGCCGGCGGCAGCAGGGCGTCGACGGCGCCGGGCGGCAGGACGTCGTCGCTGTCCAGGAAGAGCAGGTACGGGAAGGCGGCGGCGCCGATACCGTCGTTGCGGGGGGTGCCGCAGCCCCGGCTGTTGGTGGCGCGCGGCACCAGGCGCAGCCGGGCGTTGGCGGCGAGCAGGGGGGCGAGGACCTCGGCGGTGCCGTCGGTGGAGCAGTCGTCCACGACGATGACCTCGCCGATCGCGTCACCCTGCGCGAGGGCCGATTCCACGGCGGTGGTGACATGTTCGGCGTCGTTGTAGGTGATCACGACGACGCTGACGCGTGCCATCAAGGACCCTCGCTTCTGATCGGCCTTCAAGCGCCCAAGCGTAGTATTTGTCGGCTTCGCTCGCGCACACCGGGGTGAATTCGCGGGGTCCCGGTCCGGAACATCCCGCCGAACGTCCCCGAACGCCCCGCCACCCCCGCGCCCCTCCACCGACCCCCGCCCCGCCCGGCCCCCGCCTTCCCCGGCCTACGCAAACGGGTCGAACCCTTTGGACTCCGTCCAGGCCCCCCACCCCCGCCGCCTACGCAAACGGATCGAAACCCCGGAACTCCTCATCCGACTCGTCCCGCTCCACCTGACGCTCACGACGACGGGTGACCGCCGCACGCGGCGCGTCGAAACGGTGGTCCTCGCCGCGGCGGCCGAGCATTTCGGCGCCGGCGGCGAGGGAGGGCTCCCAGTCGAAGACGACCGCGTCGTCGTCGGAGCCGATGGCGACGCCGTCGCCCGCGTGGGCGCCGACCTTGACGAGTTCGTCCTCGACGCCGAGGCGGTTGAGCCGATCGGCGAGGTAGCCGACGGCCTCGTCGTTGGCGAAGTCGGTCTGGCGGACCCAGCGTTCGGGCTTCTCGCCGCGTACGCGGAAGAGGCCGTCCTCCTCCTGGACCACCGTGAAACCCGCGTCGTCGACGGCCTGCGGGCGGATGACGACCCGGGTGGACTGCTGGGCGGGCTGGGCGGCGCGCGTGTCGGCGACGACCTTCGCCAGCGCGTATGACAGCTCCTTGAGGCCCGCGTGGGAGACCGCGGACACCTCGAAGACCTGGTACCCCCGGGCCTGGAGGTCCGGCTTGATCATCTCGGCGAGGTCGTGGCCGTCGGGCACGTCGATCTTGTTGAGCACGATCATCCGCGGCCGGTCCTCCAGCCCCGCCCCGTACGCGCGCAGCTCCGCCTCGATCACGTCGAGATCGGTCAGCGGGTCCCGGTCCGACTCCAGGGTCGCGGTGTCCAGCACGTGCACCAGCACCGAGCAGCGCTCGACGTGCCGCAGGAACTCCAGGCCCAGACCCCGCCCCTGGCTCGCGCCGGGGATCAGCCCGGGTACGTCCGCGATCGTGTAGACGGTCGAACCGGCGTTCACCACCCCGAGGTTCGGCACCAGCGTGGTGAACGGGTAGTCGGCGATCTTCGGCTTCGCCGCCGACAGCACCGAGATGAGCGAGGACTTGCCGGCGCTCGGGTAGCCGACCAGCGCCACGTCGGCGACGGTTTTGAGCTCCAGCACCACGTCCTGTGCCTGGCCGGGCTCCCCGAGCAGCGCGAAACCGGGCGCCTTGCGCCGCGCCGACGCCAGCGCCGCGTTGCCGAGGCCGCCGCGCCCGCCCTGCCCGGCGACGTACGTGGTGCCCTGGCCGACCAGGTCGGCCAGCACGTTGCCGTCCTTGTCCAGCACGACCGTGCCGTCGGGCACCGGCAGCACCAGGTCCGTACCGTCCTTGCCGGAGCGGTTGCCGCCCTCGCCGGGTTTGCCGTTGGTGGCCTTGCGGTGCGGGCTGTGGTGGTAGTCCAGCAGTGTGGTGACGTCCTGGTCGACCACCAGGATCACGTCGCCGCCCCGGCCGCCGTTGCCGCCGTCGGGTCCGCCGAGCGGCTTGAACTTCTCCCGGTGCACGGAGGCGCAGCCGTGGCCTCCGTTACCCGCGGCGACATGCAGCTCGACGCGGTCCACGAAGGTGGTCATGGTTGCTTCCTCCAGTTACGTACGGGATCGTGCGGATTCTCACGTGTGCTAACGCGCCGAGGGCGGTCCCGCCTCCCGTTGCCGGGAAGGGGGTCCGCCCTCGGAGATGGTGCTCTGTCGCTCGACGGCGCCTGGATCAGGCGGCCGGAACGATGTTCACGACGCGACGGCCGCGCTTCGTACCGAACTCGACCGCGCCGGCGGCGAGGGCGAACAGCGTGTCGTCCTTGCCGATGCCGACGCCGGAGCCCGGGTGGAAGTGGGTGCCGCGCTGGCGGACGATGATCTCACCGGCGCTGACGACCTGACCGCCGAAGCGCTTCACGCCGAGCCGCTGAGCGTTGGAGTCGCGACCGTTCCGAGTGGACGATGCGCCCTTCTTGTGTGCCATCTCTCCTCAGTCCCTTACTTCGCAGCCGCGGGGATGCCGGTGATCTTCAGCGCCGTGTACTGCTGGCGGTGGCCCTGACGGCGCCGGTAACCGGTCTTGTTCTTGTAGCGCAGGATGTCGATCTTCACGCCCTTGTGGTGGTCGACGATCTCGGCCTCGACCTTGATCCCGGCCAGCACCCACGGGTCGCTGGTGACCGCGTCGCCGTCCACCACGAGCAGCGTCGAGAGCGCGACCGGGTCGCCGACCTTGCCGGTGGGAATCTTGTCAACCTCGACGATGTCGCCGACGGCCACCTTGTGCTGGCGGCCACCACTACGCACGATCGCGTACACGCGGAACTCACTCTCTCGCTCGAATCGGGCCCCTGATGCCAGCCGTCCCGTAAACCGCGAGGGGGGCCTCTCCTTGCCGCCGCGAAGGCCGCCGGGAGGAATGTGCTCAGGAGAAAGGCGCAGAAACGCCGAAGGTCAAGACTACGGAGTGCCTCCGGCAGGGTCAAATCCACCCCGGCGCGCCCGCCTCGGACCTGTGCCCTGGCTGCCGCCGGCCTACCCGGGCAGGCCCGCCGGAGGCGGTTCGGCGAGGAGCGGACATCGCAGGCGACCGGGCTCGCGCGGCGTTGGAGCGGGCGGGCGGCGGCCCGCGGGAACAACCTCCGCGGCGGGCCGCCTCCAGGCGACGGGCGGGCGTTGGAGCGGGCCGCCTCCGGGCGAGCGCGCCGGCGCGGCGCTCGGGCGGGCGGGCGGGGGTGGTTCGCCCCCGCCCGCCGGGAGGTTACTGCTCGGCGGGGGACGCCGTCTTCTTCGCGGCGGTCTTCTTGGCCGTCGTCGTCGTCTTCTTCGCGGCGGCCTTCTTGGTCGCCACCTTCTTCGCCGTCTTCTTGGCCGCCGCCTTGCGCGGCGCCCGCTTCTTCGGCTCGGGCTCGGCGGCGTCGGCCGAACCGTCCTCGGCGGGAGCGGCGTTGGTGACGACCACGACCGCCTCCTCCTCAGCCGCGGCGACCGGGGAGCCGGCCGGGGCGGTCGCCTTGCGCGTGGCACGGCGCCGGGTACGGGCCGGCGGCTCGGCCGAGACCCCGGCCTCCGCCACCGCTTCCACCGCCTCGGCCGTCTCGACCTCGGCGACCTGCGCGTCCGGCCCGGCGGCCACCACCACCGGCTCGTGCGTGACGACCACGACCGCCTCCTCCGCCGCGGGCGGCGAGCCGGCCGGGGCGGTCGCCTTGCGCGTGGCACGGCGCCGGGTACGGGCCGGCGGCTCGGTGGAGACCTCCAGCTCGGCGGCCGGCTCGATGTCCGGCTCGCTCACCGGCACCACGACCACGGCCGTCTCCGGCACCCGGTCCGCCGCCGCGGGCGCGCCCGCCGGGGCGGTCGCCTTGCGGGAGCCGCGGCGCCGGGTACGGCCGCGCGGCCCCGCGGCGGCCTCCGCCTCGGCGGCGCTGCCGAACCACTCCTCC
Source organism: Streptomyces sp. ITFR-21 (assembly GCF_031844685.1). Lineage (NCBI taxonomy): Bacteria > Bacillati > Actinomycetota > Actinomycetes > Kitasatosporales > Streptomycetaceae > Actinacidiphila > Actinacidiphila sp. ITFR-21. The sequence goes on from NZ_CP134605.1 coordinate 1,808,583, forward strand.
TCGGGGTCGCCCACCGTCGGCACCAGGTCCGACTCGCCGACCTCCAGCGGCTCCAGCTCGGGCAGCTCGTCCGCTTCGGCGTCGGTCCCGGCGGCATCGGCGTCCTCGGCGTCCTCGGCGTCCAGCACATGCTCGTGCTCGTGCGCCTCCTCCACACCCGTGCCGCCGCCGCGCCCGTTGCGCCGCTTGGCGCGCTTGCCGCCGCCACCGATCGTCGTCGCCTGGTCCATGTGGACGATGACGCCGCGCCCGTTGCAGTGCACGCACGTCTCGGAGAACGACTCCAGCAGACCCTGGCCGACCCGCTTGCGGGTCATCTGCACCAGGCCCAGCGAGGTCACCTCGGCCACCTGGTGCTTGGTCCGGTCCCGGCCCAGGCACTCCAGCAGCCGCCGCATCACCAGGTCGCGGTTGGACTCCAGCACCATGTCGATGAAGTCGATCACCACGATGCCGCCGAGGTCGCGCAGCCGCAGCTGCCGGACGATCTCCTCGGCCGCCTCCAGGTTGTTGCGGGTGACCGTCTCCTCCAGGTTGCCGCCCTGGCCGGTGAACTTCCCGGTGTTGACGTCGACCACGACCATCGCCTCGGTCTTGTCGATCACCAGCGAACCGCCGGACGGCAGCCACACCTTGCGGTCCAGCGCCTTGAGCAGCTGCTCGTCGATGCGGTACGTCGCGAAGACGTCCACCTCCGACGTCCAGCGCGACAACCGGTCGGCCAGGTCGGGTGCGACGTTCGCGACGTACTGGTGGATCGTCGCCCACGCCTCGTCACCGCTGACGATGACCTTGGTGAAGTCCTCGTTGAAGATGTCCCGGACCACCCGGACGGTCATGTCCGGCTCGCCGTAGAGCAGCGTCGGCGCGTTCGCATTGCTGCCGCCCTTGGCCCGCTTCTGGATCTCCGACCACTGGCCCTGGAGCCGCTCGACGTCGCGGCGCAGCTCCTCCTCGCTGGCGCCCTCGGCGGCGGTGCGCACGATGACGCCCGCGTCCTCGGGGACGATCCTCTTCAGGATCGCCTTGAGCCGGGCCCGCTCGGTGTCGGGCAGCTTGCGGCTGATGCCGGTCATCGAGCCCTCGGGCACGTAGACCAGGTACCGGCCGGGCAGCGAGACCTGGCTGGTGAGGCGGGCGCCCTTGTGGCCGATCGGGTCCTTGGTGACCTGCACCAGCACCGGCTGGCCGGACTTGAGCGCGGACTCGATCCGGCGCGGGCCGCCGGAGTGGCCGAGCGCCTCGAAGTTCACCTCGCCGGCGTAGAGCACCGCGTTGCGGCCCTTGCCGATGTCGACGAACGCGGCCTCCATGGACGGCAGCACGTTCTGGACCTTGCCCAGGTAGACGTTGCCGACGTACGAGGTCGCCTGCTCCTTGTTGACGTAGTGCTCGACGAGGACGTTGTCCTCCAGGACGCCGATCTGGGTCCGCTCGCCGTTCTGCCGGACCACCATGACGCGCTCGACCGCCTCGCGGCGGGCCAGGAACTCGGCCTCGGTGATGATCGGCACCCTGCGGCGGCCCTGCTCGCGGCCCTCGCGGCGGCGCTGCTTCTTGGCCTCCAGCCGGGTGGAGCCCTTGATGGACTGCACCTCGTCGACGCCGGTGCCGCCCTCGTACCGCTGGCGGGGCTCGCGGACCTTGACGACCGTACGCTCCGGGTCGTCGGCGACACCGCCGCCGTCCTCCCCGGCCGCGTCCGCACCACGGCGGCGGCGCCGGCGGCGGCGCCGGCTGGAGCTGGAACCGCCGTGCTCGTCGTCGGCCGCCTCGTCGCCGGCCTCGTCCTCCTCGCGCGGCTCGTCGCCGTCCTCGGCCGACCCGCCCGCGAGCGGACCGTCCTCCTGGTCCTGGTCCTGCTCGGCCGCGTCACCGCGGCGACGGCGGCGGCCACCGCGGCGACGGCGCCGCGACGGGCGCTCGTCCTCGTCGGTCTCGACGCCCTCGTCGGTGTCGTCCGACTCGTCGTCGGCGTCCTCGATCTCGGGCTCGTCGGCGACGACCGCCGCGGCCGCGACCGGCTCGCCCGCGCCACCACGACGGCGCCGGCGGCGGCGCGGGGTGCGGCCCTCGGGCTCGTCGCCGTGCTCGTCGTCGGCGCTGTCGGCGCTGTCGTCCGTGTCGTCCACGTCCTCGGCCGCCGGGACGGCGACCGCGGTGACGGGCGCCTGGAACACCGGCGGCTGGAAGACGGCCACCGCGGGCCGGGCGGCACGCCGCCGGCCGCGGCCCTGCGGCGCCTCGTCCTCGGCGGCGCGAACCTTGATCGCCACCGAGCCGGCGACCAGGCCGAACGCCTCCGCCACGGCGGCCGCCGCCTCTGCGGTCGCCTCCTCGACGGTCTCGCCGTAGCCGCGGATCTCGTAGGCGTCCTCGACCTCGACGCCCCATCCGTCGCCGTCCCGGAACGCCTTGCCGGTGTACGAGCTCACGGCGTACGCCTGCCCGCCGTCCTGCTCGTCGCGGTCGTCCCGCTGGTCACGGTCGTCCTGGGGGGCCAGCGCGCCGGGCCGCAGCCTGCGCGAGCCCTCTCCCGCGGAGAAGGTCGGGACCGTGTTCCCCTTCTGGCCGCGCCGCCTCGCCCGGCTGTCGCTCTCGGCGGCAGGCGTACGGGCGCCTCGGGCGGCGGGCGGCTCCGCACCGTCGATACGGGTGCCCGCGGCGGGCCCGGGGTCGGCGGTGTCCGCCGCGGGCGCGCCCTCGGGGGCGCTCGCCCTGCGGGTCGCGCGCCGACGAGCGCGGGTGGGCGCCGCGTCGGAGGTGGTGTCGGTGTCGTCGGCCGCGTCGGCGGCCACGGCGGCAGCGGGCTCGGTGCCGGTCGCCGCGGCGCCCCCGGCCACCGGCTCGGCGGCGGCGGGCGCGCCCTCGGGGGCGCTCGCCCTGCGGGTCGCGCGCCGACGAGCGCGGGTGGGCGCGGCGTCGGAGGTGTCGGGCACAGGGGCGGCGGTGTCCGCCGCGCCGGTGGCCGTGTCGGCGGCGGGCGCGGGAGCGTCCGCCGAGTCGCCGGCGTGCTCGGTGTCCGCGGCGGCGGGCGCGGGCAGGCCGACGTCCCCCGCGGAACCGGCGGAGTCGGCCGGCGCGCCGGCCGGAGCGGTCGCCTTGCGCGTGGCGCGGCGCCGGGTACGCGGCGGCGCGGCGTCGCCCAACGGGCTCTCGTCCCCGGCGGCCGCGGTGCCGCCCGCGCCGGTGGACGTCTGCGGGGCGGCCGGCGGGGCGGTGTCACCGGCGTCGGCGGCGCGTACGGGCGGGGCGGTGCCGTCGGCGGAGTCGGCGGTGGCCGAGGGCGCGCCGGCCGGCGCGGTGGCCTTACGGGTCGCGCGGCGCCGGGCGCGCGGCGGGGCCGCGGCGTCGGAGGTGTCGGAGGTGTCGGCCGCGGCTTCGGGCGCGGTGGTGCCGGCCGCGGCTTCGGGCGCGGTGGTGCCGGCCGCGCCGACCGCGGCCGACGGCTCGGTGTCGCTCCCGGCGGTGGCCGCGGGGGCGCCCGCCGGAGCGGTCGCCTTACGGGTCGCGCGGCGCCGGGCCGGAGCGGCCGGAGCCTCGGGTTCGGCCGGCCCGGAGGTCTCCGCGGCGGCCGGCGGGGCCGGGTCGGCGTCCGCCCCGGCCGTGACGGCGTCCGGGGTGGCGGCGGGCGCGCCCGCCGCCGCGGTCGCCTTGCGTGTGGCGCGGCGCCGGGCCGGGGGCGCGGGGGCCTGCTCGGCCGCGGGGTCGAAGGCGGCGGTGTCGGCGGCGCTGCCGCTGTCCGCCGGCTCGGCGGAAGCCGCCGTCTTGCGGGTCCTGCGGGCCCGCGCCGGAGCCGGCGCCTCCTCGGCGGCGCCGTCGGAGGCACCCTCGGCGGCTGAGGCGGCGGTCTTGCGGGTGGCCCGGCGGCGCGGCGCGGCCGGCGCCTCGTCGGGGGCGGTCCCGCCGCTCTCCTCCGCGGCCGGGGCCTCGCCCACCGGGGGTCCGGCGGGCCGGGAGACGGCGCGCCGACGGCGGCGGGGCGCCGCGGTCTCGTCCGCGGCTGCGGTGGTCGTTTCCGGGTTCGTACCGGACGTGGTCGGATCGGTCTGGTCGGGCATTCGGGCATTGCTCCCGTCGTGCTCCCGGGCGCCGTGTCCTGTTCGGGGCCGGTGGCCGCTTGGGTCGCGGGGCCGGCCTCCGGGGCGCGGGCGCCGCACGGGAGCTGCTGTGTCGCTCGCCTGCCCACCCGTAGGGGGCCGGCGAAAGTCTCATGTGGTCAGCGGCGCCGGACCCGGGTGGCTCCCTGGTGCGTCGGCGACGCGTGACGCCGTAGCTACGCGGAACCGGCCGGTACCGCCACGGCGTCGCGATCTGGCGCGAGCGGGTCGGTGACCGTACCGGACCCCTCGGCGAGCGGCCCCTGCGCCAGCCTGGTCACCGCTGCGGGGACCGGCGGCGCGAGGCCGGCCGTCACCTGGAGGCCGGACAGTACGTCGTCAGGCCGCACGGCAGGTGTCAAGTGCCGCACAACCAGCCGCAGTATCGCACAGGCACTGTCCTGTGGCCTATCGGGGCCCGCCCCGGTCCGGTTCGTGTCGGTTTCCAGGAGGTCTGCAACCTCCCGGGGGTCCGGGCCCGCCGTGTCGTCCACGCCGTCCGCCCCGACGACCTCGAACCGCGTCACCGCGGCCCGGCAGTCGAAGCTGCGGACGCCGTTCTTGAAGCCGCGCTGTACTTCCACGGTGTCCGCGGCCAGGAACGCCGCCACCGCCCGCCGTGCGTCCTGCGGTGTCACGCCGTCCAGCCGTACCTGCCAGACGGACGCCTCGAGCCGTTCGGCGAGGCCCGCGGTGTGCGCCTCGACCGCTTCGATGACGTCGAGCCCGGCGGGCAGCGACTCGTCCAGCAGCCGTCGCAGCGGTTCCGGGTCGCAGGTCCGGGCGAGCCCGATCTCCAGGTACTCCGCTTCGCTGCCGACCCCGGTGGGGGCGGCGTTCGCATACGACACCTTGGGATGCGGGGTGAAGCCGGCCGAGTACGCCATCGGCACGTCGGCGCGGCGCAGCGCCCGCTCGAAGGCACGCTGGAAGTCGCGGTGGCTGGTGAACCGGAGGCGGCCCCGCTTGGTGTAACGCAGGCGGATGCGCTGCACCGTGGGTGCGGGCGGCGGGCCTTCGGGCTGTCGCTTGCCCAGTGTCGTTCAGTCCCTCGTTGTCTTCGTACGGGCGGTCGCCTTCGTACGATGGGTTGTCTTCCCGTACTCGTCCAAGGTTACGCCGCGTCGCGGCACCCTCTCGCCGACCGTCCGCCCACCTGTGGACGACCCGCGCGGCCGGGCCGCGGAAGTGCCGAACACAGCGGTCCGCACGGTCCGGCGGGCGTCGGCCACCGCCTCGCGAACCGGTCGCAGGACGTTCAGCCGGGTCCAGCGGGCGGCCCGGCCCAGCGCGCGGAAGAAGGGTCCGCCGGTCCGCCGCCACACCCACACCGCGGGGACGGCGACCAGCACCCGGAACGTCCGGCCGATCGCGCACCCGACCGCCCGCGAGACGAAGGCCGCCATCCGCCAGGCCATCACGAACGCCGCCCCGACCTCGCGGCCGACCGGCACCAGGACCCGCCGCCACACGAACACCGACGGCGCCACCACCAGTACCCCGACCAGGAGGACCAGCACCCGCCAGGCGCCGCGCAGCACCCACCGCGCCCCGCGCCCGGCCGGCGTGACGGCGTACCGCCACAGCGCCACCAGCGGCACGACCAGCAGCCAGCGCAGCAGGAACGCCGCAACCAGCCCGGCGGCCACGCCGAGCGGCACGGCCGCGACCCGCCACAGCCACCCTGCGGGCACCGCCACCAGCACCCGGACCAGCCAGGCGGTGACCGCGCCCAGCCCGAGCAGGCACCAGCGCGTCCCACGCCCGAGCGGCGCCAGCACATACGTCCACAGGGCCGCCGCGGGCACCGCCAGCAGCCAGTGCGCGGCCGCCGCGACCGCCCACGCCAGCACCCGGCCGGCCGGCACCAGCACGTACCGCCCCAGCGCGGCGAGCGGGACCACCGCGAGCACCCGGACCAGCCAGGCGAGCGCGACCGCCAGCAGCCGCGCCGGCGGGTACAGCACCCGGCGCCCCAGCACGTCGGCCGCCGTCCGCGCCGCCCGCCCGGCCGCGCACAGCACGTCCCACAGCAGCCGCACCGGCAGCACGACGACCAGCGCGAGCACCCGGGCGGGCATGCGGATCGCGACGACCAGCCAGCCGTCGCCCCGGCCGGGCCCCTGGTCGCGGTCCTGACCGCCCGGCCGCGACGACTCCCCTTCCACTCTCATACGGGTGAACCTAGGCCATGTCCGCCCCGTCCCGCCCGGACCGCGGCACATACGCGGGCCGGACCCCGCGACCGCGAGGACCCCCGGCGGCGGGCCCTAGCCGAAGGACGTCGGCACCCAGAAGCGGAGTTTGCCGCCGTGTTCGTCCTCGAAGACCCCGCCGCACGCCTGGATGACCTTGCGGGAGGCGGTGTTGCCGGTGTCGCAGGTGAGCAGCGCCGGGTCGATGCCGAGTGCGGCGGCGTAGGGCAGGGCGGCGCGGAGCATGGCGGTGGCGTGCCCGCGGCGCCGGGCCGAGGGCCGCATGTCGTAGCCGATGTGGCCGCCGAACTCGCGCAGGAAGGTGGTCAAAGTGTGCCGTACCGCAATTCGGCCGAGGAACTCCTCACCCTCGGTCCACCACAGGTTGGTGCACCGCACGAACCCCGCGGGCCGGTGCCCCTTGGCCGACGCCTCGGCGCGCTGCTCGGCGACGTACTCGGCGAAGACCGCCGGGTCGTGCCAGCGGCGCGACCAGATCCGCAGGTCGCGCCCGACGATCGAGTTGTCCGCCGCGGTCCCCCGCCCGTCGGCGGTGAACTCGGCCATGGCGGCGAGGAAGGAGTGGTGGACGAGCACGTCCGGCGCGATGAGCTGCGGCACCGCCTCAGTGTGCCGGGCCGCCGCCGCGCGGGGCCACCGCTTTGCCCGGCCCGATCGGCGCCGCCCGCCCGCGGGTCCGCCCGGTCCGCCGGGCGCGCTCCGCCCGCCGGCTTCCGTACCACGCCCCCGCCGGCCCCCGGGCGGCGCCCGCACGGGGCCCGGTGCCCGGCACGGCCGGGCCCCCGGCTCGGGTACCGTTGAGGGTCATCCTCTGCCGGGTCCCGACCGGGCCGCCCGAGAGTCCCCCCGCCCGCTGATGAAAGTCGCCGAGATGCCTGTCGAGTCGGTCTTCCCGCGCCTGGAACCGCTGCTCCCGCACGTACAGAAGCCGATCCAGTACGTGGGCGGGGAGCTGAACTCCACCGTCAAGGAGTGGGACGCCGCAGACGTGCGCTGGGCCCTGATGTACCCCGACGCGTACGAGGTGGGACTGCCCAACCAGGGCGTCATGATCCTCTACGAGGTGCTCAACGAGCAGCAGGGCGTGCTCGCCGAGCGCACGTACAGCGTCTGGCCGGACCTCGAGGCGCTGATGCGCGAGCACGGCGTACCCCAGTTCACCGTGGACGCCCACCGGCCGGTGCGAGCCTTCGACGTGTTCGGCCTCAGCTTCTCCACCGAGCTCGGCTACACCAACATGCTCACCGCGCTGGACCTCGCCGGCATCCCGCTGAACGCGGCGGACCGCACCACCGACGACCCGATCGTGCTGGCCGGCGGGCACGCCGCCTTCAACCCCGAGCCGATCGCCGACTTCATCGACGCGGCCGTGATCGGCGACGGCGAGCAGGCCGTCCTGACCGTCACCGGGCTCGTCCGCGCCTGGAAGGCCGAGGGCCGTCCGGGCGGCCGGGACGAACTGCTGCTGCGGCTGGCGCGGACCGGCGGGGTGTACGTGCCCCGCTTCTACGACGTCGAGTACCTCGACGACGGCCGCATCTCCCGGGTGGTGCCGAACCGCTCCGGCGTGCCGTGGCGGGTGTCCAAGCACACCGTCATGGACCTCGACGAGTGGCCGTACCCCAAGCAGCCGCTGGTCCCGCTCGCCGAGACCGTGCACGAACGCATGTCGGTGGAGATCTTCCGCGGCTGCACCCGCGGCTGCCGCTTCTGCCAGGCCGGCATGATCACCCGGCCGGTGCGCGAGCGCTCCATCACCGGCATCGGCGAGATGGTCGAGGCGGGTCTGAAGGCCACCGGGTTCGAGGAGGTCGGCCTGCTGTCGCTGTCGTCCGCCGACCACAGCGAGATCGCCGACATCGCCAAAGGGCTGGCCGACCGCTACGAGGCGGACAAGATCGGCCTGTCGCTGCCCTCCACCCGCGTCGACGCCTTCAACATCGACCTCGCCAACGAACTCACCCGCAACGGGCGCCGCTCCGGCCTCACCTTCGCCCCCGAGGGCGGCTCCGAGCGGATCCGCAAGGTCATCAACAAGATGGTCTCCGAAGAGGACCTGATCCGTACCGTCGCCACCGCGTACGGCAACGGCTGGCGGCAGGTCAAGCTCTACTTCATGTGCGGCCTGCCCACCGAGACCGACGAGGACGTCCTGCAGATCGCCGAGATGGCCAGGCGGGTCATCGCCAAGGGCCGCGAGGTCACCGGCCAGAACGACATCCGCTGCACGGTCTCCATCGGCGGCTTCGTCCCCAAGCCGCACACGCCCTTCCAGTGGGCCCCGCAGCTCGGCGTGGAAGAGACCGACGCGCGGCTGGCGAAACTGCGCGACGCGATCCGCGACGACAAGAAGTACGGCCGCAACATCGGCTTCCGCTACCACGACGGCAAGCCCGGCATCATCGAGGGCCTGCTGTCGCGCGGCGACCGCCGGGTCGGCGCGGTGATCCGCGCGGTCTACGAGGACGGCGGCCGCTTCGACGGCTGGCGCGAGCACTTCTCCTACGACCGCTGGATGCGCGCGTGCGCCGCCGCCCTCCCGGCCACCGGCCCGGACCTCGCCTGGTACACCACCCGCGAGCGCACCGCCGAGGAGGTCCTCCCCTGGGACCACCTCGACTCCGGCCTCGACAAGGACTGGCTCTGGGCCGACTGGCAGGACGCCCTCGACGAGACCGAGGTCGACGACTGCCGCTGGACCCCCTGCTTCGACTGCGGGGTGTGCCCGCAGTTCGACACGTGGCCACAAGTAGGCCCTACCGGCAAGAAACTCCTGCCGCTGACCGTCGTCAAGTAGCCGGCGGGCGCACGGCCCCCGGAAGCGGACGGCTTCCGGGGGCCGGGGGTACGGGGCGCCGCGGGTTACGGGGTGACCGTCAGGGTCACCGGGCCGCCGGGGAGGGGCTGGGTGGCGGTGCCGTAGGGGTAGTCGTAGGCGGCGGTTCTGCGGGCCTGGTCCTGGAGGAGGACGCCGACGGTGTAGGTGCCGGGGGTGAAGTCCCAGGGGAGGGTGAAGTAGACGGTCAGGGGGCCGCTGAAGGTCAGCGGGAGGCCGCCGGAGGAGATCGGGACGAGGGTGCCGGCCGCGTCCTTGAGGACGAGGTCGTAGCCGTTGACACCCGCGGTGGAGGCGGCGACGTCCAGGGTGAGCGCGATCTGGGTGGCGTGGTCGTCCGCCGCCACGGTGGCCGGGGTGAGGGTGGCGGCGCCGTCCAGTGTCGGCGGGACGGTGTCGGGGGTGTTGGTGAGCGTCGCGCTCACCGGCGGGGCGCCGTAGGCGTCGCCGTAGACCGCCTGGTCGCCTTGGCCGTCGGTGACGACCAGTCCGCTCACGCCGCAGGAGAACAGGCCGGGCAGCGCCCGTACCGGCACCGACAGGGAGCCGTCCGCGGCGACGGTGGGCGTGGTGGACAGTTGCAGGCAGCCGGAGTTGGGGCTCCAGTCGGTGATCCGCACCGAACTGACGCCGTCCCGGGCGCCGTACGCGCGCAGCGTGAGCGCCGAGGTCTGGATGGTGCGCTGCCAGCTGTCGACCTGGCCGGGGGCGAAGGCGATGGAGTCGGCGCTCAGTACGGCGTTCGACGTGACGTGCACGGGCACCTCGGACAGCCCGGTGTACGCGTGGGTGGTCCCGGCGTTGCTGGTCAGGTCGACCTCGGTGACCGTCCAGTCTCCTTCCTCGGCGCCGGCCGGCAGCGGCACGGTCACCCGGCAGCTCAGCAGCTGGTGCTGGAGCCAGTCGATGTAGCCGCAGCCCTGGTAGCCCTCGCTCCAGTCCCAGCCGATGGAGAAGCCGCCGGTGGCGGTCTGCCCGGACGGGCCGCGGACCGTGATCCGGCCGCTGTGGACGCCGGAGTAGCCCTCCTGGCTGTCCAGGGTGTAGCGCAGTGCGGCGCCCTGCTGGTCGGCGTACACGCTCGCCCCGGTGCCGGACAGCGCGACGGCGTCCAGGCTCGGGTATCCGCTGTCGGGGGTGGTGACGGCGGTGAAGGTGCGCGGGAAGGCCGACAGTCGGGGTGCCGTCAGGTCGGCGCTGCCGCCGGCCCCGTCGGAGCCGGTGAGTTCGGAGACGGCCCAGGTGGTGTGGCGGGTGGCGCCGTACTGCGGTACGGCGACGGTCCATGTGTACGTGGTGGCCGCCGGGGTGCCGCCGGGCAGGGCGGCCACGCTGCCGTCGAGGGATCCGTCCGTGGAGTAGGACGCGGCGAGTTCGGTGCCGAGGTAGCCGCCGGTGGCCGTGGACAGCCGGCGCAGGTGGACCTCGCCGC